>CALYAI010000011.1 GCA_944393475.1 uncultured Clostridia bacterium
ACTTCATCTGCTTTTCCTCTACTCCATGCAACTTCTATTGCATGACGAATTGCACGTTCTACTCTACTTGGTGTTGTATGAAATTTCTTAGCTATGTCTGGATATAATTGTTTTGTTATTTGATTTATTACATTTATATCGTTTACTACCATCATAATTGCTTCTCTTAAATATTGATATCCTTTTATATGTGCTGGTACACCTACTTCATGTATTAGGTTTGTTACTAAAGCTTCCAAATTCCTTTCATCATTTTTCTTATCTGGGGAAATATCTATGTATTGAGGTTTACTTTCTCTCGCAATAAAATTATTGTTTTGAGTTGGTTGATAATATTTTAAATCCCTAATTCTTTTTATTAAAACTTCAATATCAAATGGTTTTACCACATAATATTGTGCTCCTAAAGCAATTGCTTTTTGTGTAATTTTGTCTTGACCTACTGCAGATAACATAATACTTATTGGTTTTTTCTGCATTGTTGATTCATTTAATTTTTCTAATACTCCAATACCATCTAAATGTGGCATTATTACATCCAATAGTAAAATATCTGGATGCGTTCCTTGAATAATTTCGAAAGCTTCATTACCATCTTTGGCAATTCCAATTACTTCGATATCTTCCTTCTTTTCTAAATAATTTGATAATGTTCTTGTAAAATCTACATTATCATCAGCAATTAATATAGTAATCTTTTCTTTCAATTTTCTTCCCCCTACACTTATTTTTTTGTAAATATTTTACAGTTATATTATAATACTTTTTCCTATTATTTGCAAGTTAATTTGGAAATTTCTTCAAATTAAACTGGAAATTTTTGTATGTTGGTAGAAGAAAATATCAATCTTCTTCGCTCTTTTGTGAATTTTAATAAAATTTGTATTAATTAAATATAGACTTTTTGAACTATTTTATAATTTATAGGCTTAAAATTTATTTTATCTGCAATACTAAATATATCTTTATCTTCTTCTTTTATCTCTAATAATACAATTATGTTTTCACGATATATAGTATCTTTTATATTTATTTCTTTTTTATTGCATAAATATTTTAATTTTTCAAAATCTTTATACTCTATTTCTAGTCTTGCTTCATACCCTTCCTGTTTTTTTATTATCTTACTCTTTTCTATCGCATCTTTAGCAGATTGTGAATATGCTCTAACTAATCCTCCTGTTCCTAATAATATTCCTCCAAAATATCTTGTAACAATAATTATATTATTACACAAATTCAGTTGTTGTAATATATTTAATATTGGCGCTCCTGCTGTTCCAGAAGGTTCTCCGTCGTCACTACTTCTCTCTAAGATACTTCCTTCTTCTATTACCCTATATGCATAGCAATTATGTTTTGCATCATAGTATTTTTTTCGTACTCTTTCTAAAACCCCTTCTGCTTCCTTTATAGAATTAATATGTACTAATGTTGCTATAAATCTTGATTTTTTTTCTGTTATTTCACTTGTTATCTCTTGCTCAATCGTATTATATTCTTTCATATAATCTCCTTCGTTTTAATTATTTAATCCTGCTGTATAACCAGTAGAATAAGCAATTTGTAAATTAAATCCTCCTGTGTATGCATCAACATCTATAATTTCTCCTGCAAAATATAATCCTTTAATAATCTTAGATTCCATTGTTTTAGGATTTATTTCTTTTGTGTTTATTCCACCTCTTGTGATTATTGCTTCTTCTATTGGTCTAAACCCTGAAATTATTATCTCAAAACATTTAATTGTGTCTATTAAATTTTCTCTTTCTTTTTTAGTCACTTCATTAACTTTTTTATATAATTCTATATTGGATTTTCTTATTACAGGTTCAATAATTTTCTTAGGTAATAGATCTATTAAAGCATTATCTATTTGTTTATTTTTAAATTTCTCGAAATCTCTAAGCACTCTTAAATTTAGTTTTTCCTTATTTAAAGCTGGTTTTAAATCTATCTGCAATTTAATTTTATCTTCTTCCATTAATTGCTCTGCATTCTTATACCTTAAAATATGTGCTGAACTGCTTAATATTGTTGGACCAGATACTCCAAAATGTGTAAATAATAACTCACCAAAATCTTCATATATTTTTTTATTTTTTTCCTTATCTATAATATTCATTCCAATATTTCTTAAGGATAATCCCTGCATATCTTGGCATATTTTTAAATCATTTCCGCTAGATAATAAAGGAACTAATGAACCACTTATTTTTGTTATAGTATGGCCTAATTTTCTTGCAAATATATATCCATCACCTGTTGAACCAGTATTTGGATACGACTTTCCACCTGTTGCTATTATAATTTTATCTGCTTTAATTTTTTCTAGTTTACCCGTATTTTTATTTATATATATTACTCCTTCTACTTTGTTTTCTTTACAAATTATTTCCTTTACTTCTGCATCATAATATATTTTTACATTATTTTTCTTTAACTCTTTTTCGAATGCTTTTAGCACATCCATTGATTTATCTGAAGTTGGAAAGATTCTATTTCCTCTTTCTTCTTTAACCTCAACATTGTTTTCTTTTAACATCTCTATTATGTCTTGATTCGTATAATTTTTAAAAGCACTGTATAAAAATTTTCCATTTTCCGGAATATTCTCTATAAATTTATCCATTGGCAAACTACTTGTTATATTACATCTACCCTTTCCTGTAATTAACAACTTTCTACCACAACTATTCATTTTTTCTAGTAAAATTACCTCGTTTTTCTCTTTAGCTGATGTTATTGCAGACATCATGCCTGCTGGTCCTCCACCTATTACTATAACTTTCATTTTATCTTTCCTTTTATTTCTTATTTTTTAACAAATTGTCCACTGCCTTTAATACTCCTATTTTTCCATATTGATATGTTAATGCTCCTTGTTGATATGCTATATATGGTGGTCTTACTGGTCCATCACAAGATAATTCTATTGAAGATCCCTGTGTAAATGCCCCTGCAGCCATTATTACTTTATCATCATATCCTGGCATATCCCATGGTTCTGGAACAGAATTCGAATCTATTGGTGAACCCATTTGTATTCCTTGGCAATATTTAATTAAATCTTCTGCATTACCAAATTCTATATTTTGTACAATATCTGCTCTTTCTTCATTATATTTTGGTTCTGGTTTATATCCTAAATCCTCCATTATCTTACTTGTTAAAATCGCTGTTTTTAAGCTACTTGCAACAACACTTGGTGCAAAAAACAAGCCTTTTAAAAATTGCTTATTCGCTCCTAAACTTGGTCCTACTTCTTTTCCTTCTCCTGGTGAAGTTAATCTTTCTGCAACTAAATTTATTAAATCTTTTTTTCCTACTACATATGCACCATTTGAAGCAATTCCAGCACCTAAATTTTTTATTAATGATCCAACTGCAATATCTGCTCCAATTTCTATTGGTTCCTTATCTGTTACAAATTCACAATAACAATTGTCGATCATTATTATTACATCTTTATCTACTTCTCTTATCGCTTTTATAACTTTTTCTACTTTAGAAATATTAATTGTTTTTCTTGTAGAATATCCTTTTGATCTCTGTATTTCGATAACTTTTATTTTTTTATTTCTTAGTACCTCTTGAATTTTTTTATAATCAAAGTCATCGTCTATTAAATCTATTTGTTCATATTTAACTCCAAATGACTTTAAAGAACTAGGATTATCTTTTATACCTATAACTTCATGCAATGTATCATATGGTTCACCAGAAATACTTAATAAAATATCTCCCGGTCTTAATAATCCAAATAATGTTACTGTTAAAGCATGTGTTCCTGAAATAAATTGATTTCTTACTAAACTGTCCTCAGATTTAAATATTTGAGAATATATCTTTTCTATTACATCTCTTCCTATATCATCATATCCATACCCTGTTGTTGTACCAAAATGTACTTCTGATACATTATTATCTTGGAATGCTTTTAAAACTTTCATACTGTTTATTTCACATATCCTATCTATTTTATTAAATTCATCTTTTAGTTCACTTTCTGCCTTTATTGCTATATGTTCTACTTTTTCTGATATTCCAAATTCTTGATACATCTTATTTTTTCCTCCTTTAATTTGATAATAGGGCGCTAAAGACGCCCTATTATCTTTTGTAACATTTTATTCTTCTATTTCATCAGTAAAATATTCTTCTTCATATCCTGAGATTACTTTGTAGTATTTCCCTATAAAATAAGGTTCTCCATTTTGTTCAGGGATTTCATAGACTGGTTCTAAGACTATATTTCCATTCTTGTCTATTACTCCCCATTTACCATTTAGTTTTATTCCTGCAAAACCTAACTCATTTAATTCTGTAACTTTATCATATACATAATCTATTTTAACATTATTGTTCTTATCCACAAATCCCCATTTGCCATCTTTTTTTGATGCAAATAAATTATTATCTGGAAAGATTTCAAAATCTGTTTTTAATGTTCCGTCTATTCCTACAAACTGTGTTTCTGTATCTGAATATATTTTTACGTAATCATCTTGAATATCTAATTTTCCATCCTGCATTTCTACTATTTTTTCCATTTGTTTGTTATATAGTTCTAGTACATCATTATGAACAGCTTGTACAATATCACTATTTTCTAATTTTTGTATTATTTCATATTCAATTGGTACAACTATTTCTGCCTTATCATTTATAATTCCTGCTTGTCCATTTTCTGAACCTACAATAAAATAATTATCATATAAATATTGTATAAAATTATATTGGTTTGGTATTATTGGTTGCTCATCCTTTGTCATAACTCCATATTTATTATTATAGTCAACTGTTATCTTGTAATTTTCATTACTGGTGTTTATTATATTTGAATATAATGAATTTTCTTGTTTTTCTCCAGAAATATTGTATGTTTCCATATTTCCAGATTTACTTGCTATTATATAATTTCCTGGTATTTGGATTTGATCATATTCTGTATTTAAAATCTGTTTTCCATTTAAATCAGTTACTCCATATTTATTGTCTTTTTGTAGAATTAATAATTTACTATCTTCATTATATTTTATTGCCTGGTAATCGTTGTCTAATAATAATTTATTATTTTTATATAACTGTATTTTACTTTCCTTTTCAGCTATTATATATATGTTTTCATCATCTTCTACATTATTCATTCTATATATTCTGTCAAAATTGATATCCAATAATTCATTTCTTTTGCTATCTAAATATCCGTATTGCATTTTTCCTTCTGAATTATTAATTCCAACTATATATCCATCCAACGAATATTCTTTCTCTTTACTATAGTAATTATCTCCAGTTATATAATCATATTTAAAATCTAATAGTTTACCACCATTTATATTAATAACACCATATTTTCCATCTTTTTTTACTATTAGTTCACCTTCACGATATGGCATATTTCTTATTTCTTCATAAATAGGTTTTGTTATCTCTTTTCCATTAAAGTCTATTATTCCATACTTTCCATCTTTTTTATACTGCAATACTGTTTTTTCATATGGAATACTACTTATTATTTCTTTTATTTCTATTGTATTAACACTTTCATAATCTGTTAATAGTTCTTCATTTTTATCGTTAAGTACTTTAGTTTTATATTCCCCTGTTGAAGGGTTATAATCAAAAAGACATACAAATATTGGCTCTTTTGGATTTGGTATTTTTACAGTATTATATTCTGGTTTTACTATAACATTACCATTCCTATCTATTACGCCTGATAGTCCATTACTTGTTATTCTGTAATATTTTATATCATCACTAGATATCTCATCTATCGTATATTTTTCCTTGTTCTTATTTATTATAAAGTTTATTCCAATTATAATTGCAATTATAACAATTATTAACATGATTATAAAAAATATCTTTTTAATTTTTCTATTATCTTTTCTTTCTTGATATTTCATTACAAATATTCCCCCTATTTGAATATTCCCTTTTTCCTTTGTTCTATTCGTATATAATTATATATTTTTGGAAAATATCTGTCAATGAAATTTATTTTTACATTCCTGTTTTTGGTAATTTTTTTAGCTCATTTTTCACACCTAATTTATTTTTAGTGGAATTAATTTCTGGAACATCCTCTTTTGAATTCTTTATAGTTACTGTTAATTCCTCATTAAATTCAGGATTTATTTCTATATAACCATCATACAAAATATATCCTGCTGGTGATTGTATTTCTTTTATATAGTATTTTCCCGGTAATATATTTTCGATTTTCACTTCGCCATTTTCGTTAGTTTTTAATTCTGATATTATAATTTTTTTATTAGAATCTAATAATTGAAATATTGCACCTTCTAAATTTTTTGTTCCTGTTTCATCCTTTTTTACTATTTTAATTTTTGTTTGATTACTTCCAAAATATATTTCTTTTTCTCCACTACCTTCCTCATAAGATATTCCAGTTATTGCATAATCTTGGTTATTAGTATTTGGTGCTCTTCCTATAAATATTGGTTTTGTTTCTACATTCGCAACTGCTTTTAATCTTATATTTCCTCCACTACTTAATTCGCTTATTGGAATTGAAACTCTAAATTTTTCTTTGTCTGAAAATTCTTCTTTTTCTTCATCATTAAGATTAGTTATTTTTGTTCCATCAGGTCCTCCTTCTTTAGTTATTTTATAAGAATCCATCGGTGCTTCTGAAGTTACGATAAAATCTTTACTAATATATTTGTTATCTCTATCATTTTCTTTCCATTCAAGTGTTTCTTCTTCTATTTTTAAAGCTGAAGATATCTGTGAATTGTTCCCATCATTAACTTTTACTAAAATATTATTTAAAGCATTCCATGTTCTCTGTCCTGCTTCTCCAATTGGTGAAAAATCATTTATTGAATAATTATATAAAACAGAATATACTGCCATTTTTGTTGCCATAAAAGCTTCTCCTACAGTATTACATCCCATTTCTTGGGGGGTTTTATATGGATAACCATTTGTTATAGCTTTCCAAATATGGACATTTTTTATAATTCCATCTAAGTTTACTGAATATGTTAAATTGTCACTAACACCTTCTTTATCTTTATCTAAGCAATATGCTGGATATTCTTTTCCATTATCATTATAAACAACGATATATGTCTTTACGACAATATCTCCTTTTTTTAATAATCTTCCACAATCACCCTTTGAATACAAATTTTTTTCATTAATATTTGCAAAAGCTGTAATTGTAATTGTATTAAATATTATTAATATAATACTAAAAATAATTGTAAATTTTTTTAATAAGACCTTCATTTTCTTTTATTTCCTTTCTTTATTTTGTTTTTATTGCTTGAACATATCTTCTATATTCAGGTTCATCTTCCACACATGTTATTAATGTTAATTTTTCTTCTTCTGATTGCTCTAATTTGCTCCAGTCAGTATCTTTTATAATTCCAATTTTATTTACAATGTATTGCGAAACTTCGCCTTTATATTTATAAATTACTAAGTCATTTTCTTTTAATAACTTTAATTTAGCAAAATAATTCACGCTATATCCTCTATTATGTGCAGCAAGTCCTATATTTCCACTTTCCTTTGGAGTTTCTATAAAATGACCTACATATTCATTCATAGTCTCTGCACTAGTTCCTTCAGCTATCGGAGCTATTAAATCTATTGAAGGAATTTCTATCTGCCAAATATTTAGATTTTCTTTACTAATATTTACTTTTAATTCATTTGTATTATTTAAATTCTTTACATTTTCGGGATTTATTTTATTTAAAGAGTTTTCAAAAAACATATTAGAATTATTAATAAGATTATTTGATTTTTGTAAAAAAATTTGATTTATAAAAATAAAAATAATTAAAGAAATTATAAAAGACATTAAACAAATATTTTTATGACTATAATTACATATGGATATCACCACCCATTTAAAGATTTTTAATCAAATTGCAATTTTAATTATATTACTTCATTTTTATGTATTTGTAAAGAATTTTCGCTAGACATAATTCGACAATTTTCTTATAATTACAAGCTTTAAAATTTATTATATTATAACTCATAAAAATAAAAGGAGAAATTATTATTAACAATTTCTCCCTTTATTTTCTAATTTTCCTTGTTCAATTCGAAATAGAACTCAACACCTGTATCCTTATTTATGACACCATAATCATTATTGTAATTATTCATTATTGCTTTTACTAGTGATAATCCTATTCCCGTTCCACCATCATCTCTATTCCTTGATGAATCAACCTTATAAAAACGTCTCCATATTCTTTGTAAATCTTCTTCTGCAATATTATCACCAGTATTAAAGACAGATATTCTAATCTTATTGTTTTTGGTATGATTTTCTACTTTTATTTCAATATATTTTTCATTAAATATTTCTTTTGCGTGTTTTATTGCATTTGTAAGATAATTAGTTACTACTTGCTCTATATAAAATTCATCTGCATAAACTATAACTTCTTCTGGCATATTTGTTCTAATTTCTATATTGTTTTCATCAAGCATAACTTTTGATTTTCTAATAACTTCTTGTATTAATTCAACAATGTTAAAATTTTCATTTTGAAATTCTCTTTTTCCATACTCTAATTTCATAAGCTCTAACAATTGTTTAACCAATTTATCCATTTTATTTGCTTCATCAATTATTACATCAGCATAAAACTGTCTGCTTTCGTCATCTGTATTTACATTCTCTGCTAGCCCTTCTGCATATCCTTGAATTAATGCTATTGGTGTTTTTAATTCATGTGATACATCTGATATAAACTGTGTTCTCATTTCCTCTATTTGAGATTTTTCTTCTATATCTTTTTCTAGTGCTATATTAGAATTCCTTAATTGTTTTATTGTAGCTTCCAACTTATCAGACATTATATTAATACTTTTTCCTAAGTCATTTATTTCATCATCACTATCTTTTGGATGGAATTTCTTACTAAAATCTAGTTTTGACATTTTATCAGCTATTTCATTTAATTCTCTAATTGGTTCCGTAAACCTCTTCGAAATAAATGTAATTATTATTCCAGCAATAACTAATGTAATTCCTCCAATTAAATATAAAAATGTATTAGATATCTTAACACTTTCTTGAATTGATGAAATTGGCATTCTTATGTATAACTTATAATAATTATCCAGTTCACCCGATAAAAGTATATACGAACTATTATCTAATGGATCTCTTACTTTTTTTATATTAATATCTTTATTTGCATAAATTATATTCTTATTACTATCTTTTAAAATATTCATTTCATTCATTGTTTGAATAAAATTTTCATTTGATGTATATAAATTTATACCATCTTGAGTTTCCAATATAATGTCATAATTACTTTTAGATGCATAACTAGATAATAGATTAGTAATAACTTTTTCTGGCTTTCCTTCGTTATATGCCTCATTCACTTCATCAAAAATATCTATAAGTGCTCCTTGTTTGGTATATAAATAGAATGATTCAAGAACTATATTATTTAATATTATTAAAAATAAAATTATAATTATAACCGAAATTGCAAGTGTTATAAATAATTTAAAACGTATGGAACTATATTTTTTCTCTACCTTTTTCACTCTTTTACCTCAAATTTATAACCAACGCCACGCATTGTCTCTATATATTTTCCTTTTTTTCCTAATTTGTGTCTAATCTTTTTTATATGACTATCTATCGTTCTTGAATCACCATAATAATCATAATTCCATACATTATTCAATATTTTATCCCTTGATAATGCAATATTTTCATTATCGACTAAATATTTGAGTAATTCATATTCTCTTAAACTCATATCTATTTGTTTTCCGTCAACTTTTACTGTTCTTCCTTCTGGGTCTATGGTTATTCCTCCATAATCCTTAACTTTGTTCTTATCTTTTCTGGTTCTTTTTAATATTGCTTCGACTCTTGCAACCAATATTTTAGGGCTAAATGGTTTAGAAATATATTCATCCACACCTAATTCAAATCCAAATAATTCATCTTGTTCTTCTCCTCTTGCTGTTAGCATTATTATTGGTATTTGTGATTTTTGTCTTATTTGTCTTAGAACTGACCAACCATCTAGTTTTGGCATCATAACATCTAATAAGATTAAGCTAATTTTATTTTGATTTTCTTCGAATACTTCTAGCGCTTCTTCTCCATCTGCTGCTTCCAGGATTCCATATCCTTTTTGAGCTAAAAAATCTTTTATTAACTTTCTCATTCGTGCTTCATCATCTACTATCAAAATATTTTCACTAACCATATTCTTCGCTCCTTTTACATAGTTATTATATATTATAATTGCTTTTTTTGTCCAGTTTGTGAAAATATTTAAAACATTTGCTTATTTCTTTATATTTGATATTTTCTTTAATTATTAAATACCACATAAAAATTACAATAAATAATATTGCAATATTTTTTGTATATAATATTCCAATGCTAGAAATTGCAGTAATAATACTCATTAAAATATTATTAATTATGTTGCTAATCCTATATGCTTCTAAATTTCCATATATAATTCTTAATAACCTATTTAATATTTGTCCTCCATCTAAAGGCAAAATTGGAAACAAGTTAAAGATTGCAATTAGCATATTAATATATGTTGGAATTGCTAAGTTTTGTATTGCAAAAATAATTGCAATAATTATATTAGAAATTGGTCCCATTAATAATATAATTATCTTTTTTAAATTATTATAATTTGATTTTCGTATCTTAGTATTAAATTCCTCTGTTTTTTCTTTAAAAGATACACTAATTCCTAATGCCATAATTTTTATACTCTTCACCTTATATCCTAAAATTATACCAGTTAGAAGATGAAAGCATTCATGTATTACTACAAAAATCATAAATAATATGTACATTTCTAATTGTTGTACAATCAGAAAAACTATAAAAATAAAAAAAATTTTTATATCAATTTTAAATTCCATATTTCACTCTTTTCATTTAGAAATTTAAAATCATATCTGGATTTACATATCTATCGGATTTTCTTATTTCAAAATGTAAATGAGGACCTGTAACATTTCCAGTTGCCCCTCCTTCTGCTATAGGCTGGTTTTGCGTTACATAATCTCCTTCCTTTACATATAATTTATTGCAGTGTGCATAATAAATCGCAACATCGTCTTTCTCTATTCTTAGATGATTTCCATAATCTCCTTCTCCAGATGCAATTTTAACAACACCATCTAAAGCTGCATATATTACTGTTCCTGTATTTGCCGCAATGTCTATCCCAGTATGATTTTTTGGTACTGTTTTTGTTGTTGGCTCCCTATATCCAAATCTCGAAGTAATTGTTCCGGTAAGTGGTTTTGTTAAATTGTATTTACTTTTTATTTCTTTTGCATCTACTTCCATTTGTGATAAATTTGTATTATCCTCTTCTGGAATCGCACCACCTATACTTGTATTGCTTACTTCCTCTTGAACTATATCGTTTGTAATATTTTCCATAATTTCATTCGAAAGAGTATTTTCTATTTCGTTCTTTTCTTCTTTATCAAAAACTTTAATTGATTGTAGCCAGTTTATAAATTTATTATATAAATCATTAAAATTAATATCATATGACATAATTCCTTTTGCACTATTCATCATATCCTTAGAAAATAAATCCTCAGAATGACTAAAAAAATAGAATAATGTATATATGCTTAAACATGCAACTATCTGTATTATCATTTTTCTTAATAAAATTCTCTTCTTTTTAGTTGTTTTTTTGCTAATGTTTTCTGTTTTTATATTGTTTTTATTTCTATACACTTCCTCGGCTCTTCTTATTCTTTCTTCTGTTGATAATACTCTTTCCATAAAAAAACACCTCTTCCTTGGTAAATACATTTTTTAAAATATATTCCCAAAGTTCGGTATTTATGTTTAAAATATAAAACTAAATATTAGTACTACAATATAAATTAGTAAAAGAATTTTGCTTCTTTTTTTTAATTTATTATATTTTTTCTCCATATCTTCATATTTTTTCTTGTTCCTATAATTATTAATATTTTTTAAATAATCTTCTATTACATTTTGTGCTTCTTCCAAAACATATGTGCCCTTACTTTTGTTATCTATGCTATTATTTTTCATTCTTTTTATTAGTTCTTTTTCTTTGTTTCTTATCTCTGGTTTTATAATTATCCATGCCTCTTCTACTATATTTGATGGTAGGTCTCTTAGTACTACCATGTTTTTCATTTCCATATGTACCACCTCTAAATTTGTATTTATATTAATAATTTACAAATTTAGAAATTTTATACTTTTCTTTATTCTTTTTATTTAAATAAAAAGAAGCATATATGTAATCACAAAAAACTAATGCTTTTTACAATCACAATATATGCTTTAACTAATATTTTTTATTTACATTTAGTCATATAACTAAATTTTTGTTTTGGCAATTATTACATTAATATCTTTAGAGTTATAATATTTTTTAAATAGATCTTGTGAATAACCAGCAACTTCGTTTGTTATAAAAAAAGTCGTATATTTTTGATCTATTAATTGATTTAGTACTTTATCCACATTTTCTAAATCATCTAACTCAATACCATTCATTCCAATATTCTTAAAAAATTTAAAACTATCATTATCATGAATTGACTTAATATAAGATATCTTCATAATAATCACCTAATATTATTATATCCATAGTTTTATTTTTTATTTAATATATTTATTAATTCTTCTTTAGAAAAAGAATATTTTTTATTACAAAAATGGCAAATTATCTCAGCTTTTCCATCTTCTTCTATAATATTTTTTAATTCCTCTTTATTAAGTGAACTTAATGCTTTTTCAATTTTCTCTTTATTACAATCACATTTATATACGGGCTCTAAATTTTGTTCTATCACTTTAACATTTTTATCACCTGTAACTTTTCTTGCAATATCATATAATGACAAATTGTTCTCTAACATTTTTGATATTGCACCTGCCTCGAATATATTTTTTTCTATATTCGTTATATCTTCATCCGTTGCATCAGGCATTGCACTTAATAAATATCCTCCTGCATCTTTAACTCCATCTTTATTTACTAATACACCCAAAGCAACAGCTGATCTTGTCTGTTCAGATTCTGTAAAATATCTTGCAAAGTCTTCCGCAATTTCGCCAGAAGAAATTGGGATTATACCAATATATGGCTCTTTTAAACCAATATCTTTTATTACATTTAGATATCCGTCCGTTCCTACAACTCTTCCTACATCCAATTTTCCAAATTCATTTAATGGAGCATCCACTTGTGGATAATCAACTGTTCCTTTTATGTTTAGTTGCTTATTTACAACTGCAACCATTCTACCAATAGGACCATTTCCTTTTATTTGTAAAGTTATATTATCCTTTTCTGATTTTAAATCACTTCCCATTATAACTCCCATGGTTAACAATCTGCCAAGTGCAGCTGTCGCTACTGGGCTTAAGTCATGTATCTTTCTTGCTTCTTCTACTAGATTTGTTGTATCTGCACATGTTATACTAATTCTTCCATTATATGCTAAAAATTTAATTATATTATCTTTTTCCACTTTATTTTCCATCCTTATATATTTTTTGTTAATCATAAAATAATCTGTTGAAACATTTGGTTATCAACAGATTATTATAAATTTTATTGTTTTTCGAACATATCTTTTCCTACTCCACAAATTGGACAAACCCAATCATCTGGGATATCTTCGAATGCTGTTCCAGGAGCTATTCCTGAATCTGGATCTCCTTTTTCTGGATCATATACATATCCACATGCTAAACATACGTACATCTTTATCACCTCTTAATTTTTTTATTATTATATTATTAATTTTTTCTTTTATCAATACTATTGTTTAGTTTTCTTCATATGGTGTAAACATATCTTTTCTTTCTCCGCAAACTGGACATTTCCAATCTTCTGGTAGATCATAAAATTCCGTATTTGGATCTATTCCTGCTGTTTCATTTCCTACTTTTGGATTATATATATATTTACAATTAGAACATTCATACATTGTTCCCTCTTCTCCTCTTAAATTAGAGAAACTTTTATATCCTAAAGCTATTACTGCAATAACCATAAGCGCAAATGATATTGCTTTCATTATTCCACTTTCGAATAATATTACTGCAAACATTCCAAATGTTGCACTTATTCCATATAATATATAAACCGCTTGCTTTTGCGAAAAACCTTTCCTTACTAATTTATGATGTAAATGACCTTTATCTGCTTGGAATATTGCTTTTAAAGATTTTCCTTTGTGTATTCTCCTTAAAATTGCAAATAGAGTATCAACAATTGGTAATCCCAACACTATAACAGGTAAAATAATTACCACTGCAGTATATGTCTTGGCAACTCCAAGGATTGAAACAATTGATAATGTAAACCCTAAGAAATTTGAACCTGTATCACCTATAAATGTTTTTGCAGGATTAAAATTAAATGGAAGAAATCCACATAATGCTCCTGCCAATGCTGTAATCATTATTATTGCAATTAATGGTGAATTGTTTAAAGAAAATATTATTAATAATGATATGCATGAAATCATTGTTATTCCAGATGATAATCCATCTAATCCATCCATTAAATTAATAGCATTTGTAATTGCAATAATCCAAATTATCGTTAATATTACTGAAGTTGCCTCATTAAGTATTTCTGATTGAAATACTGGTACTACTTCTATAATTCTTATTCCTGCAATTACTACTGCAATTGCAGCTAAAAGTTGTCCTGCTAATTTTGTTAATGGTTTTATTGTTTTTACATCATCTACAAAACATGTAATTCCCAATATTAATACACCAACAAAATATCCCATTATTTTTTTACCATATTCTTCTACTCCAAATAAATTAAGTCTTGAAGGATCTTCTATCGAAATTGTAATTATAAGATATATAAAAGAAACTACAAAACCTGCAATTACAGCAACTCCTCCTAACTTCGGAATTGACTTATGATGCATCCTTCTATTATCTTTTGGAACATCAACAGCTCCAACTTTTTTTGCTACCCTTATAGAATATGGTGTCATCATAAATGCAGTTATAAAAGCCAATAAAAAGGCTATTGCTATATCTCCCCACATATTAACACCTCTTATTTCATATTTTCATTTTCTATTTGTTCTAACATATCTAATCTTTCTTTATATCTTCCACCTTTGAATTCAGTTTCTTGCCAAGCATTTATCATTTTGATTGCATCATCAATGTTTGTATTATCTCCAGATAAAGTTATTAGATTTATATCATCATCTGCTTTTGCAGATTTTGCATAATCAACACTTGTTACACTTGCAGCTCTTACTCCTTTAAATTTATTTGCAACAACTGTCATTCCATATCCTGATCTACAAATTAAAATTCCTTTTTCTGCAACTCCATCAACCATTGCTTTGGCAACTTTTTTTGCATATATTGGATAATCTGTTCTCTCTTCTGAATATGTTCCAAAATCTTTATATTCTATATTATTTTTATCAAAATATTTTTTTATCTCTTCTTTTAATTTATATCCCCCATGATCAGCTCCAATTGCTATCATAAAAAGACCTCCTTGTATACATCTTACATACCTGTTTTTAATATAACACATGATTTTTTATATTACAATATTTTGTCACAAAAAGTCATTTTTTCATTGTATAAAAACAAAAAATGAAATATAATTATTCTACTAATAATATACCATCAAAGAAAGGATGGATTATGTATGAAAAAAATTTGGATTATTTTAATTTTAGTAGTTATATCAATTTGTTTAATTGCTGGTCTTTTTATTTTTACTAACTTTGCTAATCAAAATGTTCAAACAGTTATTATTGGTGATGATATTCCCCTTCCTGATAGAATTGTTTACAGAAATTCTAATAATCAATATTTTGAATTTTTAAAAGATTCTGATAAATATAATTCAATAATTGAATTAGTCGGACGCACTCTAAAAAATTACTCTGAAAATGGAGAAATTCTATCACAGGATGATATAGACAATATTCATGATAAATCTTTTTTAGAATTCGATTATGAAACAGTTAGTAAAAATTACATTATACCATTTGATAATTTACAGAAAAATAATATGGTAAAATTAGCTGATTCCGGTGGAAAAGTATGCTCTACCGATTTAAAAAATATCAATAAACTTCAGTCTAAATTAAATAAAATTACAAAAGATGAAAAATCCTATTCTTTTGATTACAGAGAATATACATCTAAAAATCAATTTTTATTACAATATAAATACCAAAGTCAATTTAAAACTATAAATTACAAAATTTTTCAAGTAAAAATACAGGATTTAAAAACATATGAAAGATATGAAGCTATGTGTAATTTAAGTTTTGATGAAGAAATTACAGAAGATCTGTTCGATAATTATGATCTTATTTTAACCGTATCTTCTGTTCCAAAAATTACAACAAAAGTAAGTATTGGTAATATTAGGTATACATATGAATCCCTTCCTAATTCTTATGGTGCCCAAGATTACGCTCATTTATTAATTGTAAGTAAAATTGTAAATACAGATTGCATTTATAATAAAGATTTATCCACTGTAGAACAAGAAGCAAATTTAAATAATTTTACAACAAATTATAATGAAATGGTTAATAATTTAGATGAAAATATTTTTATAAAAGATTTTAATAAATTTTATGAAGAATATAATAATTCCTCTTCTTCAATAACAGAAACAACAGCAAATGAAATTGCAAAAACAGCCTTTGAGGAAGCTTCCCGTATTGTTGGAAATTATGACCAATCTTCTCAGACTATGGAACTAAAAAGTGTTCATCCAAATAATTACTTTACCAGAAAATATGAAGAAGGAGATTACGTATTTCCTACAGAAATCACTGCTTTCTGTTTTTCTAGAAAAGATGATATGGGAAATGGCGTTGAAATTTATATAGATAATAAATTAGGAAAAATTATAGGAGGTAGATCTTTTGGAAACTAAAAAATCTTTTTTAAAACCTTTAAAAATAATTTTCTATGTGCTTTCATGCATAATCTTAGGAATATTCTTTTATAAGTATATACTAATAGGATCACTTAGTGTTCCTATAGTATTTTTAGCTATTGGTTTCACCAGTTCCTTAGAATTATTTTTGAGTATTTTATTTCCCATTACTTTGCTTTTATTATTTTTTAGTGGGGCATATATTTTAATGAAATGGCTTACCAAAATTGTAATTGATTTTAAAAATAAAAAACGATTACGCTCTATAGTTTTAGCATTATTATTTATTCTCCTTATTGCAACTTGCATTATATTTTTATATTTTACAAAAGATAGTTATCAAACTGCTTTTTTAATGATAGTATATATATTAGGCACACTTTTAATTCCTATAATTATAATAGGCTTTTCATTATTAAATAAAAAATTAACTGGTAAGAAAAAAACAGCAAAAATAATTTTACTTATAGTTTTAACTATTGTAATCTATTTTATGAATATGCCTACTCTATTTTTAGGTGCAACTTATTTAAGTTCAGCTGTTTCTGGAATTGTAAAAAATTATAATGAAGAAAAGAAACCTAATTTAGAATATTTAGAAAATTATTCACAAAGAATGACTTCAAAAGGATTTTTATATAAATCAGATATTGAATATATTATTAATATTGCAAGTAAAAGAAGTGAAAAAGTTGATGTGAATTATTCTTTTGATGATCAAATTATTAGTATTTCTAATAAAGATTCTAATTTTAAATCTAAATTAGAAGATAATTTAAAATGGGAATATTATAAATTTAATTATGTTTATACAGATACTGAGCCAATTGTTACTATAAATATAGAAAAATTTGCAAAACCTATTGATAATGATGAAAAAAACTCTGATATAATATTATCTGGTAAAATGCAAGAAAATCTGGTTACAAATATAAAATCAGAAAATATTTCTTTGGAGTCTACTAATTATGTTATAGAAAATAGATTAAATAATTATTCATTAAATCCTCATAATATTAGTACTTTACGTTTACTTTTAGCATATGATAAAAACACAAATAATTTTATCCCAGTAACGCAAACACCTACAGATTTATTTATGATTTCTTCATATAAGGTTACTTCTACAAGATTGGAAATAACTTTAAATGATAATACAAATTTAAATGTGCCGGACTATACTTTACGTATAAATAGATATAATGATGCTTTAGAACCAATAGAAGATAAAACTTCAAATTATTCATATTTATATGAACCGGGCGTTACAGTCGAAACAAATAGCTCTGGTCAAACTGTGCTAGTATTTGAATTTAAACAAACTATTACTTTGGAGAATTTAAAAAATATAGAAATTATTTTTGGAAATAATTAATTTTTAGGCAAATATTAACAAAACACTTGCTAATTTAAAGATTTCGTGGTAAAATATTAAACGCGAACATTAAAGCTCCGTGCTTTAATATTATAGATTATTTTAACAACAAGGAGGTGTTTTGGAATGCCAAATATTAAATCAGCTAAAAAGAGAGTTGAAGTTATCAAGAAAAAAACTATGAGAAATAATAGTATAAAATCAGGATATAAAACAGCTATAAAAAAAGCAGAAGCTGCTATAGAAGCAAAAAATATGGAAGAAGCAACAAAATTAACTTCTTTTGCAACAAAGAAAATAGACCAAGCTTGTGCTAAAGGTGTTATTGTAAAAAACACAGCAGCTAGAAAGAAATCTCAACTTTCTAAAAAATTAAATGCAGCAAAAGCTTAGTTACATAACTATAATAAAAATTATGCATAGTTTTTATTTAAGAAGACCCTACTTAAATAGGCGTCTTCTTTTTTATTATTTATTTTCTGATAAAAAAGTCTCTAATGCTTTCGTTAGTTGGTCAGGACAAGATGTCCCCTTCATTCCACATTGTATTCCCTTTAGTTTTTCTATTACATCTTCAACTTTCATACCTTCTACTAATTTAGAAATCCCCTGCGTATTTCCCGCACATCCTCCAACTATTTTTAGAGATTTAACAATTCCATCTTCAACATCTAATATCATTTCTCTCGAACATACTCCCTTTGGTATATATCTATATTCCATATTATTCTCCTCCTTTTACTAGATTTCATTTTTATTTTATTAAATATAACTTGATTTTTCAATCTTTATTGGTAATTATTTCATTTGTTTTTACTTATATATTATGTTATCCTAAATTTATGAAGGTGATGTATATGTTTTTTGATAATTCTATAAAAAAGATAGTATCATATGGTCTAATATTTTCTTCCATAGTTTTGCTATCTTCAGTCCTAACATTAATATATTGTAATTATTTCTATTTACATCCTCTAATATACAATATTGGAATACTATTATTCCAAGCAGGAACTACATATTTCTTTTGTTTCTTAATAGGAGGATTTGCTTTTAATAAAATAAAAAATGATTTAGGTATTTAATAATGCGATAACAAAAATGTTATCGCATTAATCTTTTTATTTACTTAATTCTTCTTTTAACATTTTATTTAACATTTGTGGATTTGCTTTTCCTTTTGTTAACTTCATAGCTTGACCTACTAAAAATCCTATTGCTTTTTCTTTTCCTGCTTTATAGTCTGCTACAGATGCTGGATTTTCTTCTATAACTTTTTGAACAACTTCTTTTATTGCTCCTTCGTCAGATATTTGTACCCAACCCTTTTCTTTTACTATTTCCTCCGGTTCTTTTGGATTTTCGAATAATTCTTCTACAACTTTTTTACCAATACTTGAACTTATTGTACCTTTATCTATTAATTCTACAAGATGTCCTAATTGCTCAGCAGTAAATGGTATTTGGTCAGGTTCCAATTCCTTTTCATTTAATATTCTAGAAATATCAGAAATAATCCAATTATTTACTGCTTTTCTGTTTCCACAAATATCACTTGCCTTTTCAAATAAGTCTGATAAATATTTTGATCCAGTTATTATATTTGCATCCTTTTCTGATAAACCATATTCATTAATATATCTTTCTTTTCTACTTTCTGGCAATTCTGGCAAATTTTTTCTTATATTTTCTATATATTCATCAGATAATTTTATTGCAACTAAATCAGGATCTGGGAAATATCTGTAATCATCAGCATCTTCCTTATCTCTCATAGAAAATGTTTTTCCTGATACATCGTCCCATCTTAATGATTCTTGTTCTACTATTCCACCATCTTCTAATACATCTATTTGTCTTTCTAATTCATATTCAATAGCTCTCGTTATTGATTTAAATGAATTCATATTTTTCATTTCAGTTCTGGTTCCAAGTTTTGTATCTCCTACTTTTCTTACAGATACATTTACATCCGCTCTTAAAGACCCTTCTTGCATTTTACAATCTGAAACTTCTATATATTCTAATATTGATTTTAATTTCTTTAAATATCTATCTACTTCTCCGCTTGAACGTAAATCTGGTTCTGATACTATTTCTATTAATGGAACACCTGCTCTGTTTAAGTCTACCAAACTTCCACCAGCAAATTCATCATGGTTTAATTTTCCCGCATCTTCTTCTATATGAATTCTTAGTAATCTTACTTTCTTTTTGTTTCCTTCATCATCTTCTATTTCTATATATCCATGCTTACATAATGGTTTATCATATTGAGATATTTGATAAGCCTTAGGTAGGTCTGGATAGAAATAGTTTTTCCTATCATTTTTACTGTTTCTCTCTATTTCGCAATTTGTTGCAAGTCCCGCTTTTACTGCATATTCCACAACTTTTTCATTTAGTACAGGAAGTGTTCCTGGCATTCCCATACATATTGGGCATGTATGTGTGTTAGGCTCAGCACCAAATGTTGTAGGACATGAACAAAAGATTTTTGTCTTTGTAGAAAGCTCAGCATGAACTTCTAGCCCTATTATTACTTCGTAACCATCTTTTACCATTACTTTTCCTCCTTACTATTTTTTAAATTCTGGTTTATACTTTTCGCTAAATTTTACTTTCTGTTCAAAAGTATATGCAGTATTTAATAGTGTTTCTTCTGCAAATCTATCACCTATTAATTGCATTCCTATTGGCATTCCGTCGCTATCCACTCCACATGGAATAGATATTCCTGGAAGACCCGCAATATTTACAGACACTGTACAAATATCTGCTAAATACATTGCAAGTGGATCATTAATTTTTGAGTTTATATCGAATGCAACAGTTGGAGCTGTTGGTGTTAATATAACATCATAATTATCGAATACTTTTTTAAATTCGTTCATTACTAATGTACGAACTTGTTGTGCTTTTTTATAATACGCATCATAATATCCTGAACTTAATACATATGTTCCTAAGATTATTCTTCTTTTTACTTCTGGTCCAAAGCCTTCTGTTCTAGAGTTTCTATATAATTCTTTTACTGTTTTATATTCTTTTGCTCTGTGACCATATCTAACACCATCAAATCTACCCAAATTTGAACTAGCTTCTGCACAAGCAATTATATAATATGAAGCTAAAGCATATTCTGCAATATCTAATGATACCTCAGAAACTTCTGCTCCTAATTCTTTATATATACTTATTGCATCTTCCAATTTTTTCTTAACTTCTTTGTTTATACCTTCTCCAAAGAATTCTTTTGGAACTGCAATTTTTAATCCTTTTACATCATTCTTCAAAGCTTTTGTATAATCAACTTTTGGCTTGTCCACAGATGTTGTATCCATATTATCGTGTCCAGAAATTATATTAAGAAGTAATGCACAATCTCTTACATCTTTTGTTATTGGTCCAACTTGGTCAAGTGATGAAGCAAAAGCTACAACTCCATATCTAGATACTAATCCATATGTTGGTTTTAATCCTACAACACCACAAAAGCTGGCTGGCTCTCTTATGGATCCACCAGTATCTGTTCCTAATGCCCATGGCACCATTCCTGCTGCAACCGCTGCTGCAGAACCTCCGGAAGATCCACCAGGTACTTTATTTAAATTCCAAGGGTTTCTTGTAACATGAAAATATGAATGTTCTGTTGATCCTCCCATTGCAAATTCATCCATATTTAATTTTCCAAGGTTTATAAGATTTTCTGCATTTATTTTTTCCATTACTGTTGCGTCATATGGTGAAATAAAATTTTCTAGCATTCTAGAAGAACAAGTTGTTCTTATACCTTTTGTACAAATATTATCTTTTATTCCTATAGGAATTCCAGCAAACTTTGTTTTTACTTCTCCATTTTCTATTTTTTTATCCATCTCTTTTGCTTTTTCTAACGCATCTTCTTCCAGAGTCGTAACAAAAGCTTGTACATCATTTTCTTTTTCTGCAATTCTATCTGTATATGCTTTTGTAATCTCATAACTTGTAAGTTCTTTTTTATCTAACTTTTCCATAAGTTCATGTACTGTTAATTCTGTAATATTCATATTTGCCTCCTTTATATATTAATCTTTGTGCAAATTTCTAATTTATAACTTTAGGGATTTTAAACATGTTTTGTTCCTTTTCTGGTGCATTTTGTAATAATGCTTCTAAATCTCCAAATTCTTTTACTTCATCTTTTCTAAATACGTTCTTATTTTCATAAGCACCTATTGTAATATCTAAATTGCTTACATCTGCATTATTTATTACCTCTGCAAAATTTAAAATTTCTTGAAGATTTTCTAAATATTTATCTGTTTCTTTTTCATCAAGATTTAAATCTGCTAATTTAGCAATATGTAATAAATCGTCTCTACTTACTTTATTTTCGCTCATAAACTCATCTCCTCGCATATATCTGCCACTTATTATATATTCATTTGTCCACATAAGTCAAGTTTACCATAATCTTTTTACGAATAAATATTGACAAATTTGTAAATACTATGTAAAATATTTATATGAGTTTTTGTTAATAAAATTCATATTTTTTAGAATAATGACGAGCTTTTGCAAGTTACTAATAGAGATTAAGGGTCATAGGCTGTAAGCCCTTTTAGAAAAACGCAATAGAATAACACATTGTTTTTATTTTTTAGATTAATAAATTAAGTGGAAAACTATATAAACCAAGTTTTCAATATAGGGTGGCACCGCGGAAAGTTATTTCGTCCCTATCATATTAAATATATGATAGGGTTTTTTTGTGCCCTTCATATAGAAAATATTTAGGAGGTTTATTATGGAAACATACAGAACACATACTTGTGGAGATATAACTTTAGAAGATGTTGGAAAAAAAGTTAAGATCGCAGGATTTGTACAAACTATTCGTGATTTAGGAGGTCTTGTTTTCTTAGATATTCGTGATATGTATGGAATTACACAAGTTGTAACTTCTGCTGAGTCAAATATTGTAGATTTTGCATCACATATCCCAATTGAATCTTCTGTTTCTGTAGAAGGTATAGTTAGAAAAAGAAGCGAAGATACAATAAACGAAAAAATAAAAACAGGACTTGTAGAAATTTATATCGATGATATTCAAATTCTTGGTAAAAGAACTGCGGATTTACCTTTCGAAGTAAATGCAGACCAAGATGTTAGAGAAGATTTAAGACTTAAATACCGTTATTTGGACTTAAGAAATGATAAATTAAAATCCAATATTATTTTACGTAGTAAGGTCATACAATTTTTAAGAGAAGAAATGATTAAACAAAATTTCTTAGAAATTCAAACACCAATACTTACGAGTTCATCACCAGAAG
Source organism: uncultured Clostridia bacterium (assembly GCA_944393475.1). Classification (GTDB taxonomy): domain Bacteria; phylum Bacillota; class Clostridia; order TANB77; family CAG-508; genus Merdicola. The sequence continues at coordinate 23,670 of CALYAI010000011.1, forward strand.
GTGCACGTGATTATTTAGTGCCTAGCAGATTGCACGAAGGCAAATTTTATGCCCTTCCACAAGCACCTCAACAATTTAAGCAACTTTTAATGGTATCTGGTTTTGATAAATATTTCCAAATAGCACCTTGTTTTAGAGATGAAGATTCTAGAGCTGATCGTGCTCCAGGTGAATTTTATCAACTTGATATGGAAATGAGTTATGCAACACAGGAAGATGTATTCTCTGTAATAGAACCTGTTATTTATAATACTTTTAAAAAATTCTCTAATAAAAAAGTAGCAGAATATCCATTTCCTAGAATTCCATATAAAGAAGCAATGCTAAAATATGGTTCAGATAAACCCGACCTAAGAAACCCATTAATAATCGTTGATGTTACAGATGTTTTCGAATCAGAAAATGTTACATTAAAAGCTTTTAAGGGAAAATTGGTAAGAACTATCTCAGCACATGATGTTGCAGATAAACCAAGAAGTTTCTTCGAAGGAATGACTGATTATGCAATTAAAGAATGTAATGCAAAAGGATTAGCTTGGCTTCGTATACAAGATGATAGAACTTTCCAAGGACCAATTGCTAAATTTATACCTGATAATGAAAGAGAAGAATTAATTAAAAGAACAAATTCAAAGCCTGGTGATTGTTTATTCTTTATTGCAGAAACACCTAGAGTTGTTGATTTACTATCAGGAGAAATTAGAAATGAACTTGGAAAACGTTTGGATTTAATTGATAACAACGTATTCAGTTTTTGTTGGATAGTAGATTTCCCAATGTACCAATTAAATGAACATGGAAAAATTGAATTCAATCATAATCCATTTTCTATGCCACAAGGTGGTTTAGAAGCTCTAAACGAAAAAGATCCTTTAGATATACTTGCATATCAATATGATATTGTTTGTAATGGTATAGAACTTTCTTCTGGAGCTGTTAGAAATCATGACATAGAAATTATGTTAAAAGCTTTCGAAATTGGTGGATATACACAGGAACAAGTAAAAGAAAGATTTGGAGCTTTATACACAGCATTCCAATATGGTGCTCCACCACATGCAGGAGTAGCTCCTGGAATAGATAGAATGATTATGCTTCTTGCTGGAGCAGAAAATATTCGTGAAGTTATTGCTTTCCCACTAAATAGTAAAGCACAGGATTTAATGATGGGTGCTCCTGGATTTGTTTCTAGAGATCAATTAAGAGATATTCATGTTCGAGTTGAAAAAAGTAAATAATAAATCATAAAAAATAGCTAAACTTTAAGAAGTTTAGCTATTTTTTATTAAACAAATTTTTTATTTTCCGTAGTAACTATCCAATAGTATTTGTTTTATTTCTTTTACTAATGGTAATCTTGGATTTGCAGGTGTACATTGATCTTCGAATGCTCTATCTGCTAGTTTATCTACATTATCTAAGAATTCTTTTTCATCTATTCCAGCTTCTTTAAATGATGCAGGAATATTTATAGCTTTATTCATTTTTCTTATTGCGTCTACTAATGATTTTACTCCCTCTTCTACTGTGTCTGCTTTTAATCCTACCATTTTTGCAATTTTTGCATATTTTTCATCTGCAATATAGTATTCATATTTTGGAAATGATGTAAATTTAGTTGGTTTACTTCCATTATATGCTACTACATATGGTAATAATATAGCATTTATTCTACCATGTGGTAAATGGAATACTGCTCCTAATTTATGTGCCATAGAGTGACATATTCCTAAAAATGCATTAGAAAATGCCATACCTGCCATTGTACTTGCATTATGCATTCTTTCTCTTGCAAATTGATTATCCCCATGATTATATGCTTCTTCTAAATTTTCGAATACTAATTTAGTAGCTTTTTCTGCTAAAGCATCTGTATAATCTGTCGCCATATTAGATACATATGCTTCTAATGCATGTGTTAAAACATCCATTCCTGTATCTGCTGTTAATGATTTTGGAAGTGTAGATACAAAATCTGGATCTACTATTGCAACATTTGGAGTTAATTCGTATGCTGTTAATGGATATTTTTTGCCTTCGTTTTTATCTGTTATTACAGCAAATGATGTAACCTCTGATCCAGTTCCTGATGTTGTAGGAATAGCTACCATTTGACATTTCTTACCTAATTCAGGAATTTCATAAGTACGTTTTCTTATATCCATAAATTTTAATTTTAGTCCATCTAAATCCACATCTGGAACTTCATATAATAACCACATTCCTTTAGCTGCATCCATTGCAGATCCTCCACCCAATGCAATAATTACATCTGGTTCAAACTTTCTCTTTGCTTCTACACCTTTTTTTACTGTATCAAAAGATGGATCTGGTCCTACATCGAAGAATAT
>CALYAI010000012.1 GCA_944393475.1 uncultured Clostridia bacterium
AACACAGAAGTCAAGCTCTAATGTGCCGAAAATACTTACGAGTTACCTTGTTGGGAAGATAGGCTTTCGCTAGTTTTTTTTATTTATATATAAAAGAGAGATTAGAGATTAAAGACACTGAATGTTTTAATTTGTAATCTCTTTTTTTATAACAAATTTAAATTGGAGGGAATATGGAAAGGATATTTTGGAAAGCAGGTACTTTTGAATATCCGCTACCTGCAGTAATGGTTTCGTGTGGTGATATGAAAAATAGTAATATAATAACCGTTGCTTGGACTGGAATTTTAAATACAAAACCACCGTTAGTATATATATCATTAAGACAAAGTAGATACTCTTACGAAATTATAAAAAAGACTGGTGAATTTGTAATAAACTTGACTACTACTAGTCTAGTAAAAGCTACAGATTGGTGTGGTGTTAAATCTGGAAATAAGGTTGATAAGTTTAAAGAGATGAATTTGCATAAAGACAAAGCTAAGTTTGTTAATGCTCCTTTAATAAGTGAAAGTCCAATCTCAATAGAGTGTAAGGTCAAAGAAATAGTAAATTTAGGATCACACGATATGTTTATTTCAGAAGTTTTGTCAATTGATGTTGATAAAAGATATATTGATAAAAATGGAAGATTTAATATTTCAAAGTGCAATTTAATAGCTTATGCAAATGGTGGGTATTATGCTCTTGGAAAAAAAATTGCTAAGTTTGGTTATTCAGTAAAATCTAAGAATAAAAAAAGAAAAAAAACCTAATAAATACATGATTATTGTTGACTTATTAAAAAAAACATGATAAAATATTCAAGCGTATGTATGAGATACTACATGGCTCACATCGTTTCAGAGAAACTATTAGTAACGGAGGTGTATGGTAGTGGCAGCAAAAGGAGCAAGAGAAATGATTATATTAGAGTGCACAGAGTGTAAAAGAAGAAATTACACGACCTTTAAGAACAAAAGAAATAATACTGAAAGATTAGAAATAGCTAAGTATTGTAAGTTTTGCAACAAGCATACAAAACATAAAGAAACTAAATAAGCTATTTTTTAGGAGGAAAGGAAATGGCCAAAGATAAGAAAAAAGCAAATTTAAACGAAGATAAGAAGAATAAAAAATTTTGGAAGGGTTATAAATCTGAATTAAAAAAAGTTAAATGGCCAACCCCGAAAGAACTTTTTAACAGTACTGTTGCGGTTCTTGCAATAGTGGTTATTGTTGCTGTAATAGTTATAGTATTAGATCTTGCTTTTGAAGGGTTAAATAGATTAGAAGTAAAAGGAATAGAAAGCTTACAAAATTCAATTGTAACAGAGAATACTATAAATTCTAATGAAATTACTGAAAATGAATTAAATGCTGCTGAAAACACAGTAGAATAAATTGTGTAAGGAGGCCCATTATGGCTCAAGATGTTGATATACAACCAAGATGGTATGTAGTTCATACATATTCTGGATATGAAAATAAAGTAAAAACCGATCTGGAAAAAACTGTAAAGAATAGAGAGCTAGAAGACTATATTTTTGATATAGTTGTTCCTATGGAAGAACAAATTGAAATTAAAGATGGAAAACGAAAAACTAGTTTAAAAAAGGTTTTTCCAGGATATGTTTTAGTAAAAATGATTGTAACAGAAGAATCATGGTATGTTGTAAGGAATACAAGAGGTGTAACTGGTTTTGTTGGAACAGGAACAGATCCGATTCCTTTAACGGATGAAGAAATAAGAAAGATGGGATTTGAGATAACTGAAGTAAACATTGATTATGATGTAAATGATTCTGTTAGAGTATTAAATGGACCATTAGAAAATTTCGTAGGAATTGTTCAAGAAATAAACAAAGAAAAGCATAAAGTTAAGGTTCTTGTCTCTATGTTTGGTAGAGAGACACCAGTAGAATTAGAATTTTCACAAGTACAAAAAGTTTAATAAAAGGAGGTGCAATAAATGGCTGAGAAAGAAGTTGTTAATGTTATAAAATTACAAATAGAAGCTGGTAAAGCTACTCCAGCACCACCAGTTGGTCCAGCTTTAGGTTCAAGTGGTGTTAATATTATGCAATTTGTTAAAGAGTTTAATGATAAAACTGCAAATCAACCAGGAATGATTATACCTGTTGTTATAACAGTTTATAAAGACAAGTCATTTACTTTTATAACAAAGGTACCACCAGTTGCAGTATTAATAAAGAAAGCATTAAAGATTGAAAAAGGTTCTGGAAAACCAAATAAAGAAAAAGTTGCTAAAATGTCAACAGAACAAGTAAAGGCAATAGCAGAACAAAAAATGGAAGATTTAAATGCTGCATCTATTGAAGCTGCTATGAGCATGGTAAAAGGTACAGCTCGTAGTATGGGAATAGTAGTAGAAGATTAATTTTTAGTTGGGAGAATGAAAATTCGTTATAACCAAGGGAGGTAAAAAATGAAAAGAGGAAAGAAATACAAAGAAGCAGAAAAGCTTATAGAAAATGGTAAATTATATGAACCAAAAGAAGCTTTTGAATTATTAGAGAAAATGCCAAAAGCAAATTTTGATGAAACAGTTGAGTTACATGTAAAATTAGGTGTTGATTCTAAGCATGCAGAACAACAAGTTAGAGGAACTGTAGTACTTCCAAATGGTACAGGTAAAACTTTAAAAGTTCTTGTATTTGCAAAAGGTGATAAGGCAAAAGAAGCTGAAGAAGCTGGAGCAGATTTTGTTGGAGCTGAAGAATTAATACCAAAAATAGAAAAAGAAAACTGGTTTGATTATGATGTTATAGTTGCTACACCTAATATGATGGGTGTTGTTGGTAGGTTAGGAAAGATTTTAGGACCAAAAGGATTAATGCCTAATCCAAAATCAGGAACAGTTACTATGGATGTAGCTAAAGCAATTAAAGAAATCAAATCAGGAAAAGTTGAATATAGATTAGACAAAACTAACATTATTCACCTTGGATTTGGAAAGGTTTCATTTGGATCAGAAAAGCTTGAAGAAAATTACAGAACAGTTATTGATGCCATTATAAAAGCAAAGCCTGCTGCAGCAAAAGGTCAATATATTAGAAGTGTTGCTGTGGCAAAGACAATGGGACCAAGTATATATATTAATCAAAAATAAATTTATATATAAGCCAAAGAAAGTAGGCATATAATAAGTCCTACCGAGGCATATAGGGTACGGTTTAAACCTAATCTTTATTGCCTCGATGATGGCCTATAAAGATTAGGTTTTATTATTTTGGGAGGTGAAATTTAGATGGCAAATCAAAAAGTTATCGAAAGAAAAAAATCAGAAGTATCTGAATTATCAGAAAAAATTAAAGCAGCTAAATTAGTTTTATTAACAGATTATAGAGGAATTTCTGTTGAAGATGTTACTAAATTAAGAGCTGACTTAAGAAAAGTAAATGTTGATTACAAGGTTATTAAAAACAACATAACAAGAAGAGCTTTAGATGAAGCTAAAATAGAAGGTTTAGAAGATTCTTTAGTAGGACCTACAGCAGTAATTCTTGCAGATGAAGATTACTTAGAACCTTTAAAGACTGTATATGCATATGCAAAAGATAATGAAACATATAAGATTAAAGGTGGAGTTATTGATGGAAAAGTAATGACAACAGAAGAATTAATTACACTTGCTAAATTACCATCAAGAGAAACACTTATATCTATGCTTGCAGGAGCATTACTTGGAAATATTTCAAAACTTGCTGTTGCATTGGATCAAGTTAGAGTTCAAAAGGAATCTAACGAGTAGAAAATATATTTAGTTTTATTAGAGTAGTGGACTTAAACCACAAATAAAATTTAGGAGGAATAAAAAATGACTATAGTAGAAGAATTATTAGAAAAAATTGATGGTTTAACAGTTGTTGAATTATCTGAGTTAGTAAAAGGTATTGAAGAAAAATATGGAGTATCTGCAGTAGCAGCTGCAGCACCAGCAGCTGGAGGAGCAGCACCAGCAGCTGAAGAAAAATCTTCATTTAATGTTGTATTAAAAGATGTTGGAGCAAATAAAATCCAAGTTATCAAAGCTGTTAGAGATGTAACAGGATTAGGATTAAAAGAAGCTAAAGATTTAGTTGACGGTGCTCCAAAAACAGTTAAAGAAGGAGTATCTAAAGACGAAGCTGAAGAAATTAAAGCTAAATTCACAGAAGCAGGAGCTGTTATTGAATTGGCATAGTTATATAAAAAAGAAATTGCTTTTTATGCAATTTCTTTTTTTATATGATATAATAATTTCCGTAAGGAGGAAATTTTATGAAAAAATATATAGGTATAATTGCTGCTGTTTCTGAAGAAATGGAGGCAATTAAATTAAAAATGAGTAATATAAAAGAAATTAATATTTTTAATTTAAAATTTTTTGAAGGGAAAATTGGGAATCAAAAGACTATTTTAGTTAAATGTGGTGTAGGAAAAGTTAATGCAGCAAGGACCACTCAAATTATGATAGATAAATTTGGAATTGAATACATTATAAACATTGGATCTGCAGGAAGTATTAACGATGAAATAAAGTATGGGGATATAATTATAGGTAAATATGTTTTACAGCACGATTTTGATATTACAGCTTTTGGACATGAAAAAGGATATATCAGTAATATAGGGGTAAAATTAGAAAGCAATAAAAAGCTAATTAAAAGATGTGAATATGTAATTAAAAATATGAAAAATCTTGAATATAGATGTATAGTAGGAACTATTGCTACAGGAGATATTTTTTGCACTAGCAAGAAAATGAAGGATAAGATTAGAACTAAGTTTGATGCTGATTGTGTAGAAATGGAAGGTGCAGCTATAGCACAAGTAGCATATTTATCAGATATTCCATTTATAATTATAAGATCTATTTCTGATACTCCAAATGAAGAAAATCAAATAGATTTTAATAAATATTTAAAAATGGCTGCTAATAGATGTGCGTTATTTATAGAAAAACTATTACAGGCTAATTGATTTTAAATACAAATCTAAAATTTAGGAAATTAATTATAAAAATTGACTTTTATATTTTTTCAGTATATACTTATACCTATGAAAATGATTTTCCAAGGAGAAGAATAGGATGTATAAGAAGAAAATATTAATAGTTATATTATGTATATTAATGTTATTAACATTAACGGTAGTATCAAATGCAAAAACTACAGGAACCATTACTGGTGAGACTGTTAAGTTGCGTGAAGGGCCAAGCCTGGAAGCAGACCTTGTGACATTACTTTCTGTAGACAACAAAGTTGAAGTAATCTCAAAAGATGGAGATTGGTATCAGGTAAAATATAAGGATTATGAAGGTTATGTTTATGCAGACTATATTAGTGTTGATGGAGAAGTAGAAGAGGAGCAAACAAATACAAACTCTGAAGATAATGTTTTAGCAACAAACGATATTAACAATGAGAATATAGATAATGATAGTGAGAATATTATTTCTAATATTATTTCAAGCGAAGATACAAATTCAATAGAAAGTGATATTACAATACAAGAAAATAATATAGTCGGAACTACTCAGATTTTAGTTGATACAACAGAATTAAAGATATTACCTTTAATAAATGCAGAAAACATTACTACTTTAGAGAAAGATACAAGCGCAATAGTAAATGATGAAAAAAATGGCTGGGCATTTATTTCTAATGAAAATGTATCAGGATGGGTAAGAATTGAAAAATTAGTTTTAAAGCAAGATGTTGATACAACTGATAAAATAAATGATCAGGAATCAACTGAAGATACAACAGAGGCGGTAGAAACAGAAAAAGTCGAACAAACAACATCAATAGGATATATTAGTGCTGGTACTGTTAATGTGAGAGAAACAGCTAGTGCTTCAGGAAAAATTGTTACAACTTTGTCAAGAAATACCGAGGTTACAGTTGAAAATGTTGAAAATGGTTGGGCAAAAATTTCTACGTCAACAGGAGTAAAAGGATATGTTTCTAACCAATATATATCTAGCGAGCAAATTCAAGAAACAAATAGAGGCAGTAGCGAGAGAGAAACAAGTGAATTAAATACTAAAAATAATCAAGAAGATGAAGATAATATTTCAAATAAAAGTACTCAAGTTGTAAATTTTGCAAAATCATTATTAGGAAAAGATTATTCTTATGGGGGAGTAGGACCAAATTCTTTTGATTGCTCAGGATTTACTAAGTATGTATATAATAATTTTGGTATTAGTTTATCCCATTCTGCTTCTGCTCAAGCTAATGTGGGGAGAACTATTTCAAAATCGGACTTACAGCTTGGAGACATGGTTTTCTTTACTCAGGGTGGAAGTTCAATAGGACATGTTGGAATATATATTGGAAATAATAGTTTTATACATGCTGCTAATCCTCAGAAGGGAGTAGTAATAACATCTTTATCAGATGGATATTATACAAGAAATTATGTAACAGCAAAAAGAATATTGTAATGGGGCAAAAAATAGAAATGAGGAATTTTGAATAGACCGATTATAGTAATTTTAGTTTCATATATATTAGGGATTTTAGGGGGCTTATATATAAGTTATATAGCCTTCTTTTTTTGTATATTATTAGTTATATTGGTTTTAATAAAGAAATTTAATAATAAATATTTTAGATTTGCTAGAACTTTTTTTAAGAATTCTACATACATATTAATTATTACTTCAATAATTTGTGGATATGCATATATAAAATTTATGGAAAATAATTATAATTCGCTATATCACGATGATGAATTAATAAAAGAGCAATGTATTGTTGTTGATAAAAAGAAAGATGCTCAATATAAGGATGTTTATAAAGTTAAGGTAGTTGGTAACAAAAATAACAGAAAAGGAACATATTTATATATAAATATTGGTAAAAATAATAGCATTGAATATGGAGATTTGATTTATATTTCTGGTAAGTACATGACTCCGGATAGAGATAGAAATAAGAAAGGTTTTAATTATAGAAATTACTTAAAGACTATAAAAGTATATGGAATTGTAAATGTGGAAGAACATAAAATATTAGAGAGAGAAAAGATTAATAAGATATATTTATTTTCAAAAAAGTTAAAGGACAAACTAAAATTAAATATAGATAAAGTAATTAAAGATAGGGAAAATCAAAGTATATTAATAGGAATGGTGCTGGGAGATACAGAAGGATTGAGTTCAGAAATTGAAGAAGATTTTCTAGATAGCAATTTATATCATATTTTATCTGTTTCAGGAGGACAAGTATCTAATATTCTTATAGGAATTGGATTATTAACGAAGATAGGCAGAATAAATAAAAAAGTTAAAAGCAATATTTGCATCATAATTTTAGGTGAGTTTATGATTCTTACTGGGTTAACTCCATCAATTATTCGTGCATGTGTAATGTGTATAATAAGTTTAATTGCAAAAAATATTATAAAAAGATATGACATTGCAAATAGCTTTGGGATTTCGTTACTTATAATTTTAATAGACAACCCATATGCCATAAATAGTTTAAGTGTTTTGTTATCGTATTTTGGATTTTCGGGGATAATAATTATAGGAAGCTTTTTTATAAAAAAGATAAACAAAAAAATAAAAAATAATATTATACGTTACATACTAAATATTGTTATAAGTTCGATTTCTGCTCAAATTTTTATTTCCCCAATTATATTATATGTTTTTGGAACGGTTTCATTAACATTCATTTTTTCTAATTTATTAATTATTCCATTATCCACAGTTATTAGTGTTTTAGGCTTTTTTCTTATGTTATGTCCAATACAAATTTTTAGTTTTGTAGAGATATTATTAGATATTAGTAAATATGTAGTAAAGTTTTTTGCGGATATTAATTTATCAAAGATTTATTTTACAACTCCTTCAATATCAGAAATTTGCATATATTATATTCTAATAACTTATATGTATTATTTAATAAAAAGAGAATATCTATATAAAATTAAGCATTTTATTTTTAAATATAGAAGAAAATTAGTTTCTTCAATTATTTTATATTTAATAATTTTATTAATTGTCCAAATTATTCCAAAGGATTTTAAAATAAATTTTATTGATGTAGGGCAAGGAGATTGTACTTTAGTAACAACAAAATGGAATAAGCATATTTTAATTGATGGAGGTGGTTCTGAAGGTGATTCGGATTTTGATGTTGGAGATAAAGTAGTTTTACCATATTTATTAAAAAATAAAATTTTAAGCTTAGATTATATAATAATTTCACATTTTGATTCAGATCATATTGGAGGTATTTTTACAATATTAGAATCTATAAAAGTTAATGAAATAGTAATAGGAAGGCAATTTGAAAATTCTAAAAATTATGAAAAATTTATCGAAGTGGTTAAGAATAAAAAAATTAAAGTAAATATTGTTGAAATTGGAACTGTAATAAGAATTGATGAGGATACATATATAAATGTTTTATGGCCGGATGAAGAGAATAAAGTTATAGAAAATTCTGTAAATAATAATTCATTGGTATTTACTTTAAACTATCAAAATATATCTGTATTGTTTACTGGAGATATTGAAGAAATAGCTGAAAAAAGAATTTTAAACATATGCAATAAAGAATTAAAGGCTGATATACTAAAAGTTGCTCATCATGGATCTAAAACATCATCTTGTATAAATATTTTAAATGCAATAGATCCTAAAATTGCTTTGATTGGTGTGGGTGCAAATAATAAATTTGGACATCCAAGTGATGATACAATTAATAATTTAAATAAAATTAAATGTTCTATATATAGAACGGATGAACATGGTGAAATTGAGATTATACTAAAAGAAAAGAGAAAAATAAGTATAAATACACATTTTTAAGATGTATATTTTTTCTAATTTTTTTACATACTAATATAAAAATTAGAAAGCAGGGATTATATGAAGAAATTTTTAATAATTACAGGAACGATTTTATTAACAATAGTGACAATTGCCTTGGTTTATGAAAATATGAAGTACGATAAATTAGAAGAAGCTAAAATTACAGATGAATGTATTTATGAAGAAAATACAATTGAAGAGGAAGAAAATGATATAAAGGTAAGTTCTGCAGAAACAAAATTATCTCCAAATGCAGAATTAGTAATAAAAATATATTATAAAGATTGTGGACATACAACAAAAGAAATAAAAACTATTCCAAATGATATGGTAAATAGAAATCAAGAGGAGATTGAAAGTATGTATACAGATTATAAATTAGAGAGTTTTTCGAATAATATGGTTGTTTTATATAAAGAAGAGGAAGGTCAGTGTAACGAACATTATATTATTAAAGATGAAGATTCAAATATTATGATTTATAAAATATTAAGCAATGGAAATGAGGAAATTTATCAAAATACAGGTATATCAACAGAATATTTGCCAGAGACAGATAAGATTAGTTTAAAAAATGGATTAAAAGTATACGGAAGAGAAAACTTGAATAGTATTATAGAAGATTTTGAATAAAAAATATGGGATTACAATTTATTGTAATCCCATATTTTTATCTATTAAAGTAAATCTATTCTTACTTTTTAGAATTATCTTTGGTTTTATCTACATATTGTTCATTAATCTTTAAATTTTCTTTTTTTAAATAACCTTGCATATAAAAAGCTTTTATATACATAATTAAAGAAAAAATAGTAGAGACTAATGCTAGATAGTAAATATATAAACTAAAGTCAAATGTAAAATTAAATTGTTTTATAAATAATGAACATACAATAGCTATATAAAACAATACAGTTGCTAATTTTCCATACCATCTACTTGATACAACTAATTCTTTCCCATATAAAAAAGATGCACCAGATATCATAATAAATTCTTTTAAAATAACTATGGCAATTATCCACATTGGAATTATATTTTTAATTGCCAATGTAATTAATGTAATAATTTGAGTGCATTTGTCTGCAAGAGGATCAATTAATTTGCCAAAATTGGTTATAAAATTAAATTTTCTTGCTATAAATCCATCAAGTATATCTGTTAAAGCAGATATTGTAAAAATTATAAAAGCAGGAATATAAGCTTCATTAATTATATTTAAAACGATAAAAGGGATTAGTATGAATCTAAATAAAGTTAATATATTTGGTATGTGTTTTGCTACTGATTTCATTTATTTCCTCCAATTAATTTATAATACTGTAAATTTTAGTTTGTCATTATCTAAATCTACTTTGATAGTATCTCCATTACTTATTTCTTGTCTTAAAATTTTTTCTGATAATTCATCTTCTACATAACGCTGAATAGCTCGTCTTAAAGGTCTTGCTCCATATTTTAAATCTGTACCTTTTTCTACTAACAATTTTTTTGCTTCTTCACTTACTATTAAAGATATATTTTTATCTGAAAGAGCCTTTGATGTATCATTAAGCATTATATTAACAATTTTGATTAATTCATTTTCTGTTAGACTATCGAAGATAACTATTTCATCAACTCTGTTTAAAAATTCTGGTCTGAAAGTTTCTTTAAGGCTTGATTGTATTTTTTCTTTATTGTAAGTTTTTGAAGAGTTAAATCCAATGGAATTTATATTCATATTTGATCCAACATTTGATGTCATTATAATTATTGTATTTTCAAAACTAACTGTATTTCCCTGAGAATCTGTTAATCTTCCATCATCTAGAATTTGTAGTAATAGATTAAATACATCTGGATGTGCTTTTTCTATTTCATCAAATAGTACAATTGAATAAGGTTGTCTTTTTACTTTTTCTGTTAATTGACCTGCATCATCATATCCTACATATCCAGGAGGTGAACCGATCAACTTTGAAGTAGAATTACTTTCCATATATTCTGACATATCCATTCTTATAATCATGTCTTCATTACCAAACATTTCATATGCTAATGATTTAGCTAGTTCTGTTTTACCAACTCCAGTAGGACCGACAAATATAAAAGATGGTGGTCTTTTTGTACTTTTTAAACCTGCACGATTTCTTCTTATAGCACGAGCAACACTATTAACTGCTTCATCTTGTCCAATTATTCTTGTATGAAGATTTTTTTCTAAATTTAGTAATTTATCTGTTTCAGCTTCTGTTATTTTTGTGACAGGTATTTTTGTCCAATTTTGAATAACTTGAGCAATATCTTGAACTGTTAGATTTGGAAGTGATAGATTCTTTTGAAGATTATCTATTTCTTGTTGTAAAGAACATTCTTGCGATTTTAATTGAGCAGCCTTTTCATAATCTTGATTTGTATCAGCTTCATTCGTAGATTTTGCAGTATCTGCTGCAATTTCTTCTTGCTCATCTTTTACATCCTGTAGTTTTTTCTTCAAAACCTGAAGTTTATATAAGTCTTGATTATTCAAGTTGATTTTTGAACATGCTTCATCAAGAATGTCTATCGCTTTATCCGGTAAAAATCTATCATGTATATATTTTTCTGACATATATACTGTTTTTTCTATAACTTCTTTCGAAATTTTTACTCCATGATATTTTTCGTAATATTGTTTAATTCCTTCTAATATATCTATGGTATCTTGAGTAGAAGGTTCTTGGACAATAATTGGTTGGAATCTTCTTTCTAAAGCTGAGTCTTTTTCTATATATTTTCTATATTCTTTTAGAGTTGTTGTACCTATCAATTGAATTTCTCCATTAGCAAGTGATGGTTTTAAAATATTTGCTGCATTCATTGAATGATCGCCATCTCCAGCACCAATAATATTATGGATTTCATCAATGACTAGGATAATATTCCCTAAATCTTTACATTCATCTATTAAAGATTTCATTCTTGCTTCGAATTGACCTCTAAATTGAGTTCCTGCAATTAATGCAGTCATATCTATTAAATATACTTCTTTATCCATTAATTTTGCTGGAACATCTTTATTAGCAATTTTTATTGCTAATCCCTGTGCTAAAGCTGTTTTACCAACACCTGGCTCTCCTATTAAGCAAGGATTATTTTTAGATCTTCTGTTCAAAATTTGAATCATTCTCTCTATTTCTTTGTCCCTGCCAATTACAGCATCTAATTCATTATTTTTTGCTTTTTGAGTCAAGTTTGTTCCATAGCTATCTAAAAACTTCCTCTTTTTCTTTTTGTTCTTAGAAGATTTTTTCTGTTTAGTTTTGGTACCTTCTGATTCATTAGAATCACTATTAGGAGTTATAAAACCAGCAAATAAAGATTCTAATGGAATATTCTTATCGTCCGAATCATCTTCTGAATCATTTATATTATTTTCTAAGTTTACTAAATTTAAAGATTCAAGATTTAAGTTTTTAGATAAATCTTTAAATAAATTTTCTAATTGATTAGACATATTTGGATCAATATTACTGTGTAGAAGATTATTTTGTTTTCTAATAACTTCTATTGGATCAATCCCTTTATTTTTTGCACAATTATAACATAATCCTTTTATTGCTTCCTTACCGTCTTTTCCTATTGAATTAATGAATATAATTGCTGTATTTTTTTTACATTCTGAACAAATCATTAATTAAGCTCTCCTCCATTGAAATTTATATATACTATATATAATCTTATATTATTATAGCACATTAGTCAATGTTTTCGACCAATATATATAGTTATTTATTAGATAAAAAGTTGAAAAAAATATATTCGAATGTTATAATAAAAACAAGTATGGAAAGGAAGAATATATGAATAAAGTAAAATTACCCAAAAGCCAGATATTTTGCTTTATTCTCATCATTGTTATATGCATAATAGCAATTATTGAAGCAGTATATTATACTATAAATCCGAATGCTTTAGAAGTAGGAGATACATCGGAAAATATAGTAAATGAACCTGTAATTGCAGATACAAGTTTAGTAGATAATTTTGATAATATATTTTTGAATACACTTAAGAATAATAATACATCTGATAATGCAGAAAAATTATATTCTGATAGAGATTATGTATATACAAGTTATGAGAAGAAAGAAACAAATTCTAGCTATGATATAGATGTAAAAATACCAAGGATAAATATTAATTCTGAAGAAGTAAAATCATATAATGAACAGATAGAGCAAATTTTTCAAGCGAAGGCTGAAAGCATTCTGAATGGTAGCTCAAATAAATCTATTTTTTCAGTAGAATATGAAGCTTTTTTAAATAATAATATTTTATCAGTAGTTATAAGATCAACAATTAAAGAGGGAAATGACCCACAAAGATTAATTTTACAAGCATATTGCTATAATATAAAAGACATGAAAAAAGTAAGCTTTACAGATCTTATGCAATTAAAAAATTTAGATGCGGTTACAGTACAAGACAAAATTAAAAGACAAATACAGGGAAAGCAAGATGAAGCAAAGGCAATACAACAATTAGGATACTCTGCTTATATTAGGGATTTAAGAAGCGATATGTATGATATAGAGAATATATCTAATTTCTTTATAGATGATAATAATAATATATATGTTATGTTTGCGTATGGAAATACAAAGAATACAGATGTAGCAGATATAATTACATTTTAAAAAGTAGGTATAAATATATATCTACTTTTTTTATAAAAATAAAAGAAGCACTGTTTTTTAGTGCTTCTTTCTTTGAAAATAAAAGGGGATGTTTTTAAACATATAGTCAGTAATTGGAGTAATAAGTATTACTGACTTCTTTTATAATATACCAAGTAAATTTGTTCATTTTGTGAACTTAAAGTGATATATTTGAAAAATATAATTAATTTTGATTTTCTGATGGTTGTTCCTGTAATGTGACTTTTACGTCAATTTCCTTTCCATCTCTATTTAGTTTTAATGATATTTCATCACCAATTTTATGCTGATTTTTAATATTATTTAGTTCATCCATTGTTTCGATAGATGTTCCATCTATACCAATAATTACATCTCCAGCTTTTATACCTGCTTTTTCTGCAGCAGAGAATGGCTCTACAGATACAACATATACACCAACTACTAAATTATTAGCTTTTGCCAAATCTTCTGTTAGATCTCTACCAGATAATCCTATATATGGTCTTGTAACTTTTCCGTTTGATATTAATTGTTCAAATATTGGTTTTGCTGAATTAATAGGAATTGCAAATCCCATTCCTTCAACTCCTGTACCATTTAGTTTTAAAGTATTT
Organism: uncultured Clostridia bacterium; assembly: GCA_944393475.1. GTDB lineage: Bacteria > Bacillota > Clostridia > TANB77 > CAG-508 > Merdicola. The sequence goes on from CALYAI010000012.1 coordinate 14,094, forward strand.
ATACCTATGACTTGACCTTGACTGTTTACAAGTGCACCACCACTGTTTCCTGAATTAATTGCTGCATCTGTTTGAATTAAGTTATATGTTTTTCCATCACTACTATTTACAGTTCTATTTACAGCGCTAATAATTCCAGATGTTACAGAGCTTTCCATTCCTAAAGGACTTCCAACAGCCATTGCAAATTCACCAACAACTACAGAACTGGAATCACCTAATTCTGCAGGAGTTAAATCATTTTTATCTATTTTTATGACAGCCAAATCGGTTTGCGAATCTGTTCCAATAACCTTAGCTTCATATTCTGTAGGGTCATGATATAAAGTTACAGTAATTTTACTTGCTTCTGAGACAGCATAGAAAGAAGAAGAATCACTAGAACTTACAACATGGTTATTTGTTAATATATATCCATCTTTATTTAAGATAATTCCAGAACCTTCAGCTACAGCATTTTGTGAACCTGTAAAAATTGAATTAACTGTATATTGAACTTTAATTCCAACTATTGATGGTAAAACCTTTGAAGCTACATTTGTAGCGGTATCTGAATAGTTTGAAAGTGAAACTAAATTTTGAGTTCCAACAGATTGAGTTGTACCAGTTTTTGTATCTATAGAAGCATCGAATATAGTACTTCTAATAGATGGTACTCCAAAACAAGTTCCTACAACTACTGCAGCACCTATAATTCCTGAACAAAAAGGAATTAATACACTTTTTCCAAAACCATTTCCTTTGCTTTCTTTTATAGTATTGCTTTTAGTAAAACTAAATTTTTTATTTTCTTCGTTTTTTGTATTATTATCACCCATAATAATTACCTCCATTTGTTATATCTTATACTAAACTAATAAAAAGATACAATACTTTTGTGAAAAATCTGTGAAAAAAGTGTATTAATTTATTGTAATAATGCAATAAAGAGGATATAATAAAAAAAATTGGAGGGAGTTATGAAGAAAAAAGGTTTCTTAAATATAAAGTTATTAGCAATAGTTTTATTAATAATTGTAATAATAATTGCTGTTGTTATGTTTTTGGATAACAATGTAAAAGACCAAGAATTGCAAAGTTTGAGTACAGTAATGTTACAAATTCAGGCAAAGGCAAAAATTATTAACGAAAAAAACAAACTTAATAGTACTGCTGATTATGTTGGCTCAGACATTTCAGAAGAGGAATTAAAAAAATTAAATTTACAAAATAATGGAAAAATTAAAGTTTTAAATGAAGATAATTTAAAAAGTTTGGATGTTAAGGATAATATTGCTGAAAAAAATTTTGCGATAAATTATGAAACAGAAGAAGTATATTGCTTAGATGGATATGAAACTAAGGACAAAAAAATTATATATTCTTTAACAGATATAAATAATTTAGCAGTAGAATAATGGAGGAAAAATGAAAGAAAAAGAAGAAGAAAGACTTGAGGAATTAAAACAAATTGAAATTAAATTTCACCATAATGGAATAAAATATATAGCTGGGATTGATGAAGCAGGAAGAGGTCCACTTGCAGGTCCTGTTGTTATTGGTTGTGTAATTATGCCAGAAGATTCGATGATAGAAGGAGTTAATGATTCAAAAAAAGTTTCTGAAAAAAAGAGAGAAAAATTATACGATGAGATAATTCAAAATGCAGTTAGTTGGTCTGTAGCGATAATTGATAAAAATGATATCGACGAGCTAAATATATTGAATGCGACAAAAAAAGGAGTTACAGAGGCTATTAAGACATTAAAAGTTAAACCAGAATTAATATTGGTTGATGCACTAAAAGAAATAGATACATGTGGTATTAAATATGAATCTATAATAAAAGGTGATGCAAAATGCTATAGTATTTCTGCAGCATCAATTATTGCAAAGGTTACAAGGGATAGAATTATGAGGCAATGGGATGAAGTTTATCCCCAATATGGTTTTGCGAAACATAAAGGATATGGAACAAAAGCACATATAGAAGCACTAAAAGAATATGGTCCATGTCCAATACATAGAAAAACATTTATAAAGCATTTTGTGGATTAACTAAGAAAGGATAGTTTGTAATGAATATTATTGATATTATTGCCAAAAAGAGAGATGGCATGGAATTAAATAAAGAAGAACTGGAATTTTTTGTTAAAGAATATACCAATAACCATATAGAAGATTATCAAGCTGCAGCATTAATTATGGCAATTTATATAAATGGTATGACTAATGAGGAAACTAAAAATCTAACTATTGCAATGGCATATTCAGGAGATGTATTGAACCTATCAGAATTTGGAAAAAATATAGTGGATAAACATAGTACAGGAGGTGTTGGAGATAAAGTCACAATCATTTTAGCACCATTAATTGCATCAATGGGAATTCCAGTTGCAAAAATGTCAGGAAGAGGGTTAGGATACACCGGAGGAACAGCTGACAAGATGGAATCAATTCCGGGTTATAATACAGGAATACCAGAAAATGAATTTATAAACAATATTAAAAAAATAGGGATTAGTTTAATTACTCAGACTTTGAATTTAGCTCCTGCAGATAAAAAAATATATGCACTAAGAGATACAATTGCTTGCACAGAAAGTATACCATTAATTGCATCAAGTATTATGAGTAAAAAAATAGCTAGTGGTGCTAATAAAATTGTATTAGATGTAACATGTGGATCTGGGGCATTCATGAAAAATCTGAGTGACGCAGAAGAACTTTCTAAAATAATGATAGAGATAGGAAAATTAGCTAATAGGGAAACTGTTTGTATAATAACAAATATGGATCAGCCATTGGGATATGCTATAGGAAATACTTTAGAAATGATAGAGGCAATAAAAGCATTAAAGGGAGATATACCAAAAGATGTTCAAGATGTTGTATTAGAACTTGGAGCATATATGGTTAAACTTGTAGGAAAAGGAGATAATATAGAAGAAAACAAGAATAAATTATTAGTTAATATTAATAATGGCAAGGCTTATAATAAGTTTATTGAACTAGTAAAACAACAGGGAGGAAATATTGAATATATAAAAGACATTGAAAAGTTCCCTAAAGCTCCAATTGTAAAAGAGGTATTATCTATAAAGGAAGGTTTTGTAGAAAAAATTAATGCAGAAGAAATAGGCAAATTAGCCTGTGATTTGGGAGCTGGTAGAAAAACTAAAACAGATAATATAGATATGTCTGTTGGAATTGTTTTAAATAAAAAAATAGGGGATAGAGTAGCTAAAGGTGAGAAAATAGCAACAATTTATGCAAACAACAAAGAAAAAGCAGAGAAAACTGAACAGGAAATATTAAAAATATATAGGATTGGAAAAGATCAAATTAAAGAGAAAACAATTATTAATATTATAAAATAAAAGAAGCTGATAGTCTTATTATCAGCTTCTTCCGCTATTACATAGTTTTTCATATTCCTTACATTTTATTTTATAATCCATCTGCATGCATAAACATTTATAATACATATAGTTTTGTTCATATTGATTAATTGGATTAAATAAATTATCCGGCTCAGGAGATTCAAAAGACTGAAATCTATTTAAATTAGAAAAATCCATGTTTTTATCCATAATTTCTTCCTCCTTATAATATTATAGATATTCAAATACTTTAACAATATTACTTAAATCTAATGATAAAAAACTAAAAAAATGAAAGATTATAAAAGTATAAAATGCTGCTAGTATTCCTTGCAATAATTTACCAATAATATATGGTTTTATGGAAATATCTGTCTTTGATGTAAAACTAGAAACTTGAAGTATTACAGATATTCCACCAAACCCTAAGATAAAAGCAGATATAATAATACTAAAAGAAATATTTTTTATAGGAATGGAACTTATTTGTTGTAATCCATTTGTGATTTCAAATATACCATTAATTATTCCATTAGAAAAATCATTGCTAATATTAAATATGTTAAGAATAGGATTTAATACAAGTTCTATTAAATAAATAAAATGCATCTTGTTTAGAATTGATATGATTACAGAAAAGAGAACAATAAAACCGCCAATATTAAGTATTGTTACAATTGAATTTTTTATTGCTATTGTTAATGTACTTCCAATATTGGAAAAACATATGTTATTTGTATATATTTTAATATTGTTAGATGTTGAAGAAATATTTACATCATGATATTTCCAAAATCTAAAAATAATGCCAACAGTTAAAGCAGCAACTATGTGTGTAATTAGTAAAATTAATCCGGTTGTGGTATCTTTAAAAAGACCTATACCAATAGTTCCAATAATAAATAAAGGTCCTGAATTATTTGTAAAAGCTAATAGACGTTCTGATTCAGCTTTTGTTAGAATATTTTTATTTCTTAAATCTGATACTATCTTAGCACCAACAGGATATCCACTAATAAATCCCATAATTAGAGGATATGTAGCTTCGCCAGGTAAATTAAAAATTGGCCTCATAAATTTATTAAATAATTTTCCAAAAATATAAATAATATTTGTACTATTTAGGAGCTCAGTAGCAATAAAAAAAGGAAAAAGAGCGGGAATGATATTATTAGCCCACAAAGCTAAACCATTTTTAGCAGCAACTAGATTAGAACTAGAAAAAAAAACTAACAATATTGTAAAAAAAATGAAAACTAAATTAAAGAAATTTTTTCTAATAGAAAAAGTAAATATTTTCATGTTAACTCCTCAAAATAAATATTTATTATTATATATATTTAAATTTTTGAAAAAATATTATATAATATATATTGTTAAAGGAGAAAACAATGAATCCAATACTTACAGAATTTACAAAAGCAGAAAAATTTAATGAGTATATCGGAAGAATAAAAGAATCAAAAGCCCCAATTTCAATTTTGGGGCTATCTGGCGTGGGATTAGAACAAACTGTAGCTGCAACAGAGGAGTATATAAAAAAACCAATATGTATAATTACATATAATGAACTACAAGCAAAGAAAATTTCGGAAGAAATAAAAAATTATATGGATAATGTTTACTTCTTTCCAAAAAGAGAAATACTAACATATGACTATATTGCAGAGAGTAAGGAACTACCATATGAGAGAATAGAAGTTTTAAAGAATATAAAAAATAATAAAATAAAAATATTGGTTACATCGGTAGAGGCAATTTTACAACCTATGATTTCTGAAGATGTATTATTTAAAAATAAATTGCTACTAAAAGTAGGCGAAAGCTATGATTTAGAAGAGCTAAAAAGAAAAATAGCAATGTTGGGATACAAAAAAGCAGAAATGATAGATGAAAAGGGACAATTTAGTAGCAGAGGTGGAATTTTAGATGTATCATTTGATGAAAAATATGGAATTAGGATAGAATTTTGGGGAGATGAAATAGATTCAATAAGAAAGTTTGATATTCAAACTCAAAGATCAAATGATATGTTGGACTCAGTAAAAATTGAGCCATTACATGAATATCTTTTAGAAAATAAATTAGAAGAGGTAGCAAATAAAATTTTAGAAACTACTGAAAATTACACAGAAAATCAAAAAAAGAATGTGTTAGAAGATGTTGAGTTAATAAAATCTGGAGAATATATTTCTAAAGTTGATAAATATTTTTCGTGTTTTTATAGTAAAAAAACAACATTATTGGATTATATAACTAAGAGATATTTAATCTGTATGGAAGAGCCAAGAAAAATTTTTGCTAGATGTAAAAATATACTAGAAGATATAGCAAATGCAGAAGATGCTTTAATTGAAAGGCAAAGAATTATTCCAAATGCACTAGAAAATTATTTGAGCTTAGATGATGTTAAAGAAAAAATAGAAAAAGAACAAAAAATATTTTTGATATCAGATGATTTAGGTGATAATTTTGAGGCGGAAAAATATCACTTTAGATTTAGAGCTGTAAATTATAATAGATCTGAAATAAATAAATTCATCGAAGATATAAAACAGGCAAAATCTGATGCAAAAAAAGTATATATATATGTTAATAGTAAAGAAAAAGCAAAAAAACTACAGGAATTATTAAATGAAAATGAAATAATTTCAGAATATAAAGAAGATTTAAAATATTCAGAAATCAGTAATGGGATTTCTGTAAAAATAATGGTTGGTAATTTAAAACAGGGATATGAGAATTATGAATCGAAAACATTAGTAATTGTTGCAAATGAATTGATAAGTATAGAAAAACGAAAAAGAAGAAAAGCAAATAAATTATTTAACGAAGCTGAGAAAATTATATTTTCAGAATTAAAACCCGGAGATTATGTTGTACACAGAATTCATGGAATCGGACAATTTATAGGAGTTAATACAATTGTTACAGGGAATATTACAAAAGACTATATTAAGATTAAATATAAAAATGATGATATGCTGTATATTCCAACAGACCAATTAGACAATGTAAAGAAATATATAGGTGGAGGAGATACTCTTCCAAGAATAAATAGATTGGGAAGTAAAGAATGGGAAAATACTAAGGAAAGAGTAAAGAAGAATTTAAGAGAGGTTGCAAAAGAATTAATAGAGTTATATGCTAAAAGGCAAAAATCTAAAGGATATGCATTTTCTAAAGATACTCCTTGGCAACAAGAATTCGAAAATAGTTTTATATATCAAGAAACAGACGATCAATTAAGATGCATTGATGAAATAAAAAAAGATATGGAAATGCAAAAACCAATGGATAGACTTTTATGTGGAGATGTTGGATATGGTAAAACAGAAGTTGCAATGAGAGCAGCGTTTAAATCTGTTATGGATCAAAAACAGGTAGCATATTTAGTTCCAACAACTATTTTAGCAGATCAACAATATAAAAGTTTTAAAGAAAGAATGAAAGATTTTCCTATAAATATAGAAGTGTTAAATAGATTTAAGACGAAAAAACAACAAGAAGAAATTATAAGAAAATTAAAATTGGGAGAGATAGACATTGTTATTGGTACGCATAGATTACTAAGTAAAGATGTAGAATTTAAGGATCTAGGATTTTTAATAATAGATGAGGAACACAGATTTGGTGTTAAAGATAAGGAAAAAATTAAAGAATATAAAAACAGTATTGATGTTTTAACAATGACTGCAACGCCAATACCAAGAACTTTGCATATGTCAATAGTTGGTGTTAGAGATATGTCAATAATATATGAGCCACCTCAAAATAGAAAACCAGTTCAAACATATGTATTAGAATATGATACCGAAGTAATAAAAGAGGCTATAACTAAAGAGTTAGAAAGAAACGGAAAAGTATTTTATTTATTTAATAATGTTGAACGAATAGAAAGAAAAGCGAACGAAGTATTAGCATTAGTTCCAGAAGCTAAAGTTGCATATGCACACGGAAAAATGAGTGGAAATGAATTAGAAAATATTATGATTGACTTTATTAATGGAGATACAAATGTATTAGTATGTACGACTATCTTAGAATCTGGAATAGACATTCCTTCTGCAAATACTATAATTGTAGAAAATGCAGATAGATTAGGCTTAGCACAGTTGTATCAAATTAGAGGTAGAGTTGGAAGAAGTGATGTTCAAGCATATGCATATATTACATATAAAAGAGATAAAATGCTATCAGAAGTAGCAGATAAAAGATTAAAAGCAATGAAAGAATTTACAGAGTTTGGATCTGGTTTTAAAATTGCAATGAGAGATTTAGAGATTAGAGGAGCAGGAAGTATGCTCGGAGAAATTCAACATGGACACATGGAACAGGTAGGATATGATACATATTGTAATTTATTAGATCAAGTTATAAAAGAGATGAAAGATTTACCTCAGGAAGAAGAGGAAAAAGATATTCAAATAGATCTAAATGTTTCAAGTTATATACCGGATGAATATATTGCAGAATCAAGTCAAAAAATAAAAATATATCAAGATATTGCTTTATGTAGGAATGAGGAAGATATACAAAATGTAATAGATGAGATGATAGATATTTATGGTGAAATTCCAGAGAAAGTAGAAAATCTAATAAATATTGCTAGAATAAAAATTATGGCTAAAAAATTATACATACTAAAAATTCAGCAAAAATCAAGTGGTATTGTATTCTCTTTTGAAGGAGATAGATTTAAATTTGAAATAGTGGATAAACTATTAAAAGAATATAGAAATCAAATTAAATTTTCTCCAGGAAAAGACCCATATATTACATATAAAATAGAAGATTTATCAGATGATAAAATTTTATATAAAACTAAAGAATTTTTAAAATTTTTATCCGAAGAGTAGGAGGAAATATGCAAATTATTACTAGTAAAGATAATGAAAATATTAAAAATATTAAGAAATTAAAAGAAAGAAAATATAGAGATATAAATAATGAGTATATAATAGAAGGAATAAAAATGATTAAAGAAGCAATTCAAGAAAAAGCCATTATAAAAAAAGTAGTGATATGTGAGGATTGTGTGGCAAACAACATTATTGATGATAAGCTATTATATGAAATTGCTAAATATGATTGCATATATGTGACTAAAAAAATATTCGAAAGTATAACAGGGGTATCAAATCCACAAGGAATACTTGCAATAGTGGAAAAAAATAATACTAGTCCAATAAAATACACAGAAGATATAATTGTGGCTTTAGATGGATTGCAGGATCCCGGAAACTTGGGAACAATTCTAAGAACATTGGATAGTGCAAATTTATCACAGATAATTGTTTCTAAAGATACAGTAGATGCATATAATCCAAAGGTAGTAAGATCAACAATGGGAGCAATTTTTAGAATAAATATAGTAGAAGCAAATAACTTGAAAGAAACATTAAGTGAGATAAAAAAACATAAATATAAGATTATGTGCACAGATTTAAAAGCAAAGAAAAACATTTATGAGATTGATTACAATAAAAAGATACTAGTAATAGGAAATGAAGCAAATGGTGTATCAAAAGAAATTTTAGAAATAGCAGATGAAAAAATAATAATTCCAATGCTTGGTAAAACAGAAAGTTTGAATGCATCTGTTGCTACAAGTATAATTATTTATGAATATGTAAGAAGGAAAATTGGAATATAAAAATTCTATTTATAAAAGACATAAGTAAATTCATAACTTATGTCTTTTAAATTACATATTTTCGTCATCTTCGCAATTTAAAGCTTTCATAATTTTAGGATATATTTCTGTAGCATTATTTTTCCAATTATCTACAATTTGTTTTGCGTGTTCCGAAGAACCAGCAATTAATCTAATTTCAAAAACATTTTCGCCATTTTCAGTAATTTTACAACTTATCTTAAAAGATTTATCACTTTTAGGAATATATTCTGCTGAGATAGAAACTTCATTTTCTATAATATTTAATTCATTTTTGAAATTTTTATCTACTTTTAATTTAAGAATTCCTGGAATCATGTCTCCTGTTAATCTTAAAGCTTCAACTCCTTTTGGGGTAATGTTATAAACTGTATTTTCATCAATTTTGGTTGACGATATATATTCAGCATCAATTAAATCCAAAAGAAATTGTTGAAAATAAAAATAATTTATATCTGTAATAGTTAAAACTAGTTTTAAAAATTCTTCATTCGTTATAGGTTTATTAATCTTATATAAAATGTATAAAATTAAAGCTTTTAATTCTGCCATAGTATCTTTATCTGAAGACAATTTCATTAATGTTCAACTCCTTATGTAATGGTAAAGAAATTATAACACCAATTGACAAAAAATACTATACTATTTAATTAATAAATGTTATAATTCCTATAGTCATTTAGATATAACTAGGAGGAATAATGAAGAATTATTATGAAATATTAGAGGTTGATGAAAAAGCATCTCAAGAAGTAATAGATAAAGCATATAGAGTTTTAGCAAAAAAATATCATCCAGATTTACAGGAAGATAAAAATAAAAAAATAGCTGAAGAGAAAATAAAGAGCTTGAATGAGGCATATGATGTTTTGTCAAAACCAGAAAAAAGAAAATCATATGATGCTAAAAGACAAATTGAAAAACAGAATGAGGAAAGAAAAAAACAAGCACAACAGCAAAACTATGTGAATAATATTAGTTCTGTCTATGCAAATCAATATGCAAATATACAAAGACAGACAGAAAAAGATAAACAAGCCAACAAAATATTAAAGAAAGAATATAAAAAAGAATTAAGAAGGTTAAGAATAAAAGGATTCTTTAAAAAGGTTATAGCAACTGTTAGTGTACTTATAGTACTTTTTATTATATGTTTTGTAGTATACCAAATTCCTTTTGTAAAAAATTGGATATATAGTTTATATGAGGATAATTTTATTATTAAAGCAATAGTTGATGCGATAAGTTAAAATAATCAGTAATAAAAGTTTGACAAATTACCAATAATAAGTATATAATATTAGACTGGAAATATAAAATAAAGAAAGGAAGTTTTTATTATGGTAGATAAAAGAAAGATTGTACTAGTTGGAACAGGATTTGTTGGAATGAGCATGGCATATGCCTTGTTAAACCAAGGAGGTATTAATGAACTAGTATTAATAGATGTATTAAAAGATAAAGCTGTTGGTGAAGCAATGGATTTAGCACATGGAATGCCTTGTGCTCCAAATGATATGATAATTAAAGCTGGAGATTACGACGAATGTAAAGATGCAAATATAGTTGTAATTACAGCAGGATTAAATCAAAAACCAGGTCAAACAAGATTGGATTTAGCTTCTGCAAATGCAAAGATAATGAAAGAAATTACAGAGAGTGTAGTTGCAAGTGGATTTAAGGGAATATTCTTAATTGCAAGTAATCCAGTTGATTTAATGACATATGTTGTAAGAGAAGTTTCTGGATTTGATAGTTCAAAAGTTATAGGATCAGGAACAGTTTTAGACACAGCTAGATTAAGATATTTAATAGGAAAGTATTTACAAGTTTCAAGCAAAAATGTGCATGCATATATAATGGGTGAACATGGAGATTCATCATTTGTTCCTTGGAACCATGCAAATGTTGGATGCAAAAAAATGGAAGAAATAATGAAAGATAATAATCATCCAATGTCTGATCTAGAAAAAATATATACAGAGGTACAACAAGCTGCATACGAAATTATAAACAGAAAAAAAGCAACATATTATGGAATAGGATTAGGCTTAACAAAAATAATTAAGGCAATTATAAATGACCAAAATGAAATTATGACTGTTTCAACATACTTAAAAGGAGAATATGGACATAAAGGTTTATATATTGGTGTTCCAACAATTATTAATAGAAAAGGTGCAAGAGAAATATTAGAATTACAATTAGAAGGAGAAGAAAAAGAAAAATTTGATAAGAGTTGTGAAACATTAATGGGAATGAAAGAAGAAATTGATAAAGTTATAAAAGGATAAATTAATAGAAGGTTATAAGTTTTTCTTATAACCTTCTATTAATTTATATTGAAAAACATAAAAAATACAAAAATATTCTATAAATGTATTGACTTACGGGCTTAAGCGTTGTATAATAGTTGAGCATGAGATTAGCGATGAAGTAGAATGTGGCTACGAACCTAGAAAATAAAAGGTTTGGAGGGAACTTCTATGGAGTATGTCTTGGCTTAGACCGGGCGGTAAGTTGATGTAGTATTTATAAATACTACAAAATACATAATGCACTTATCCCAAGATTATCATGCCAACTTGGGTTTTTATATTGGAGTTTTACAAAACACCAGGGTGCGTTTAAACTTGCCTAGGTACATTTTAATATTTTAAGGAGGGAAATTATACTATGGCAACAACAAATCAAATGGTAGGAAGCGA
>CALYAI010000013.1 GCA_944393475.1 uncultured Clostridia bacterium
TCTATCAAATAACTGATCCTGCAAAAGCTGTTTACGAAATTCAATCTCTAAAAAAGGGTATTGAATATTTAGCTATTACAACAATTCGTGATATTGTTGGTAAAATGACTTTAGATGATACTTTTAGTTCAAGGGATTTAATAAATCAAAAATTAAGAACAATTCTTGATGAAGCAACTGATAGATGGGGTTGTAAAATAGACAGAGTTGAAATAAAAGATATTAATCCACCAGAAGATATTCAAGATGCCATGGAAAAACAAATGAACGCAGAAAGAAATAAAAGAGCATTAATTCTACAATCTGAAGGTGAAAGACAATCTGCAATCACTCTTGCTGAAGGTAAAAAAGCTGCTGCAATTTTGGAAGCTGAAGCTGATAAAGAAGCTCAAATAAGAAGAGCTGCCGGTGAAGCTGAAGCAATAAGACAAGTAGCAGAAGCAAAAGCTGAAGAAGTAAGAATGGTATATGAGGCTATTAAAAAAGCTAATCCTGATGATAAGCTTATACAATTAAAATCATTAGAAGCACTTGAAGAAGTTGCTAAAGGTGAAGCTAATAAAGTATTTATTCCTTTCGAAGCAACAGCTGCTCTAAGTGGTTTAGGAGCTGCAACAGAAGTTGTTAAAGATGGAAGTAAAAAAGAAGTGGAAAAGAAACTAAAAGATGCTGGAAAAAATAATCAATAATAATCAAAAAAGATGTGGTTTACCCACATCTTTTTATTTTAATATTCTGCACCATAGCTACTATATATTTGTTGCATATAACTGTCATAATCAAATGGTGTCATTGTTTCTGGTTTTCCATAGTCTACTCCAAAAGTATCTACTCTTATACTTGTTATTACTGGTGGATTTACAGGAGTACTAGCTTCTGCATCAGGTGAACCTGAGTCTTCTTCTGATGTAGTTACTTCTGTCTCATTTAATTTATCCAATACGTCCATTCCTTCTATTACTTTTCCAAATGCTGCATAATATCCGTTTAAATTTGCACTTTCTCCTGTCATTATAAAGAATTGTGAACCAGCTGAATTGTATCCATCTTCTGTTCTACCAATTCCACTGTAATCTGATCTTGCCATAGATATTACACCTTTTTCATGTTTTAAAGTATTCTTAGTAAATCCGTTTTGAACAAATTCACCTTTTATTGAATATTTATTTTCCGTATCTGTAACTCCTGGTACTTCAACTGTTGGTACTGTGTTTCCATCATCTTCTTTTGGTTCTAGATCATCCAATGTTGGTCCTCCTGAACCATCACCACTTGGATCTCCTCCTTGTACCATAAAATCTTTTACAATTCTATGAAATGTTAAACCATCATAAAACCCATTATTAGCTAATGCTATAAAATTTGCTACTGTATTTGGTGCTTGGTCAGGATATAATTCAACTTTCATAGTTCCTAAATCTTTTATTTCTATTATTGCTATTGGATTTTGTGCTTTATATGTAGCTTTTTGATAAATTGTAAATCCTACCAATCCTATTAATACAATTACTAATATAATTGCTATTATCATTATCGTTCTTTTTGTTTTCATTTGTTATCCTCCTATTAAATTAAAGCATTGTCAAAAACAAATTGTTCTTGCATTCTTTTTAATGATTGTTTTATAGTTTTTGCTCTTACCTCACCTATTCCTTCTACTTCATCCAGTTCAGGAATATCTGCTGCTAAAATATGTTGAAATGATTTAAAAGATTTTACTAGATTCTCTACTATATTGCTTGGAACTCTAGGTATTTTATTTAAAATTCTATATCCCCTTGTATAAACTCCTACTTCATCATAATTGTCAAAATTTTCGTATCCTAGTATTTTTGCAATAGATACTGGTTTTAAAAGTTCCTCATATGGTAAAGCTATTATTTCTTCTAAAGCCTCGTCTTCAGTTTTCTTATTACCTTTACCTAAATAGTCTTTAATAATTAAAAGTTCTTCTTGTTCTAATCCTCCTACAAGCTCTTCTAATTGCATACTTATAAGTCTACCATCCTGTCCTAATTCGGAAATACCTCTTTGGACTTCATCTACAATCTTCATAACCATTTCAGCTCTTTGAATTGCAGTAATTACATTATCCAATGTTACAATATCATTAAACTCATATTCGTTTAATACATTTAGTTTTCCATCAAATACCTTCTTGTATTTTTCTAATGTTTGCAATGCTTGGTTGGTTTGGTTTAATACTGTTGACGAGTCTCTAATTGTATATCTTAAATTTCCTTTAAATACTGTAATTACATTTCTTCTTTGTGAAATACTTATTACCAAAGCTCCTGTTTGCTTTGCTGTTCTTTCTGCTGTTCTATGTCTTGTTCCTGTTTCTTTTGTCTGAATATCAGGTGATGGTATTAGCTGTGCATTTGCATATAATATTTTCTTCAAGTCAGTACTTAAAACTATTGCTCCATCCATCTTTGCTAATTCATACAATTTTGAAGATGTGTATTCTTCATCTATAAAGAATCCTCCATCCACAATATCTAAAACTTCACTTGCATCAGAAAAAACTAATAAAGCACCTGTTTTAGCTTTTAGTATATTGTCCAGTCCTTCTCTTATTGGTGTTCCTGGAGATATCAATTTTAAAATGTCTGCGACTTCATCTTTTTGGCTAATCCTCAATTGTGACCAATCCTTTCCAGCTTAATTATAATGAAACTATCTAAGTCCAATTGCTTTCATTGCTTCATTGATATTTTTCACACCAATTATATCCAATTTATATGATTCTTTCAATAGTTTTTTGTTATTTTCTGGTATTATACATCTTTTAAATCCTAATCTTTCTGCTTCTTTTAGTCTTTTTTCTACCATGTTTATTGTTCTTACTTCTCCAGTTAATCCAACCTCACCAAATACTACAACATCCTTTGGTATACTTATATTTTTAAAGCTGGATGCGGTTGCCAATATTATTCCTAAATCCAGTGCTGGTTCGTTTAGTTTAAGACCACCTACAACATTTAAATAAACATCTTGATTGCCAAGCATAAAATTAGCCTTTTTCTCCATTACTGCAACTAATAATGTTAGTCTATTATAATCTATCCCATTTGCAGTTCTCCTTGGTAATCCGAAAACACTTTGTGTAACCAATGCTTGTAATTCTACAAGTAATGGTCTTGTTCCTTCTATCGTTGCAACAATAATTGAACCAGATGGATTTTCTTCGCGTTCAGAAATTAAAATAGATGATGGATTTGTTATTTCTACCATGCCTTTTTCTTGCATTTCGAACATTCCAACTTCATTTGTTGATCCAAATCTATTTTTTACTCCTCTTACCATTCTATAAGAAAAATATCTTTCTCCTTCTATATAAAGTACTGTATCTACCATATGTTCCAGTACTCTCGGTCCTGCAATATTTCCATCCTTTGTAACATGTCCAATTATAATTGTTGTAATTTTTTTGGATTTACAAATCTTCATTATTCTACTTGTAATCTCTCTTACTTGACTTACACTCCCAGGTGCAGAAGAAATTTCTTCTGAATACATTGTTTGCATAGAATCTATTATTACTAATTTAGGATTCAATTCCTCTATATTTTCATCAATTATATCTATGTCTGTTTCTCCCAAAAACAAAATATCATCATTATTTATATCCAATCTGTCTGCTCTTAATTTTATTTGCTCTGCAGACTCTTCTCCAGATACATATAGTACTTTTCCTTCTCCTTTTATTTTATTACAAATTTGAAGAATAAGTGTAGATTTTCCAATTCCAGGCTCTCCTCCAACTAAGACTAAAGATCCTTTTACTAAACCACCACCCAAGACTCTGTCTAGTTCATCATATCCTGTTGATATTCTTTTTGCATCTTGTCCAATATAACTGTTTAATGGCTTTGGTGCCTCTTGAACTTTCTTTTCTTTTTTTCCATTCTCTATTTTTGTAGAAATTTTTTCTTCTACAAAAGTATTCCATGAATTACAAGCAGGGCACTTTCCCATCCACTTTGCAGATTCATATCCACATTCATTACAAACAAAAACTGTCTTTGCTTTCATACTACTCCTTTTAATCTATTTTTCGATTTTTTAATTCTTCTAATCCTAATGATAATATGAACATAGCATGTGACCAGCCAAGACCAATTACCCAGTTTGATTCCATTTTTTCATTATCTACTTGTTCTGCAAGTAATCCTAATTCTGTGGCTGTATCTATTACAAATCTAAAGCATTTATCTGCTTCTTCCTCTTCTCCTAATAATTTATAATATATATACATCCATAATGTAGAAATTGGCCATGGATTTTTTCCGCCTCTATAATCATCATGTTCAAATCTTAAATAGCCACTTGTATATGTTCTTAATGTTAAATTTATTTTATCCACCGTATTTTTTACTAGTTTTTCTTCAGGTTCAAAAACATGGAATGGAGTAATTGCTCCAATCATACTTATATCCATATTATTATCTTTTGTATTTCTTTTTAGTGTGTTTGTTCTTTCGTCTACTAAATTTTCCAATATATAATCTTTTACCATTTTTTTATATTCTGATAATTCCGAAAAATTTTGTGGCAATTTAAATCTTTTGCTCTCTCTTTGTAATTCTTTATATATTGATTCCATTGCTTTAAATGCTGAATATATTGCAGATAAAGAATATAGATGTATTCCTTCATTCATCTCCCATAAGTCATAGCTTACATGTTTATAAATTTGCTTTCTATCTAAATAACTATATTTTGATTCTACTTTTTCTTCTTCTTCATCTTTTCCTAATATGTTGTCCACATATTTTTTTAGAAATTCTATTGCATTTTCACACATATGTAGATTGCTTTTAAGAAAATCTATATCTCTTTCTTTTAGTCTAAATTCTTTTATTTTAAAGTGCTGATATAATCCAGATACAACACTTGCTGTTTCATCTATTTGATATCCCCAACAAGGTGCTAGCCTTCCATCTGTATAAAAACGTTGCTCCCACATTCCGTTCTGACTCTGTGTTTTCTTTAAAAATATATTATAGAAATTATCCGCATCTTTATACATTCCGACCATATCAAGTGCTTGCGAAATTGTAACTGCATCTCTTGGCCAACAATATGCATATCTTCCACAATAATCTTTATCTTCATCTACTTCTAATGCTGCAATTATACCACCTGTTTGCTCATTAACAAGTAATGGAAATAATAATATTGTTCTTCTTAATATTTTTTGAATTCTTCCATTATATATCGGACCATAATCTTTTATCTTTAATACATCATGTTTATTTACATATTTTCTCCAATAGTTTTTGGTGTCCATCATTAATTTTAAAGTGTTAAATTCTTTTGTTCTATCAATTTCTTTTATTAAATCATCCAATATATCAACTTTATAATTTTTATTTATATAAATATATAAATTAAATACTTTAGATTCCCCTGGTTTTATAATGCCAATGTCATATGCAATTGCAGAATGATTTGACATTGCAATATAATCTTTATCTCTTATAATTCCAGAATTTATATTTTCATCAACATTATTTAGTTGATAACTATATATTGGCATATTAGAAAATGTTGCCATTGCAAAATCATGGCTATATTGTATCATTGCATTATCGCAGATTCTTGCACCAACCATATTATTAAGATTGGAAAACAGCTTAGAATTTATTAAAAACTTTACATCCAAATCAATTTTATTATAATTTGTAAAAGTATATCTTCTTACTAATACCTCTTCTTTTATTGGAATAAATTCCTCCTGCTTCATACTAAGATTAAAATATGTATTTTCTATTTCTGTGTTTAACACATTTGTATCGTCAGAATAATATTGCTTATATGTATTATTCATATCTTTAGCCAAATTAATTAACATTGAGTCATTTATTTTTACACCTGTTTCATAAAAATCTATAAATTGTCTATAATCCGCTGTTGGATATGATAATCTAAGTAATTCACCTCTTTTAGAAAAACTAGCAATCATTTTTCTATTACCTATAATAGCATCATTAAAATATTTTTTCTTCATTTGTGTCTCCTTATTTATTTACAATTCGTTTAATTTGATTTTGTAGCTCTTTAATTTTGTAATTCAAACTATTAAGTTCATTATTTTCTATGTTTGCATTTGTTTCATCATTTACAACGTCTTCAATGTCTTCAATTTGCTCTTTTAATGCATTTAATCTATCCAATATTGCAATTCTATTAAATTTACTATATTCTTGTTGAGTTCTTCTAGCTTTTCCTATTAATTTAACTGATGTATCTGTTATTTCATATGTTTCTCCAAAACTTGGTATAGAAACAGGTAAATTTGTGTTTTCTATAATTTTATTTTTAAGTTCTTCTTGTCCTTCTGGTTCACCATGTATTAAGAATATATGTTTAGGCTTTTTTAAAAAAGAATATATAAAATTTAATAGTCCCTCTTGATCAGCATGTCCAGAATATCCCTCTATGTATTCAATTCTTGCATTTACTGCAAATTCTTCTCCAAATAATTTTATTTTCTTTGCACCATTTACTATGCTATATCCCAATGTTCCAGGAGCTTGGTATCCTACAAAAAGAATTGTATTTCTATCATTCCATATATTATGTTTTAAATGATGTTTAATTCTTCCTACATCACACATTCCACTTGCAGATATTATAATACAAGATTCATTGCTTTCATTTAAAGCTTTTGATTCTTCTACAGTCCTTGTAAATCTTAATCCTGGAAATTCTAGAGGATTATTTCCTTGTCTTATATACGCCTGTGTTTCCTCATCAAATAGATCCATGTTTTCTTCAAATACTTCTGTTGCAGAAATTGCAAGTGGGCTATCTACATACACTGGTACTCGCATTAATTCCTCATATTTTTTTCTAAATGCTTCGTCATGTCTTTTATCTTTTAATTTGTTTATTTCAAATAAAATTTCCTGGGTTCTACCAACAGCAAAAGAAGGTATTACAACAGTTCCACCTTTTTCCAGCGTTTCAGATACTATATCCAAGAATAATTCTGCTTTATCATCATTTCTCATATGCATTCTGTTACCATATGTTGATTCCATAACTAAGTAATCAGTATCTTCTATCATTGTTGGTTCACTTAATAGTGGTATATCATTATTACCCAAGTCTCCTGAGAAGACTATTTTTTCTTCTTTTTCTCCTTCTCTTATCCATACTTCTATTACTGATGATCCTAGCATATGTCCTGCATCATTAAATCTTACGTGTATATTATCGTCAATTTCTATTATTTCATCATATTTTACTGGTTTAAATAACTCTAGGGATCTAGCAGCTTCTTCAGCTGTATATAATGGCTCTAGCTCTGTTTCTCCCTTTCTTTTTCTTTTTTTATTAGTCCATGCAATTTCCATTTCTTGTATGTGACCACTATCTGGTAACATTATAGAACATAAATCACATGTGGCTTTTGTAGCAATAATTTCTTTTCTAAATCCTTCTTTATATAATTTAGGAATTCTTCCTGAATGATCTATATGTGCATGTGTTAATAACATAAAATCTATGCTATTTATATCAAATTCAAAAGGCTCTTCATTTTCTAATTCTTCTGTTGCTTTACCTTGGAATAATCCACAATCAACTAAAAATTTTTTTCCTGCACCCTCTACTAAGAAATTAGATCCAGTTACAGTCTTTGTAGCTCCTAAAAAAGTTATTTTCATATACTTCCTCCTTTATGAAAATATTTTTATTTTCTTATTTTCTTTTACTTTATATTTGCCAATGCTATCTGGAACGATAATATCCTTTGATATTTCTTCTAAATCGCCATCTAGATAATTGATTCTTACTCCTAAGTCTGTCTTTTGTACATTTACCTCTGTATTTTCTAAATTTATTATTCTAAGAGAAAATATATCCTTTAATATCTCCATATTCAAATATTTATTATTATTTACTGTATTTAGAATTTTCTCTTTTTGTGCCTTTCCTACTAATAAAAATCTCATATCATCTATATCTTTTCTTAATTCTTCATTATCTCTAACTAACTCTCTTTTTGTTATTGGAATTAAATTATAATACCTAAATTCATAAATTAATTCTAGTATTTCTTTTTTGCCGACTAGTTTATCTGCAAGTATTTTATAGCTTTTTAAAAATATTTTTTGTAAATTTAACAATTCTTCATATGCTGTTGTATTGCTTTTAGCAAGTTCTTTATAATTAAATAACTCGCTAGTTTCTTTTGTGTCCTTTTGCTCCGTTTTGTTCTTTAATAAATTTCTTGGATCCATTATTTTATTATATTCCAAGATTTTATTCATACATTTTTTTCTTTCAATTATTAGTTTTTCTTTGAATTCTTCTAAGTTATTTAGTTCTTTTCCTTCTTTCCTTCTTATAGAAATTTCTTTCTTCATTTTCTCTTCGTCATTTATGCATATATCTAATTTTTCTACTTTTTTTAAGAGTTCTTTTTTTTCTTCAGTTATTTTTTCAATATATTTCCTGATATCTTCCGGCTGTTTCGTAACTTTTTTTGTATTTTTTATTTCTTTTAGTTTTTCTGGTCTCTCTTCTAGATATAGTTTTAATATAGTTATAAATAGCTGTTCTATAAATTCATCAGCCATTTCCTTGCCATATCTTCTGACTAACTCTTTCTTTAGTACTTGAATATAATCTTTTTTATTATCATTATTATGTAACCATTCTTCTAATATCTCGTTTCCCGCAATTATTCTGATATTTTGGAATATTAAATTACTATATATATCTTCGAATTCAGCAGAGCTTACATACCAAGAATATCCATTAAAGTCTCTTAATAGTTCTATGTTATTATTTGCATTACCTTTTTCCAATATTTCTTTAATTGCATCTGCTAGTATTCCATATTTTGAATTAACCATGTTTTCATTATTATATAGTCCATAAAGACCTTTTAATACATTTTTCTCATTTGCAAAAGCTTCTAATTTTTTATTTTCTTTATTTACGATATATTGCTTTTCTTTTAATCTACTTCTTCTTTTACTATCAGGTTTTATTACTGTTAAACTATCACAATAATTTTTTACAATATTTATAAAATCTTCCAGTATTTTTTCTTTTTCTGATACATCTCTTTTTACAGTTCTATAATCATTATAATTTGTTTCCATCTTATATAAAATACTTAATATTAGGTTTTTCCCCAATACTGGAAAATCTTTTTTTTCTAAAACTTGTTCCAATATGTCATTATAATCTTTATATTTAAGTTTTGAAAAAATTGTCTCTTTTGGCATGCACTTGCCACCTTTCTTATGTATTTTCTTCTGGAGTTGTTCCCATTTTTAACTCATCCAATCTTTCCTTTGTTATAAGTACCTCTCTTGGCTTACTTCCTTTGTAACCAGAAATTATACCTCTTTCTTCCATTTGATCTATTATTCTTCCCGCTCTCGCATATCCAACTTTAAATCTTCTCTGAATAAAAGATGTAGAAGCTTGTCCTGTTTCTACAACAGTATCTATTGCTTCCATTAATAATGGATCTGCATCGTCTTCGTCTGCTTGGCTATCCAATTCTTGATCAGTACTATTAGCTTTTTCGATGCTTTCTATAATATCTTCATTATATTTAGCTTCTCCTCCATTATATTTTAGGAAGTCCACTATTTTTTCCACTTCTCCATCTGATACGAATGAACCTTGTACTCTTGTTGGTTTTGATGCTCCAGATGGATAGAATAGCATGTCACCTTTTCCTAATAATTTTTCTGCACCAACTGCATCCAATATTGTTCTAGAATCTACCTGTGAAGAAACTGCAAAAGCTATTCTTGATGGTATATTTGCTTTTATTATTCCAGTTATTACATCAACAGATGGTCTTTGTGTAGCTATTACTAAATGCATTCCTGCAGCTCTTGCCATTTGTGCTAATCTACAAATTGCATCTTCCACATCTTTTGCAGCTACCATCATTAAATCTGCAAGCTCATCTATTATAATAACTATTTGTGGAAGCTTACCTGTTCCTCCTTCTTTTTCCACTGCTTGATTATATCCTTTTATATCTCTAACTCCCTTTTCTGCAAAAAGGCTATATCTGTTTACCATCTCTTGAACTGCCCAAGCTAATGCTCCAGCAGCTTTTTTAGGATCTGTTACGACAGGTATTAATAAATGTGGTATACCATTATATACTGATAATTCAACAACTTTTGGATCAACCATTAATAATTTTACCTCATTTGGTTTTGCTTTATATAAAATACTTGTAATTAAAGTATTAATACAAACACTCTTACCTGAACCAGTGCTTCCTGCAATTAGAACATGTGGCATTTTTGCAACATCAGCTATAACTGCCTCTCCTGCAACATTTTTACCAAGTGCCAATGCTAATTTTGATTTATGATTTATAAATTCTTCAGTTTCTATAATATCTCTTAGGTGAACTACTTCATTTTCTTTATTTGGTATTTCTATTCCAACAGCTTGTTTACCAGGAATAGGTGCTTCTATTCTTATACTTTCTGCTGCTAAACTTAATGCAATATCATCAGCAAGGTTAGCAATTTTATTTACTCTAACTCCTTCTGCTGGCTTTACTTCGTATCTAGTAATTGCTGGTCCCACAGAAACATTTTCTACTTTGGCTGAAACCCCAAAACTATATAATGTCTTCTGTAATTTTGCAGCAGTATCTGCTAAAGCCTTCTTTCCTCCTTTAAAGACTCTTCCTGAGCCTTCGCTAAGTAGTTCAATTGGTGGAAATTCGTAATTTTCTTCTTCTTCTGTTAATCCATGCTCTAAAACTAATACTTCCTTTGTTTTTTCTTCTTTCTTCTCTTGCTCTTGCTTAAATAAATTCGCTTCTATTTGATTTGGTTTTGTATTTTTTTCTTCATTTTCCTTTCCACGTAGTAATTTTTTCTTCTTAGGTTCTGTTTCATTCAAGTTTATTGTAATTTGATCTTCTAATGGAATTTCTTCTTTTTCTTGTTTTGGTTCTTCCTTTCCTTTTTTATTCTTTACTTTTTTCTTTTCTATTAATATATCTTGTTCATTCTCTTCTGCTATATCTTCCTCATCATCGATATACTCTCTTCTTTCCTTCATTCTTTCTACAGCATTACGTATTATTTCTGCTGGTTTTATTTCGAACAAGTTAATTAGCGTAATTACTGCTATACCTACTAATAAAATAATTCCTCCAATTGTACCTAATAATTGACATATTGGCAAAGCTATTGTTGCTCCAATTGCTCCTCCTCCAATATTCTGCGTTCCAAGTAAATAGGCTTCTTCGAGAAATGCAGAAAATTCTAGATTTGTTGATAAATTCCCTTTATTTATCTCTATAATTACCATTGTCGCAGTAATACATAATACAAACACTATATAATTAATTACTTTTTTGCTTAAATAATCTTTTTCATCAACTGCCATTTTTATTGCAATTGCAAATGTACCAATAGGTATTATGTATTTTATCCACCCCATAATACCACCAAGAACAGGACTTAGATGTTCTCCCATCCATCCTGATCTAGCATATATTAACACGCAAAGTAGTAAACTAACAATAATCATAATAACTACTGCTAAATTTTTATCTATATTATTCTTTCTTCTGGTTCTTGTTCTAGAATTAGTTCTTCTTGTATTTGTTGTTCTTTTCCTAGAGTTCTGAGCTCTTCTAGCTTTTGCCATTACACTACCTCCAATTTTTATGACTATAAAATAAAGTCAGAAATCTGTATCATTATATCATAAAATACCGACCTCTGACTTCCAATTTTTATTTTAATTCTTTTCTATTATTTTGTATAACTTTTAGTGCATCTTCCAATGTTGTTTGTATGCTTTGTAAAACGCCATCAGCATATTCTTTTGTTCCTTGTGATATTTCTCTTGACATTTCATTTGCAGTTTCTATTATTTGTGCCTTTTGCTCATATGCTTTTTTAGTAATTTCATGTTCATCTATCATAGAAATAATTTTTGTTTCTGCTTCTTTCACTATATCATTTGCTTCTTTTTGAGCTTCAGTTAATATTCTTTGTCTTTCTTCTTTTACCCATTTTGCTTGCTTCATTTCATCTGGAAGTTTTAATCTTATTTCTTTTATAACTTCTAGAATTGCCTGTTTGTCAACAATCGCCCTATCTGTAAATGGAACTTTTTTACTTTGTTCTAGCATTTCTTCTAAAGTTTCTAATAATGTGAAAATCTCCATTTGTTTACTCCTTTCGCATAAATATTAACCTTGCTCTACCGTATTTCCTAACATCATAAATATTTATACTTAACTCTAACTCTTTAATTTCATTTTCGATTCTTTCTAATTCATCTGTTTCTGCAACAATTATCGCGTCTTTTTCTAATAAATCCCTATTGCATATAATTTCTAGACTATTGCTAATAAAATTAGTTTTATAGGGTGGATCGATATATATGAAATCAAATTTTTCTTTAGAGGCTTTTAAGAATTGTTCATAGTCCATATGTTTTATTATAGCCTTTTCTTGCATCCTTAATTTATTTACATTTTGCTTTATAATTTCGATTGCAGTTTTATTTTTATCGCATAATATTGCTTTTTCTGCACCTCTACTTAATGCTTCTAATCCTACAGCTCCACTTCCTGCAAATAAATCTAAAACTTTTGCATCTCTAATATTATTCTGCAATATATTGAATAAAGACTCTCTAACCCTAT
Source organism: uncultured Clostridia bacterium (assembly GCA_944393475.1). Taxonomy (GTDB): domain Bacteria; phylum Bacillota; class Clostridia; order TANB77; family CAG-508; genus Merdicola. The sequence continues at coordinate 12,677 of CALYAI010000013.1, forward strand.
CAAGTGTAGGCCTTGTATTAAGTCCTTCCAATGTATATAATTTAGTACCTCTAGCTAATCCGCCAATAATTCTCATTATTACCTCTTTATACCATATATTTTATAAAATAAAAAAAATATGTCAATAACGTTAATAGAATTGTCACATACATTTAATAGTTTTGTAACAAATTCAAACACAGTCAAATTAACTCTTGTAGCAGTATGCAAGAGTTTTTAATTTGTACAAATAAAGACAAATTAAACCTATATGGAAAAATTTGTCTTTAGTTATCTATTTAGTTATTTTCATCTTTATTTATATCTTTTAACAATTCTAATTGTGATATTAGTAAAGCTTCCATTTTTGCTTTATATACATCAAATTGTTGTTTTATGTCATCTAATTCTTTTTTCTTCATATTAATTTCTTGAACTAGACTATCTGCTTCTTTTTGTGCATTACCTTTAGCATCTTTTACTATTTGATCTGCTTGTTGTCTTGCCACATTCTTAACTTCTTCTGCTGTTGATTGTGCCATAACTAAAGTACTTTGGATTGTCTCCTCTATGTTTTTATAATGAGCCAAGCTTTCTGTTAATTCATCTATCCTTTTCTTTGCTTCTGTACTTTCTTTATAGGCCTTTCCATAGTCAGCTGTTAATTCATCTAAAAAATCATCAACTTCTTCTACACTATATCCATTAACCATTTGTTTTGAAAATTTTTTGTTTTCTATATCTAGTGGTGTAAGCATATAATACGCCTCCTTTATGCGTCATTTTATTGCAACTTTAATATAAGCACGTTTTCGTGCTTATATTAAATTCATTTTATTATTTTATTATTTTTTCAACCAAGATACTGATAATTTATTTGATATCTCTTCTCTTGCCATTTCATTTGTAATTTCATAATTATATGGTGCTATTAAGAAGATTGAGTTTGAAACTTTTTGGATATGTCCATCCAAAGCAAATACTCCTCCACTTATAAAGTCAACTATTCTTCTAGCAACATCTTTATTAACATATTCTAAATTAACAATAACTGATTTCTTTTCTTTTAAGAACTCACATATTTCTTCTGATTGGTCAAATGTTGTAGGTTGTGAAATAACCATTTTTATTTGTTGAGTTTGTGGCATTGCTACCACTTTTTCTTTATTTCTTTTTAAAAAGAATCTTCTATCTTCTGGCTCTTCTGTTTCTTCATTATCATAGTTATCATAATTGTCATAGTTATCATATTCATTATTCTCGTACTCTTTTTCTTCTGCCTCGTCTACTTCTCTGTCCATTCCAAATAAATCCCATACTTTATTCATTATAGCTCCTGCCATCAAAAAAACCTCCTAATATTTCTCCTTTGTTGTTACTTGCATATAGTATCTAACTTTTTTTATTTCTTGTCAATAGTTTTGTTTTTTTGTAATTTACTTTTAATATCTTTGTAATATTGTTGTAATATTACAAATTTTTATTAGCTATTGTTTGTATTTCATCATACATATTTATTTTCGTACTTACTTGTAAATCTTTAGAATTATATCCCATTTCTTTTAACTCTTCAGCAGTGTAATTATCTATTATAGAATAACTTTCATTTTCCTTTTCCACTTTAACCAGTACCTTATCCAAATACCCTGCTCTGTTTCTAATTACATATGCTAGGTCATTTTCCTTTATAATTGCAGAATTAGGTACTTTATATCCTGAGTATTGCCAGAAAATAATATTAAATGATATCTTTCTGTTGTTTATTAATTTTTCAACATCTTTAGAAATTTTAAATACCACTAAAACATCATCATTTGCCTGTTCTGTTATATTTTCCACTGTACTTGCAATTTCATCACCATTTGACAATCTTAATTCCAAATTGTCTCCTTGCTCAATATCGTGTAATTGATCTTTCTTTAATATTGTTGCTATATAGCACACATAATTATTTACTACTTTTCCACTTTCTGTGCTTGTTGCAATGGTTTGACCTGTTTTTAAATTTAAGTTTTCAAAAAAAGATCTATTATAGTGACTAAAATCATCGGGTGTTAATACATCTTCTAATCCATCTACCTTATAAGAAACAACTCCACTCATAGGAGCTTTCATGTATTCACTACCAGAATTTAATTGATTTTCGTAATTTTTTCTTTCCTGTATTAAATTGCTTAAGTATGAACCTGCTTTACTGTTTTCACCAATAATATTTGTCTTTTTTGTAATATAATTTTCAATTTCTTTTTTATATTCTGCTATTTTTTGAATATCATTATTCTTTGCAATTTCAGCAAGTCTTAAGTCTATTTCTTCATCTAATAATTTTATATCACTTGGTAGTAATATACTTGTATCATTCTTTTGCGCTTCATCTATTTTTTCATCAAGTTCTTGGATTTTCTTTATAAGGTTTTCTTCACCAGCAGAATAATATCTAAAAATATTTTCATCTTTTGCACATTTTTCTCCTTCTGCTTTTATTTGCACCATACCATTTTTATAATTATTTCCTTGAACCTTAGTTTCTTTTCTTATAATATATCCTTCTGCTCTTTGTTCTTCTGTAATAGAACCCTCTTCTACTAAAAATACATCTGTTGGATATGCAAAAAGTTGCCAAGCTGCATACAGTGCATATGCTATTAATATTGCAATTAATATAATTATAAAAATTAGTTTTATCTTATTTGCCTTTTTCTTGCCATCTAGTTTTTCTTTCAATTTATCTCCTCCAAGATAATTTCTAAGTTTTTCTCTGTTCCATTATCCGCATTAAGCCAAATTAATCCTTCTATTGCTTTAAACCAAGTTATCTGTCTTTTGGCATATCTTCTACTTTCCTGTTTTATTTTTTCTACCATTTCTTCATATGTAATTTTATTTTCTAAATATTCAACAACTTCTTTATACCCCAATCCTTGCATAGCTGTTGGAAATTCTGTATATTTTTCTTTGATTTTTTTTACTTCTTCAACTAGTCCATCCTCCAACATCTTATCTACTCTTTTATTAATCCTTTCGTATAATTTTTCTCTCTCACAATTTATTGCAAATACTTTATAATTATACTTTGGCGGAATGGCTCTAGATAGTTTTTCTAATTCTGTTTTATTTTTTCCTGTATGCTTATATATCTCTAATATTCTTAAAATTCTTTTTTTATCATTTGAACTTATTTTTTTGCAAGCTTCCTCATCTATCTTCTTTGCCTCATTATATAATTTTTCTAGTCCAAATTCTTCCACTTGTCTTTCTAAATTATTTCTATATTCTTTATCAAATTCAATTTCTGGATAATTAATATTATATATTAAACTATTTATATATAATCCTGTTCCTCCAACTACTATTGGAGTATGCCCGCTTTTTATTATCTCTTCTATTGCCTTTTCTGCATCTGCCTTAAATTCTGCAACAGAATACCTTTTGTTTGGAGGAATTATATCTATCATATAATGTTTTATACCCTGCATTTCTTCTTTTGTAACTTTTGCTGTTCCAATATCCATATCTGTATATATTTGCATAGAATCTGCAGAAACAATTTGACCATTTATCTTTTTTGCAAGTTCTATTGACAAACCTGTCTTTCCAGATGCTGTTGGTCCACCTATGACTATTACATTCTTTTTAGATATTCCTTCTTCCAATTTTTCCTCCATTTATTTTCTTTCAAATTTTCTTTCTATCTCATACTTTGACATTTTTATAACTGTTGGTCTTCCATGTGGACATGTAAATGGGTTTGTTAATTTTAATAACTCATCCATTAAACTTTCTACTTCCTCTTTAGATAGAACCATATGTGCTTTAACTGCTGCTTTACAAGCAATTGTAGCTAAGAATTTATTTTCTATTTCTTGTTTTGCAGTTCTTGCTACAGAATTAATTTCATCCAATGTTTCTAAGAATAAATCTCTAGTATTTAAGTCTATACAAATACTTGGTGTTCCAGAAATTTTTATTGTGTTGTCTCCAAATTCATCTATTATAAATCCTGCTTTTCTGAATAATTCTATGTTGTCTTTTGCAATATCCATTTCTTTATGGGTTAATGTTATTATATCTGGTAAAATCATTAATTGAGAATCTTTTTCTTCATCAGAATAAAAATTCTTTTTTACCTTCTCGAACATAATTCTTTCGTGTGCAGCATGTTGATCCATTATATACATTTCGTCATCCATTTCAAAAATTATATAGGTATTAAATACTATTCCTATAAATTTATATTGTTGTTTATATTTGTAATCATCCTCTATTGTTTCAAACAAAGTTGTGTTATCTTCTTTATTTAGTTCTTGTGGATCTTTTTTATCTTCTACATTTTCTGACACTGGAGGCTTTGTTCCAAAAATTTTGAAGTACATTTCATCAAAACTTTCTTTTTTAGTATTGTCTTGGATATTTGAATTATTTAAATCTTCTATCTTTTTGTCTATTTCTTTACTTGCTTCTTCTAATTCTTTTACATTTAATTTTGGTAATTCACTTGTTGTTTCTGCTTCATCTTCTTTTTTGATTTCTGGAATTTGATCTTCTTTTTTATTTATAATATCTTCTTCATTTTTATTTTTTTCTATGTTTATTTTTTCATCTTCTATTTTTGTTGCAATTTCCGGTTTACTTTCTTCTTCTTTTTTGAAAGGATTATAATTAATATCTGCTTTACTTTTTTCTAAATCTGCTTTTATTTTCTTTTGCAATTCTAGTAAGCTATTAAATGTATTTTTTTGCATTGTACTAGTTTCCATTTCTTTACGATTTCCAAATAAAGAATTGCTAGTTGTATGTGCTTTAGTATCATCACCTTCTGATGTTTTTATTAAATCATTCTTTAATAAAGTGTCATTAACTGCATGATATACAGATTTAAATATCTTTGATTCGTCAGAAAATCTAACTTCTAATTTTGCAGGATGAACATTTACATCAACTTTTGAAGGATCCATATCTATATTTAATATAGAAAACGCATATTTTCCTATTGTAAGTAACCCCTTAAATCCTTTCTCTATTGCTCCAGACAATGTTTTGTCCTTTACATATCTTTCGTTTACAAAAAATATTTGATTACCTCTATTTGATCTTGCAATTTCTGGCTTTCCAATTACTCCACTTATGTGAATATCTTCATATGTATAATCTACTTTAAGCACGTTTTCTGCAATATCTTTCCCATAAATTCCATATATAACTGCTTGTATATCACCATTTCCATTTGTTTGTATTACAGTTTTTCCTGTATTTATTAATTTAAAAGAAATATTTGGATGTACTAAAGCCATTCTTGTAATAACATCTTCTATGTATCCTGATTCTGTAAAATCTTTCTTTAAAAATTTATATCTTACTGGTGTATTAAAGAATAGATTTTTTACAGTTATTGATGTACCTGTTTTACAACCTATTTCTCCTTCTTCTAAAACCTTTCCTGCTTCCACTACAACCCTTGTTCCTATATCATCATTCTCTGTTTTTGTTATTAATTCAACATTTGCAACAGCTGCAATACTTGCTAATGCCTCACCTCTAAATCCCATTGAGTGTATTGTCTCTATGTCACTCGCTTGTCTAATCTTACTTGTAGCATGTCTTTCGAAAGCAATTTCTGTGTCATCTTTTGCAATTCCTTTTCCATTATCTGTTACTCTTATAAAAGAAATTCCACCATTTTTTATCTCCACTGTTATTGAGTTTGCTCCTGCATCTATTGAATTTTCTACCATTTCTTTTACTACAGAAGCAGGTCTTTCTATAACTTCTCCTGCAGCTATTTTGTTAATAGTTAGTTCATCTAACAAAACAATATTTCCCATTTATTTATCTCCTTTTCATTGTACTCTTCTATTCTGCAAAAAATTATATCATTAATTTTTTAGTAACACAATAGATATATTTAGAATAAGATATATCATACTAAGAAAAACTTAGGCTTTAAAAAAGGGAGGTAATTTTTATGTGTTGTAATAATGATTGTTTATGGTTAATCATTCTTCTCTTAATTCTATTCTGCGGATGCGGAAATGGTAGAAGCTCAGGATGTGGATGTGAACCAGCTTGTGATCCTTGCGGTTGCTAGTATTCACTAATACTTAATATTGAAAGGAGGGGATTTATATGCCAGAAAATAGAGGTTGCGGATGTGGATTTGGCTTTGGAGATGATTGCTGTACATGGATAATTTTATTAATAATATTATTCTGTTGTTGTGGTGGAAATAGAAGAAGTGGATGTTGTTAATTATTTATGAATACAAATAGAGCCAGGTAATTATACCTGGCTCTATTTGTATTTCTCCTTTCTTTCGAAGTTTTATGCCCTCTCAAACAACTAGTCGTCAGAAAGGACCCATCCCTTGCGAACAGCCTTGTTCACCTTATAGTAAGGCACCGTGCAAATGTTTTCGTAGTTGGGATCGTACAGATAGTAGACCCCCTCGTCATCGTCAGAACCGACGATCGCCACGAAATGGGACTCAGTGCTCTCCGGGGTGTCATTGTAGATACTGCACCTGACCAAGAGAATGGCCAAGTTCTGGTTCAGAATTGCCTCGTTCACCTCGTTAATGCTGTGCAACATCGTGGACTTGAGACCGGTGTAGCTTGGAACGAACCTGTCGAACCATGCATGCAACAATCCCATCTTCTTCCAAGTACCATCAGCCATCTTCTTATAGCCTCGGTACCCAAGCTCAACACCCTTCTTTGCGAGCTTAGGAACATCAAAGCCCATAGGAATGCAGAAGAAATAGTCGATGAACGTTGTGACCAACAAACCACAGCCACTCGAAGCAACCGTAGAAGTAAAGTCACCCTTGCTCTCATCCCTGAACGGAATGCTTTCGTACCTTCCCTGCGTGTCATAGCTCTTGGTGATGTCTACGTTTTCGTAGTGACCGCTTAAAGGCTTGAAGTTAGCAAGGCTTGCTTGCAAATCTGCTTGAGCAGTTTCCACCTCCTTTTTGTAGATTTCGTAGTCCTGCGGAGGCATAAAAGCCTTCATAAGATTGGATCTGTCAAACATGTTGCCACCTTTCTGAGCAAAAACGCTCCTAGAAAAATAATCCTACGAAGACAAGTGTCTTCAAATTTTATTCTACTATATTATGTAACTTTTGTCAATTTTGTACTCTCGTTAAGATACGTTAAAAAGGCAAGACAGACTGTTTTCCAGTCTGTCTTGCCTTTCTCCTTCCTCTAGTAGCTTATTGAATACAGAGGCTAAATCCTGTAGACAACCCATGCCTCGATCAGAACTTTGAAGATCTTGTTGTGGTTCATGTGTTGTATTGATGTATACAAGGGATCATAGATGAAAAATCCATTCGCATCATCCCCCACTACAACAATGTAGTGAGAATCCTTGCTTGTGACCGTGATACGGTTCAATGAATCTGCCACCTGGAAGACGAGGAGTTTGCCATCACGAATCGCTGTGCTCACCTCATCTATGTTAAATAACCTTCGACTGGTTAGCCCATAGCAACATGGTAGAAACTTGTCGAAGAACTCGGGGTTGATTCCCTTATTGCTATTCCACTGGTCGTCAGTCTTTTCGTAGGTTATGTACCTTAGCTCACAGACCATGCTTGCCAGTTCAGCCACATCGGGCTGCTTTCGGCACCTGTAGTGCTTCGCACAGAACCTTGCAACAAGGATTCCGCTTCCTTTTGTAGCAACGGTTGAATCGTCCTTTTTATATTCCTCTCTAAGTGGAATGTCGTCATACATATCTTGTGCATAAAACCTCATCGTTTCTGGAACGTTGATTTGTCCTTCCTTGATGGGTTCGTAGTACCATCTTTGCGCTAAAAATTGCAGTCTTCTTGCCTCCTGTTTCTCTTTTCCTTCAGTCGAAGTACTTGCCATCAAAAGCTGCTTTTCCAAGAAGTTCATTTTACCTCCAACATAAGTTGTTGTCGTACATACTGCATATTGCACTATAAATTATATCATTTTTACCTAATTATGTCAATTTATCCATTCTTTACATCGTAAAAAGGTCCTTATAATACTATAAAGACCTTTTCTTATTGGTTTTAATTTTAATACATTCCGCCCATTTCATTCATTCCTGCAGTATTTCCTCCACCACAGTTACATTTTTCTTCTTTTTTATCTGCAACTAGGCTCTCTGTTGTTAATATCATAGAAGCTATACTTTCTGCATTTTGTAAAGCACTTCTTGTTACTTTAGTTGGATCAACAACTCCTGCTTTCTTCATATCCTCATATTTTTCAGATCTTGCATTAAATCCAACACCTTTTGCTGATTTTTTAACTTCTTCAACTATTACAGCTGGCTCTAGTCCTGCATTTGTTGCTATTTGTTTTGCTGGTTCCTCTAATGCTTTAAGAACTATTGTTGCTCCTAGTTTTTCGTCACCTTCTAATGAATCTACTAATTTGCTTACTTCTGGAATTATATCTATATATGTTGTTCCACCTCCTGCAACAATACCTTCTTCTACTGCTGCTTTTGTTGCAGATAATGCATCTTCTATTCTTAATTTTTTATCCTTCATTTCTATTTCTGTTGCAGCTCCGACTTCTATTACAGCTACACCACCAGCAATTTTAGCCAATCTTTCTTGTAGTTTTTCTCTATCAAAATCGCTCTTTTCCTCGTTTATTTGAGCTTTTAATTGTCCAACTCTATCTGCTAATTGTTGTTTATCTCCCATTCCATCAACAATTATTGTATTCTCCTTTTGTACTTTAACTTGTTTTGCTCTTCCTAATTGGTCTATTCTTGTATCTTTAAGTTCTAATCCTAAATCTCCAGTTATAACTTCTCCTCCTGTTAAAATAGCTATGTCTTGTAACATTTCTTTTCTTCTATCACCATATCCAGGGGCTTTAACAGCAACTACATTCAATACGCCTCTTAATTTGTTAAGTACTAATGTAGATAATGCTTCGTTTTCCATGTCATCACATATAATTACTAATTTTGCAGATTGTTGCATTAAGTTTTCCAATAATGGTAATATTTCTTGAATATTGCTTATTTTCTTATCTGTAATTAATATATATGGATTATCCAATATTGCTTCCATTTTCTCCGTGTCTGTTACCATGTATGGAGAAATATATCCTTTATCAAATTGCATACCTTCTACTACATTTACTGCTGTATCGGATGTTTTTGATTCTTCTATAGTTATAACTCCATCTTTAGATACTTTTTCCATAGCTTCTGCAATTAGTTTTCCGACTTCTTCATTATCTGAAGATACACTTGCAACCCTTGCAATATCATCTTTTCCATTTACATCTACACTTATTTTCTTTATCTCTTCTACTGCTTTTTCTGTTGCTTTATCCATACCTCTTTTTATTGCCATTGGATCTCCTCCAGCTGCAACATTTTTAACTCCTTCTTTAACCATTGCTTGTGCTAAAACTGTTGCTGTTGTTGTTCCATCTCCTGCAACATCATTTGTTTTTGTAGATACCTCTTTTACAAGTTTTGCTCCCATATTTTCGAAGCTATCTTCTAATTCTATTTCTTTTGCTATTGTTACACCATCATTTGTAATAAGTGGTGCACCAAAGCCCTTGTCTAATACTACATTTCTTCCTTTTGGTCCTAATGTAACCTTTACTGTATCTGCTAATTTATTTACACCATTTAATAATGATTTTCTTGCATCTTCACCAAATTTAATTTCCTTTGCCATACTAAATTACCAACCTTTCTTTTATTAATCTACAATAGCTAGAATATCTGATTGTCTAACGATTTTATATTCTTCGCCTTCATATTTTACATCTGATCCTGAATAAGTATTTATTATTACTCTATCGCCTTTTTTTACATACATTTCTTCTAATTTTCCATCAATTTTTTCTCCAGGTCCAACCTCTATAACTTTTGCTGTTTGTGGTTTTTCCTTTGCTGATGTTGATAGAATTATTCCACTTTTTGTTTTTTCCTCTTCTTCTTCCATTTTTAATAATACTCTGTCTGCTAATGGTCTTATCATTACACATTACCTCCTATATATATGATTATTAGCACTCTTTCTTTGTGACTGCTAATAATTTATACCTTTTTTTAGCACTTGTCAAGTATGTTTGCTAATTTTCACATAAAATTCACATTTCTTATAATTATTTTTTCTTATATATTTTATTAATATAATTTACCTTTTAGAACTTTTTTATATATTATTATTCAATAATATAAGCTAGTATTTTGAGGTGCTTTTTTCAAAATACTAGCTTTGTATTTTTATAAAATTTATTTTTTTAATATTATCTCCTAATTTTCCTTAGCTGCTTTTATTAATCCTACAAATACTGGTGAAGGTCTATTTGGTCTTGATTTTAATTCTGGGTGGAATTGAACTCCTATAAAAAATGGATGATCTTTTAACTCTACAATTTCTACTAATTTGCCATCTGGAGAAATTCCAGAGCATTCTAATCCAGCCTTTTCTAGTTTTTCCTTATATTCATTATTATATTCAAAGCGATGTCTGTGTCTTTCTGATATTTTTTCACTTGAATACAATTCTCTTACTTTACTATTCTCTTTTAGTACACATGGATATGCACCAAGCCTCATAGTTCCACCTTTCTTCTTTATTTCTTTCTGTTCATCCATTATATGTATAACCTTATTTTGAGCTTTTTCATCGAATTCTTCTGAATTTACATCTTCTAATTTTAATACATTTCTTGCATATTCCACAACAGACATTTGCATTCCAAGACATATTCCTAAAAATGGAACTTTATTTTCCCTAGCATATTCAATTGCTGTTATCATTCCCTCTATTCCTCTATTTCCAAATCCTCCTGGAACTACAATTCCATCATATTTTGCTAATTTCTCTTTAACATTAATTTTATTAACTGTTTCTGAATCCACTAATTCGACTTTTACTTTTACATTATTTGCATATCCTGCATGTGTTAAGCTCTCTATTACAGATATATAAGAATCTTCTAATCTTGTATATTTACCAACAATAGCAATATTTACTCCTTTATTTTCTATTTTTTCTATTCTATCAATCATTTCCTGCCATTCAGAATTATCTGGAATGTAATTGTCCAATCTTAGTTGATTACAAACAGCCCTTCCTAATCCTTCTTTTTCTAGCATAAGTGGAAGCTCATATAAACATTTTACAGTTTTATTTTCAATTACATTTTCCTTCCTTATATTGCAGAATAATGCTAATTTTTCCCTAATTGAATCTGGAATTGTTATTTCACTTCTGCAAACTAAAATATTAGGTTGTATTCCGTAAGACTGTAATTCTTTAACAGAATGTTGTGTAGGTTTAGATTTTATTTCATTTGATCCTGTTATATAAGGTAAAAGTGTTACATGTATATATAGTACATCTTCTGGACTTTTTTCCAATCCGACTTGTCTTATTGCTTCTATAATGGAAAGTCCTTCTATATCTCCTACAGTCCCACCTATTTCTGTAATAACTATGTCAGTATCTGTATTTTCAAAACTATATATTTTTTCTTTTATTTCATTTGTAACATGTGGTATTACTTGTACAGTTTTTCCTAAATAGTCTCCTCTTCTTTCTTTTTCTAAAACACTTAAATAAATTTTGCCCATTGTTACACTTGAATTCTTTGTTAAGCTTTCATCTATAAATCTTTCGTAATGCCCTAAATCTAGATCTGTCTCTGCTCCATCGTCTGTTACAAAAACTTCCCCATGTTCATATGGACTCATAGTTCCTGGGTCCACATTTAAATATGGATCGAATTTTTGTATTGTTACCTTATACCCTCTATTTTTTAATAATCTTCCTAAAGATGCTGCAGTTATTCCCTTACCCAATCCAGAAACAACTCCACCTGTAACAAAAATATACTTTGTATTCATTAATCTAAACCCCTTTCATATATAAAAAGAGATTAAAAAAATCTCCAAAATTGGTTTTTTTTTAATCTCTCGTATCTTAAAAATTTACTTTATTTTATCATTTTATAAATCAAGTTTCAAGTGTTTATGATATTTTATATAATGTATATTGGAATGTTGCCATAAAAAGTGTTACTAATTTTAATAATACTGTATATAAGATTTCTCCTGCTACAGACATTATTATTACACCTATTAGTGCAGCTATAAAAATGAATAGTACTGGATGAAATTCAGGTTCGTATACTCTCTCAAGTATAATTATATATAATCTCGCTACACAAATCATTACTAATGCATATATTATAAGAGCTATAATATTAAAACTTCCGATTATCAATCCAGAAGATATAAAATAAGCAACCTTAACTATAACTGCTGCTGCAAAAGCTTCAGTTTTTTTATCTCTTTTGAAATATTCATATACCAATATTGCTACAATTATATCAAAAACAAAATTAAATGCTATTATCATGAATCCTACCTCCTTTATATATTCATTGAACTAATTATTTCTAGTACTCTTTCTTCAAACTCTTTTTCTGATTCTTCGTTAGTTATTTTTGTTTTAACAATTGTTTTTATTTGGTTAGAATTATTTACAACATAATACACTTTTCCTTTTTCGCTTGTATTTGTTTCTGTGTTTGTACTAGAATAGTTATAAGTTACATAATATATTTTATCTGATGCCTTAATAAATTCTTTAGAATCTAAAGTTACTAATTCTTCACTAGATGTAGGATATTCTTCTTGTATATCTATTTCATTATATGCCTTTGTAGCCTCTTCTGCATTTGATAAGTCTGCAGTATCCTTTCCTGTCGAAATGGCAATATTTTTTATAGATACAATATTTCCTGTTTTTAAATCGACTAGGCTCGTATATTCTGTATTCTCATCTTCTATTTTTTTCATATCTTCAGTATTATATGTCCAATAATTTGTTATAATTTTTTCTTCATTTTCTTTAATACTATAATTTGCATCATTTATATATTGCATTGCTGTAATTCCAGAAACCAAAGCCATAGAAATTACACAGAATAAGAAAACAACGATAACTTGATATGCTTTAATTTTTTTCTTGGTTATTGAATAAGTAATACCTAAAATTGATATTATGATCATTATAATTACAACTATATGGCTTAAATACAAACATGTCCACATATTTATC
>CALYAI010000014.1 GCA_944393475.1 uncultured Clostridia bacterium
TTTTCTCTCTTGTTACTTGGTCTTTTATTATATTACCATATCACTTTTTTGTTGTCAATATATTTTTTTCTTTTTTTTATAACTTTTTGTATGAATATTTAAAAGATAGCTATTTTAGCTATCTTTTAAATTCTAGTAGTTAAGATATATGGTAGGATCTACTTGATTATTATCTTTCAAAATCTCAAAATGCAAATGGCTTTCTTCTGCAATTTCAAATGTAGCAGTATTACCTACCGTTCCTATTGTTTGTCCTGTTGCTACTTGTTCTCCTTCTACAACAAATTCTGCTGTCAATAAGTTTGAATAAATTGTTTTAAACCCTTTTTCATGTTCTATGATTACGGTTAAGCCATATCTTGGATCATTTTTAATCGATTCAACAGTTCCTTCGTATGCTGATTTAACAACAGTAGTTTTGTCAGCTTTTATATCTACGCCTAAGTGAGTAGTCCATTCATTCAATGTATTTGAATATATTAAATTATCTTTTGCAAAACTCTTTATAATAGTACCTTCTACTGGCTTTTCAAATTTAATTTCCTTTTTTTCTGTTTCTTTCTTTTCTTCTAACTCTTTAGTCTCCTCTTTTTTATTTGTTTTTGAGCTACTAGATGGCAAAGAAATTAAGTTTTCGGTATTTAAAGCAATCTTGTTCTCTTTTACTTCATTTATATTTTTATCTGCTGTAGAACTAGCTTCTTCTACTTTATTAACTATTTCTATTTCATTATTTGCCTTAGACAGTTCCGTATTTTTATAGCTATATGTTTTTGATAATATAAATATAGAAATACTTATTATTAGTAATAGAGTAACAATTAAATATATAATTTTTTTGGCTCTCTTGTTTTTCTCTTTCATGAATTTCCCTCCTACTTTTTATATAAGTATTTCCTCATTTGAAAATTTTATACAGCTTTACATATTTTTTATTTCTACATCCTTATAAAAATGACATAGAATATCCTCAAATGTTTTTCCTTGCTTTGCCAAACTATCAGCTCCGGTCTGACTCATACCTACTCCATGCCCATACCCTTTAACTTCAAATTTTATATTGCTTTCATTTATTAATATATTAAAATTTGCTGATTTAAGATTAAATATTGATCTTACTTCTACACCACTCACATTTTTATTTCCAATTTTTATTGTTTTTATCCTTCCACTTTCTGTATACTCTAAAATTTTTATACAATTAGGATCAGAATAATCTATAAGAAAATCATTATATTTTTCTTTCATTTTTCTTTCTAATTCATCCTTACTTATAGTCACCTCCGAAGCATATTGACTATAATTTTCCTCTCCCGTTGTTTCAACCACTTGCAAGTATGGAAACCCACTTCCTCCCCATACATTTACTGGCACCTCTGTTTTTCCTCCACTGTTGGAATGAAAAAAAGCATCAATTGGTTCATTATTATAAGTAATTATTTTTCCTTGAGTAGAGTCCACCGCATTAACTATCTTTTTCCAGTTCTTGTCTCTCTCGCTCTCATTCCATCTTGCCAATCTATCTTCTTTAGAAATCCACGCTTGACAACATTCCGAATTATCACAAATTTGAGCTTCTCCATGTTTATTATTGTTATTTTTTATTTTGTATATAGTATATGTTCTTGCAACAACAGCCTGCGCCTTTAATGCCTCTTCTTCAAAATTTGCTGGCATTTCTGCTGAAACTACTCCATACAAATACTCATCAAGACTAATCTCTTCAATACTACTATCTTTAGTGTGAAGTAATTTTATTTTCTTATATCCCTTATAATCATAATTATTTTCCAATATCGGTACCTCATTTACTACATTATTTACTTTTGCAGATGTTTCCTTGTCTCTAGATGTACATATTATTGGAATTAAGAAAATAATTATAATTATGCCTATAAAATAAATTACAACTCTTTTCAAATCTCCTCCTAAGATACTAATTCAATTTTTAACTTAGTCAAAATTTTCTTTTCTATTCTAGATACTTGTACTTGCGAAATACCTAACATTTTAGCTATTTCTGATTGAGTACACCCATTAAAGTATCTTAATACAATAATTTGTCGATCTCTTTTCTCCATTTTGTTTAACAATTCTTTTATTAATAGTTTATTTATAATCATATCTGTTTCATCTTTTGAAAATTTATTTTTATCCATTATTGTTGTTTTATCATCTTCAGACTTTTCTTCATATATTGAAGTAATTTTCATTTTAGATTCCATGGCTAGAATAATTTCTTCTTTATCAGTTCTTAATTCTTTTGAAATTTCTTCTACGCTCATATCTCTTCCTTCCTTTTTTGCTTTATTTTCTATATCATTAATTTTTACACATAATTCTTTTATACTTCTACTTACTTTTATTAAACCATCGTCTCTTATAAATTTTTTTATCTCTCCTATTATATAGCTTACAGCATATGTTGATAACTTTACGTTAAATTCAGGATTGTAATTTTTAATTGCCTTTATTAAACCAATTGTACCAATCTGATATAAATCCTCCTTTTCATATCCTCTTCCTTGAAATCTTTTTACTATGCTCCAAACTAATCCACTATTATTCTTAACAACATTCCCTAATATTTCTTTATCTTCTTGTGCTTTTAATATTTCACTAATATTATTATACTGCATACAATTTCTCCTCTTGCTCATCTTTGCTTTTAATCTTCTTTTCCATAGTAACTTTAGTTCCCATTCCTACAACTGATTCTATCTTTAGGTTGTCCATAAAATTTTCCATAATTGTAAATCCCATTCCAGATCTTTCCAATTCAGGTTTTGTAGTATATAGTGGTTGTTTTGCTGTCTCTATATCTTCTATCCCTTTCCCTTTATCTGATATTTCAATTCTTATTGTATTATTAAAAATATATGCTACTATTCTTATTACTCCATCTTTATTTTCATATCCATGTATTATTGAATTTGTTACTGCTTCTGAAACAGCAGTTTTTATATCTGATATTTCTTCTATTGTCGGATCTAATTGAGCTACAAATGCTGCAATTGTAATTCTGGCAAAAGCTTCGTTTTTTGATTTACTTAGTATTTCTAAGTCCATTTTATTTTCATATTTTATATTCATCTTTTCCTCCTACCCTATATTGAATTTCATTTCTAAATCATCATATATGTGTATTAACTTTGATATCCCTGACATATCTAAAATTTTTTTCACACTTCTTTTTACATTAATAAGAACAACTTCTCCACCTAACATATTTATAATTTTATACCTTCCTAACAATAAACCTATTCCTGCACTATCCATGAAGTTAACACTATTAAAGTTAAATATAACTTTTTTAGGCATATATCTTTCAATTTCATAATCCATATTCCTCCTTAAATCTTTTGTAGTGTGGTGATCTATATCTTCTTCTAATGAAAAAAATAACATCTTATCTTTTTCTAAATATTTCATTTGCATATATATCCCTCCCTTTTGCAATATTATAAAACTATTGGTATTTTTTTCCAATAGCGAAGTTTAGGAAGTTTTGTCGATTAGTAATTTTTCATCGACTATTTTCAACAATTTTTAATTTATATTTAGATACCATTTCCTTTATCATCATTTTTATGTTATAATTTATATTGATTAGAAAGGATTGAACATGAAAAAAATAACTAATATAAAGATTTATGAAGATTTTAATAAAAAACAACTAATTGAATATGTTTGCAAAAAATATCATATTAATATTGATGATATTGCTGACTGGCATATTATAAAAAAATCTATTGATGCACGTAATAAAAATAATATATATTATCTTTATAATCTAGCTATAAACTTTAAAAATGAAAAAAAATACTCAAGCTTCAATGATTTTACACTGCCTGAAATAAATACATCTATAAAATGTAATTTAAAAAATAGACCTGTTATTATAGGAGCTGGTCCAGCAGGACTCTTCGCAGCCTTAACATTTGTAAAAAATGGCATTAAACCAATTATTATAGAACAAGGAAAAACTGTAGAAGAAAGAAAAAAGGATGTAGATACTTTCCTAAAGACTGGAAAGTTAAATATCAACTCTAATATTCAATTTGGTGAAGGAGGAGCTGGAACTTTTTCTGATGGTAAATTAACCACTGGAATTAACAATCCTTTATGCAAAATTGTTTTAAATACTTTTTATAAATTTGGTGCTCCAGAACAAATTCTATATTTGTCAAAACCACATATAGGAACAGATAATCTAATAAAAATTATTAGTAATATAAGAAAATATATTATTTTAAAAGGTGGCACTTTTTTATTTAATAGTAAAGTCATAGATTTTGATATACAAAATAATAAAATATCTTCTATTACATACATCTCTGATAATAAAGAATATGTTATAAATACATCGAATATTATTCTTGCTATTGGACATAGTAGTAGAGAAACTTTTTATACTATTTATAATAAGGGTTTAAATATGGAAAGTAAAAATTTCTCTGTTGGTGTTAGAGTTGAACATCTCCAAAAAGATATAAATTTGGCACAATATGGAAATAAAACTAATTTACATTTGCCACCTGCTGAATATAAATTAGTTTATCACGATAAAGAAAACGGGCGAAGTTGTTATTCTTTCTGTATGTGTCCAGGAGGTACGGTTATGGCCTCTTCAAGCGAAGAAAACACCATTGTAACTAATGGTATGAGTGTATTTAAAAGAAATGGAAAAAACGCCAATAGCGCTATTTTAGTTAATGTAACTCCAAACGATTTTACTGATTTAACACCTTTAGCAGGAATTAATTTTCAAAAAGAATTAGAAGAAAAAGCATTTGTTGCAGGTGGAAGTAATTATTTTGCTCCTGTTCAAAAACTTGGTGATTATTTAACTAACTCGTTGACCAAAACTTTTGGAAAAGTGCTTCCAACTTATTTACCAGGTACTAATTTTTATAATTTAAATAATATTTTACCAGATTTCGTTAATAATACAATGCAAAAAGCTTTTATATACTTTGATAAAAAGATTAAAGGCTTTGCAAGTCCAGATACATTGTTGACTGGAATAGAAACAAGAAGTTCATCACCTGTCAAAATTATAAGAAATGAAAATTATATGTCAAATATTGATGGTATTTATCCTTGCGGTGAAGGTGCAGGATATGCTGGTGGAATTATGTCAGCTGCTGTTGATGGCATTAAGTGCGCTCTAGCACTTATGGAAAATAACAAATAAAAAGATTCCTAATATGAAGTAATTCTTTTTATAAATTAATTTTACTTCATAAATAGGAATCTTTTATTTTTAATTATTTTAATTCGCCTAATCTCTCTTTTGATAATTTTAGCATCTCTTCATATTTTATTAATTTTTCTTTTTCTTCATTTACTTTTGCTTCAGGTGCTTTGTTTATAAATCCTGGATTTGATAGCATCTTATTACATCTAGTTACTTCAGCCTCTAATTTTTTAATTTCTTCTTCTAATCTTTTTATTTCTTCATCTATATTTACTAATTCTTCAAATGGTATATATAATTCTAGACCATCTTTTAGTATAGATATAGCATTTTCCGGAATTTCTTTTTTGTCTTTCAGTATAATAATCTCTGTTGCAAATCCAAGTTTCTTCAAAAATTCCTCTGATTCTTCTATTTGTTTGTTATATTTTGTTGTAACAAACATTAATTTTGATTTTTTACTTGGATGAACATTCATATTTGCACGTTTATTACGTATTTCGACTATTATATCTTTTAATTTTTCTACAACTTCCTCATCATCTTCAAATTGAAATTCCTCGCTAGCCTTTGGCCACTCTGATATCATAATATCTTTATTATCATAGTGAACTAATTTAGAATATACTTTTGCTGTAACAAAAGGCATAAAAGGATGTAATAATTTTAATGAATTCCTTAAAACATAGTCCAATACAAAATTTACTTGAACTCTTTCCTCTATATCGTCACTATAGATTCTTGTCTTACACATTTCTATATACCAATCACAATACTCATTCCAAATAAAATTATATATTTTATCCAAAGCGATACCTAAATCATAATCTTCTATTAGTTTTGTTACATCTTTTATTAATTTATTTAGTTTTGAAATAATCCATTTATCTTCTAATCTTAAACCTTCTTCTTTGAATTTGTTTGCACATTTATCATATACTTTATTATAGTATGCAATTATTTTTTCATCAGGTTCTAATGAATTTGTTATAAATTTTGCTGCATTCCATATTTTATTTGCAAAATTTGAAGCTTGATCTAATTTTTCCGGCATATATCTAATGTCATTTCCCATAGTCGTTCCTGAAAGTACAGAAAATCTTAAACTGTCTGCTCCGTATTTATCTACAATTTCTAATGGATCAATTCCATTTCCCAATGTCTTCGACATTTTTCTACCTTGGCTGTCTCTAACTATACCATGTATTAAAACATCTTTAAAAGGATTTTTATTTGTTAATTCTAGACTAGAAACTATCATTCTTGATACCCAAAAAGTAATAATATCATATGCTGTTACTAATACATTTGTTGGGAAAAATGTTTTATAATCTTCACTTTCTGTATTTGGCCAACCAAGTGTTGAAAATGGCCATAATGCAGAACTAAACCATGTGTCCAATGTATCCTCATCTTGATGAATATTTTTTGATTGACATTTTTCGCATTCTTTTACTTCATTTCTTGAAACTGTAATATGTCCACAATTATCACAATAGTATGCAGGTATTCTATGTCCCCACCATAATTGTCTTGATATACACCAATCTTGAATATTATTCATCCAATTAAAATACATTTTTTCATATTTTTTTGGAATAAACTTTATTTCTCCTTCTTCTACTGCTTTTATTGCTGGTTTTGCTAGTTCTTGCATTTTTACAAACCATTGATCCGATATCTTTGGCTCTATTGTTGTTTTACATCTTTCACATTTTCCTACATTATGCGTTAAATCTTCTATTTTTACTAGATTACCAAGTTCTTGCAATTTTTCTACAATCTTTTCTCTTGCTTCTAATAAATCCATACCTTTATATTCTGGAACTAAATCACCCATTTTGAAATTTTCATCAAAAACTTCTATTATGTCTAAATTATGCCTTAGTCCAGCCTGATAATCATTCATATCATGTGCAGGTGTTATCTTAACTGCACCTGTTCCAAATTCTTTATCAACAAATCTATCTGAAATTATAGGTATTTCTTTATTCATTATAGGTAATATACATGTTTTACCTATATATTCTTTATATCTTTCGTCATCTGGATGAACTGCAACAGCTGTATCCCCTAGCATTGTTTCTGGTCTTGTAGTAGCAACTATAATGTATTTATCATTCTCTCCTACTATTTTATATCTTATATACCATAAATGTGTGTTTTCTTCATGATACTCTACTTCTACATCTGAAATAGTTGTATTGCAATTTGGACACCAATTTACCATTCTTTTTCCTTTATAAATTAATCCTTTTTCATATAGTCTAACAAAATGCTCTTTAACCGCTTCTGATAATCCATCATCTAAGGTAAATCTTCTTCTGTCCCAGTCACAAGAACAACCAATTTTTCTCTGTTGCTCCTGTATTGTACCACCATACAAATGAGTCCAATCCCAAGTCTCTTTTAAAAATGCTTCTCTACCAATCTGATGCTTTGTTTTTCCTTCTTCTTTTAATTTTTGTACAACTTTCATCTCTGTTGATATAGCTGCATGATCAGAACCAGGAAGCCATAGTGTATTATATCCTTGCATTCTTTTAAATCTAATTAATATATCTTGAATGGTTCCGTCTAATGCATGTCCCATATGTAGTTTTCCTGTAACATTTGGTGGTGGCATCATTATACAAAATGATTCTTTTGTTTTATCCATAGTTGGCTTAAAATATCCTTTTTCTTCTGTTTCCTTATAGATTTTTTCTTCAAAATCTTTTGGATTGTATTTTCCTATTAAATTGTGATCATATTTCATAATAATCCCCCTTAAAATATTTATTTTTCGTAATTATATAAAAAAAGAGTAATCTTACCTGTTAAGGGCAAGATTACTCCTACGGTACCACCTTAAATAATACTCTTTCTAACTGTTAACGGAGCCAACCCGGATATACTTACTATTATTTCTGCATATCTACCAAAAAGCTACTTTCATTATAATATAATATAAAAGGCTCTCAGCTATTACCTTTATTCTCTTAATACATATTTATAACTACTCCTCTTTTTCATTGTATTTATTATTCATCTATAAAATTAAATTCATCTTTAAATTTCTCTTTGAACATTTCGAATACAGCATTTAATGTAGCTTCGTCTTCGACACTTACATATGTTTCCATTTCTGGATCATCTTCTGCATCTTCTACTTTTAAGATAACAACTTCGTCATTATCTTCTCCTTCCTCTGTTGGTAATAAAATTATATATTCTTCTCCATCATATTCTATTAAATCTAAAAATTCAAATTTAACTTCATTTCCATTTTCATCATTTAAAACTATTATGTTATCCATTTCTTCACCATTATTTGGTGTATTGATATCTTCACTCATACTTTTTCTCCTTTCGATATCTTTCTTAACTTTTATTTTTCCTAATCATACACTATTTTATTATAATTTGCAACTATTTTTTATTTTCTTTTCCAAGGTAAGTTTCTAGAATGTATACAGCTGCAATTGTATCGACAATATCTTTTTTATTTTTTTTGTTCACATCCAAAAAATTCATAGTTTTCTGAGCTTGTACTGTTGTTAATCTTTCATCTATCGCTTCTATTGGCATTTTTCCAAATTTGCATTTTAATTTATGAATAAATTTTTCTGTTTTCTCGGCTCTTACAGTCTTTTCTCCTTTTAGATTTAATGGCATTCCAATTATAATTTTTTCAACATCGTAATTTTTTACTATTTCTTCTATTTCTCTTAATAAAACCCTATCGCTATTTTGATTCTTTATTGTTTTTAATCCCTGTGCTGTAATTCCTAAAGGATCTGTTATTGCAATACCAGTTCTAACATCTCCATAATCTATACTTAATATTCTCATTTATTTATCTTCTTCTATTCCTATATAATTTTTTACCATTTTTTCTAATAGTTCATCACGTTCTATAAGTCTTATTTTATTTCTTGCATCATTATAACTTGTTATGTATGTTGGATCACCAGAAAGTATATATCCAACTATTTGATTTATTGGATTATATCCTTTTTCTGTTAATGCATCATATACTTCTTTTAATATTTCCTTTACTTTTACATTTTTGTCTCTTTCTACTTTAAAGCTCATTGTTTTATCAAAATTAGACATGCTACATTCCTCCTTTTAAATATAATTTATATCACTTTCAGATTTATCTGCATTATCTATATATTCCTCTAATTTTTTAGTTAAACCATCCATTGATGTACCTTTATAATATGATGTTAATACAAAATTTAATCTTGGGCTAACATATATATCTTCTTTATTTTTAACATTTGCTATTGCTTTATCATCTAAATCTGGATGAATCTGCATCTCTTCTACTTGTGCTTTTATGTCTTGTAGGAAATTTGCAACATCTTCTGATTGAACTCCAGAAAATACTATTACAAATTTTGGTCCCATATATCTTACAAATAAATATTCTTTAGAAATATTATTTTCAAAAAACTTACTTATTTGAGTTATTACTTTATTTCCTAAATGTCTACTTATTTTCTCGTTTATTTCCTCTATATTAGTAATTCTAAACATACATACAGTTGAAATTGTATATTTGTCCACTTCTTTTTTTCCTAAGCCATATAAATATTCAGCTGAATTTAATCCTGTAAATAAGTCTTTTCTTACAGTATTTTCTACTGTGTTTTGATATTGTACCGTTTTTAAAATTGTAACAATATTATCTCTAATAACTTCTATTATTGCTGTATCTATATTATCAAAAGCATGTATTTCACTACTTTCTATTAACCAATATCCTATATATACATTATCTATGTATAAAGGAAAAAACATTGCAGATTTAGCTCTTCCAAATTCCATTTTTTGGTATGGTAATTTTTCTGTATCTTTCTCAACTGTTATATATTTAGGTGTAGCTGTAGCTATGCTATCTTTAAATATTTCTTCCTCTCCTAAACTTGTTAATGATGCCCAATGCTTTTGGTCTACATTTGAAGCTTTTAGTTCATATTCAGCACCATTAAAGACAACTATCGTAGAATATTTTAATACACTATATTTATTTAGAATAATCTCATTTATTTTCTCTATTTTTTCTTCAACACTTGAGTATTCGCCTATTGTATCCATAAAATTTTGTAAAACATTCAATCCGTTTATTTTTTCACTAATGTTGCTAAATTTAGCAATCTTCTTATGAATAGAAATATTATATGCCATTAATGCAACTATTATACAAACTAATATTACTATAGTTACTAATATTACTACTGTCAAAACTTTCTCACCTCTATATTATTTTAAAAATTTTTCTTCATTTGATTCAATGTATCATTCATTTCATTTGAAAATCTACTTCTTGCATAACTATTATTGTTTATATTATTAGAAGGTGTTGATTCCATTAAAGGGTATACCATATTTTCTAATGTTCTAAGTGCTTGCAAAAATTCTTTTGAATACCCATTTAAAGAAATTTTACAATTAACTAAGCCTTCCAAATATTTTGAATATGTTGCTATTTCAAATGGAATTGTACAATATTTTGCAGTTTCCCTATTAAATAATTCTCTCATAAAAGACATTGATGGATCATTATAAAAAGAAAGTCCTCCAATAATATTCTTTATTGTTAAAGTTTTAACAGGTAATTCTTTATTTATAACTATTCTTAAATTCTCCGGTTTATAAATATTTTTACTTTGTAAGTCTCTTAAGAAAGCTGTTAAAGGTTGAATAGTTAATATATCCATACTTTGTACTAAGTATGTTTCTTGTGATGCAGCAAAATATCCAAAATCTGTATCGAAATCGCAATCAATTAGTATTAATGAATGATTTTTTACTAATGTAGAGAGTATTTCCTCATATCTATCCATTGGTACATCATCATCTGGCAATGCAGTATACACTGTTAAGTTTTTATCTACTTTTAATCCTGCGGCATTACCATTTATTAAATTTATTATGCTTTTTTCTGCAATTTGTCTTAAACTTTCTTCATTTTCTGTAAATATATAGTATGCGTTTCTATTCTTTGTTGCATCTAATATTGCTACATCTATTCCTTTTTTTGATAAACTTAGCGCAAGATTATTAACTAAGAAAGATGTTCCATTTTTACTTGTTCCAACAAAAGTAACTATCTTTTTCTCTCTTGTTAATAATGCATCTATTGCTTCTGTTGGATATGTTCTTTTAGTATTTGCTAATTGCGTTGTATTATAATTATTTTTTGGTACATTATTAAAATCAAAAGTATTATAATTATTTTCTGTTGATTTATTGGTTGATACTGAATCCATTATGTTGTCATTATCATCTTCATCATCAAAACCTGGTATTGTATTTGCTTCTTGCTCATCGTCATCAAAGCCTGGCATTGTGTTTATTTCTTGTTCGTCATCATCATCAAATCCCGGTATTGTATTTACTATTTTTTCTTCATCCTTGTCTTCAAATCCAGGTATAGTGTTTACCTCTTGCTCGTCATCATCAAAGCCTGGCATTATGTTTGTTTCTTCTACCTTTTTCTTAGGTGGTCTCCCCCTTCTTTTTGGTTTTGTTTCTTGATTTGCTACCATTAATTCTTCTTCTGTTTTTTTCTTAGGTGGTCTTCCTCTTCTTTTTGGTTTTACTTCTTCTACGTTTTCTTCAACATTATCATTTAATCCTTCTATACTAGGTATATTTATATCTTCTGGCATATTCAATCCTGAAGTTGTTGGTGCCTTAACAGATAATTTTTTTACCTTTTTAGTATTTACTGCTGATGGAATTACAACATTGCCACCACTTAATTTTTTACCATTAGAAGACTCAATAAATCCAATTTTTAGTCCGTTTTCTTCCTGTTGCTTTTTATTTGCAGAATATGTTCTTCTTTTTTCTCCCATTTCTGACATGATTTGTTGATATTTTGGAGATTTTTCCTCCAATATTGCCTTTACAGGCAATGGAAGAAAACTTGCAATTACTTTTAATTGCATATCTGTATATTGTTGAGCAATTGAATCGAAACTATCAACACATTTTTGCTCATCTCTTCCAATTTTCTTATAATGTGCTAAAATACTTTGAATCTCTGATTCGCTTACATCGTTTTCATTTTCTGATTGATAAGATACTTCTTCCGAGTCAATTTTATAATATATTTTTGCTTCCTTCTTAGTTCTAGGAATTTTAATTAATTTACAAATTTCATCTATGTTTCTATCTGTTCCAATAAGAGCATTATATATACCAATGCTAAATAATTTTACTAATAATTCATCTGATTTTGTACGTCTATCAGTACATATTAAAATTATAGGTGTGTCTGCTCTTGTTGAATTTGTAGCTTCATCACTAATATTATCTAATCTATCAAATATGAACTTATCTATTTGGTCATAATTATTGTTTGTAAAAGGTTCCAAATCTTCACTTATTATAATTCTATCATATGTATTGTCTTTTTGTAATTCTTTTAATATAGCATTAAAATAATATACATTTTTATATGAAATTATTTCTTTATAATCTGTTTGATATTTTTTTATAATAGATTTTGATATTTTTTCATTGTTGACAGCAAATAATATTTTCATTTGTTAACCCCTCCAACCTTTTACAACTATAGCGAATATAAGTGGTAATAGCTGTGTTATTACTAATACAGTTATGCAACCTATCATCATTCCGAAACCTTTATCTCTTTCATCCAATTTACGTATACCTATTACTTGATATATTCCACCTATGGCTATTCCTATAAAACATATTGGTATACTATATATTCTTACAGCATTTAACACATATGCTGCAATTCCATATGTACTAGATCCATATTCTTCCTTATAATCTTCCAATTTCTTCTCTGCATTTTCTTTTATTTGAACTAATTGCCCTGCACCTTGTGCTTCTAATTGTTCTACAGAATTTGCATAAGCAACTTGACTACTAAACATTAAAAGTAGAACTAAAAAACAACAAGATATTACTTTTATTACTATTTTATTCATTAGGTTATTTGCCCCTTTCCGCTTAATATCTTATACTATAATATAATACTATACAATCTTTTAAATATCAATAATTTATGACTATTTTTTCATAAAAAAATAAGATAGAGAATACTCTATCTTATACTCTTGTAAGAAAAATAATTAGAACAATAATACCTATTATAATTCTATATATAGCGAAAATTTTAAAATTACCTGTTTGTAAATATTTTAACAAAAATTTAATAACTAAAATTCCTACTAAAAAACTTACAAATACACCTACAAAAAATGGAAAACTAAATACAAAATCTTTTATCTTAAATATTGTTGCAGCTAAAACTATTGGTGCTGATAACATAAATGAGTATCTTGCTGCTGATGTTCTCTCTATTCCCATTGCTCTTGCAGTTGTCATTGTTATACCAGATCTTGAAACACCTGGTATGAATGCTAATGATTGTGACAAACCTATTAAAAAAGTTTGTTTAAAATTCATATTTTCGTATTTTGTTCTAGATGGTGCTTTTTTATCTATTATGTATAAAATAATTCCCATAAATATTAATGCACATCCAATAATCTCTGGCTTTGTTAATATATCTTGACAATAATGATCTAATAGATATCCTATAATTCCTCCAGGAATTGTTGCAATTACAATATACCAAAACATTTTTCCTTCGAATGTTTTCTTTTTATTTACTATTTGATCATAACCGCCTTTAATTAATTTTATCCAATCCTTAAAGAAAAATATTCCTATCGCAAGTAATGTTCCAAAATGTAGTGCAACATCAAAATCTCCTATTTCTCCCCAATTGAATAACCATGGTATTATGAATAAATGTGCAGAGCTAGATATTGGTAATAATTCTGTAAGACCTTGTACCGCTCCTAAAATTATAGCTCTAAATACTGTTAGTTCCATCATTTTATCTTTTCTCCTTGATTAATTGCTTTTTATATCTTTTAATATATTTTCTAAAGTTTCTTTTATAAATTCTGCTGAAGTTATTGGTGCAACTCTACCTGGCAAAGAAAGGGCCCAAATTAATTTTATTCCTAAATCCTTTGCTGCATGTTTATCAACACCGCCAGGATTTGAAGCAATATCAACTATTAAACAATCTCTTTTTAATAGATTTAATCTATCTTTATCTAATATTATGTGTGGAATTGTATTTATAATTATATCAAATTCTCCTAGAGTCTCATCTAATTCATCTAATAAAACTGGTTTATACCCATATGCTTTTATCCATGCGCAATTAACTGTTGTCCTTGTTTCGCAGTATACATCCGCTCCAATACCTTTTAACATATTTGATAAAATTTTACTTACTCTTCCAAATCCCATTACTAAAATTTTACTTCCATGCAAAGTCTTAGTAGATTCTTCCATGGCAATTTGTATAGCTCCTTCTGCTGTTGATATTGTATTTAATACAGTTAATTCTTCTCTTTTTAATAAGTCTATTACATTAGTATCATTAAACTGATTATATATTTTTTCATCTATTCTTCCTGCAATAAATGTTTTTCCTTTAACATTCTGTGCAACATCACTTATATGAATTTTATCTTTGCTAAATGGTGTATTTATATTAATATCATCACTGGTAAGTGGAATTGAACTTACAATAATGTTTGATTTAGCAATTGCTTCTTCCAAACTACTAGATTTTTCTATGTTTTTATCCATTCTTGCTTCTTCTAGTCCATATGTATATATTTGGTAGTTGTCTGCATTTAACATTTCTGCAAGTTTAACCATCCTTAAATCTCCACCTATAATAGAAATACTTTCCATAATAACCCTCCAATCAATTTTCTCTCTCTTCTCTATGTATATCTATGTCTTTATCTTTATTTATATTCATATTTTTTAAATCATTTTTACTTATTTTTCCTACTAATGCATATGTTTCTTCTAAATGTTCTTTTGCAAGTATTTCTGCTTTTACCATTGATATCTTTTTTCGTTTAATCTCATTAATAGACTTAGGAATATATCTTTCGATTGTTATAAAAACTGGATCTTTAGAAGCTCTCTTTGCAAATGAGGTGTCTAGGTTTATAGCTCTATCCAAATAATTAATCGCTCTTTCTTTTTCACCACGCATTAAATATATTCTTGCTAGTTGATAGCAACATTCAGGTTCAGTATCTTCAACATTCATTCCTTCTATAAAGAATTTTTCTGCTTCATCTAGATCATCATATAACATGGATATTAAACCTAAATTATAATATCCTTTATAATTTAAAGCATTTATTGCAGCAGCTTTTTCATAATAATCTTTAGCATTTTGAAAGTCATTTAACCTAGTATATGCAATTCCTAAATTATAATAAATCTCGAAACTTTCTTCTTTATTATATCTTAAAGCATTCATGTAAACATTTATCGCTTCTTTAAAGTTCTCTTGTTCACAAAGTAATCTTCCTAATAATTCAGAAGCTTTAAAATAATCCGGTTTATTATGTATTAAATTATTAAGCATTTGTATTGCTTCATCTTTTTTACCTAAGTTGTCTAGTAATTCTGCTATTTTATAATACGAATCATAATCTTTTTTATTAATATCTATTGCTTTAACATATTCATCTATTGCTTTTCGCATACCGCCTTCTTTTTCGTAATTTTCGGCTAGTAATTTATGTCCATTATAACTTTCTGGATATTTATTTATTAGATTCATTAATAGTTGTTTCGATTTCTTATTCTTTTTTAAAGCACTAAACACTTTTGCTAGAAATACATATAGTAATTCTGAAAAATTAATACCATATTTTTCTAATATAATTATAGCAACAGGTAATATAATTGCTAATACATATGTTATTACCCTAATAAACGTCCCTAAATATCTTCCCCATAAAATTTCTATTAATCCTACTGCAATTCCAATAGCTTCTAGAATTAATGGAACTACATATGTAGTATCATTTTTTTTAATTATTTTAAAGAAGATTATTATAAAAAGAGAAAAGGATAATATATTAAAAATTATTCTTTCTAACATTTCTTTTTCCCCGCATTCTTTATCCTAGAAATTTTTGATTATAATTATTTATACATTTTTCTATTATTTTTTCTGCTTCGTCTCTTCCTAATATTTCTTTAACTTCTGTTTTTTTATTTTCTAATTGCTTATACACTTCGAAGAAATGCATAATTTCTGCAGATAATTGTGCTGGTAAGTCTTTTATATCTTGACATCCTGATAAAAAAGGATCTGATTTTGGTATAGCTATTATTTTTTCATCTAAATCATCATTGTCAGTCATTAACATTACTCCAATCGGATAACATTCGACTAATGTTAATGGTACGATTTTTTCTTGGCATATTACTAAAACATCTAATGGATCTCCATCTCCTGCATATGTTCTAGGAATGAAGCCATAATTTGCTGGATAATGTGTTGCTGTATATAAAACTCTGTCCAATCTTAATAATCCAGTAGCTTTATCTAATTCGTACTTATTACTTCCGCCCTTTTCTATTTCTACAACTGCTATAAAATCATCTTTTTTAATTCTATCAGCAGATATATCGTGCCAAATATTCATTTTAATACCTCCTACGCTTTATTTATTTTAAGGCATTTTATAAAAAAAGTCTATAAATTTTTTACAATTTAATAAAATTATAATAATATTTACCTATTTGTAAAAAATAATATTATAAAGCTTTTTATATTTAACTATCAAGCTAAAAATGGACTAGTAAAAACTAGCCCATTTCTAAACATCTATATAATATTAATTAAATTCCTTTATAGTCTCTAACTTTTTTGTAGGCATAAACTGCTGCAACTATACAAGCTCCGATTGCAATAAATACAACAGTATTATCAGCTATACCTGTTTTTGGTAAGTTTTGATTTAATGCTTCTGTATTTTTATTAGCATTATTAGTTGTTGGTGTTAATGTTGATGATAATGCTGAATTATTTGTTGCTGAGTTGTTTGTTGCTGAATTATTTGCTGTTGCTTCATTTGAAGCGTTGTTAGTTGGATTTAATGTAATTGGACTTGATGTTGCAAATACATTATTTGAAACCATCACTAATATTGTCATTACTGTAACTAATAAAATTCCTTTAATTAAACTATTCTTTCTCATTTTCTTCCCTACCTTTTCTTTCTTTTGTTAATATTATATTCAATACTAATATTATTTATACTACATTTTTCTATAAAATGCAAGGCTTTTTTATATATATTTTATTTTTTTATCGTTTTTTGTTGTTAGACATTAAATCTAAATAAAACAACATCTCCATCTTGCATTATATAATCCTTTCCTTCTGACCTTACTAGACCTTTTTCTTTTGCTTCATTTAGAGATCCTAATCTTATTAAATCATCATATGAAACAACTTCTGCTCTTATAAATCCCCTTTGTATGTCTGAATGAATTTTTCCTGCAGCATCCGGTGCTTTCGTTCCTTTTTTTATAGTCCATGCCCTTACTTCAGGTTGTCCTGCTGTTAAAAATGACATTAGACCTAATAAATCATAACTTTCTTTTATTACTTTATCTAATCCAGATTCATTCATTCCTAAAGCTTCTAACATTTCTTTTTTGTCTTCATCTTCCAATCCAGATATTTCCTCTTCTATTTTAACACATAATTTTATAACCTTTGCTTTTTCTTTCTCCGCATATTCTTTAACTTGTTTTACATATTCATTATCTTCTGCAAGTTCATTTTCTGAGACATTTGCAACATATAATATTGGTTTCATAGTAAGTAAAAAACTATCTTTAATAATGTCTTTTTCTTCATCTGTTAGATTTAATACTCTTGCTGGTTTTCCTTCTTCCAATGTTGCTTTTACTTTTTCTAGTAAATCTATTTCTGCTTGATATGTTTTATCTCCTTTTAAAAGTTTCTTTGCACGTTCTAGTCTTTTGTTTACAGTTTCTATATCAGCAAAAACAAGTTCTAAATTAATCGTTTCTATATCCCTTATAGGATTAATAGAACCATCAACATGAACAATATTTGGATCTTCAAAACATCTTACTACTTCTAATATACTATCCACTTCACGTATATGTGATAGAAATTTATTTCCTAGACCTTCTCCTTTGCTTGCACCTTTTACTAAACCTGCAATATCTACAAATTCTATTACTGCATGTGTAATCTTTTCTGGATTGTATATCTTTGCTAAATTGTCCAATCTTTCATCAGGTACTGGTACCATTCCCACATTTGGCTCTATAGTACAAAAAGGATAATTCGCACATTCAGCTCCTGCTTTAGTTATTGCATTGAATAATGTACTTTTACCTACATTTGGAAGTCCTACTATTCCAATTTTCATTTTGCTCTCTCCCATCTTGTTTTTTATTTATATTTTGTAAATTGGAGCTTCCAGCCAGAATCGAACTGGCGACCCCTTCCTTACCATGGAAGTGCTCTACCTACTGAGCTATAGAAGCATGTACCAACTATATAAAGATAGTTGGTTATATAGTTTAAATCTTTCACTACTTTAATTTGTAATAATTATACTTAATTATTATCTTTTAGTATATTTTTTATTGCTTTCTTTCTTATTCTTTGTATAGCATTATCTATTGATTTAACTGGAGCATTTAATTTACTAGCAATATCCACATAACTTTCTCCATTTATGAATCGTGATAAAACTTGTTTTTCAAAATTACTTAATGATTTATTTATTACATTTTCCACAGTCTGATAGTATTCTTTTTTTGTAAGTGTATCCAACGGATCTTCTACTGCATTATTATTAAATATATCCATAAGTTCTGTATTATCCTCGTCATCATATGCAGATGTATTTAATGATAAATATGAATTAAGTGGCATATGTTTCTGTCTATTTGATGTTTTGATTGCTGTTATTAATTGTCTTTCTATGCACATATTTGCAAATGATTTAAAACTTGTATTCTTATCATCTGAATAGCTTTTTATCGCTTTATATAGTCCTATCATTCCTTCTTGAACTATATCTTCTTTTTCGGCTCCAATAATATAATATTTACCGACTTTCATATTAACAAGTTCCTTGTATTTTTCCATTAAATAATTTAAAGCGTTTTTATCCCCTGACTTTATTTTATTAATAATTTCTTCATCTTGCATTAGTTCATATTTTGAATCAAATGGATAAAACATATTGCTGTATTTCATAACTGCATTGTAACCCCCTGTTAATATATCTCTGCCTCATTATAAGGCAAGAAAAAGCAGAATGTCAATACTTTTTAAAGCTTATTAATATTTATTTTATTGATATATTCATGTATTTATATTATAATACAAAAAAATAAAGGAGATTATTATGGCTTTTGATGGAATTACTACTAAATCAGTTTGTTATGAATTACAAAATTCTATTTTAGAAGGAAAAATAAATAAGATTTTTGAACCTAATAAAAATGAAATTTTATTAGGTATATATGTTAATGGCAAAAATTATGCTTTAAATATTTGTATTGATTCTAATCTTTACAGAATGCACTTAACAACTAATTCCAAACCCAATCCACTTAATGCACCAAATTTCTGTATGTTACTTAGAAAACATATATTGGGTTATAAGATTAAAGAAATTATATCTGATGATAATTTAGAAAGAATAGTGAAAATTAAATTAGAAGGTTATAATGAATTAAATGATCTGACAACAAAATATTTAGTTGTTGAACTTATGGGAAAACATAGTAATGTCATTTTATTAAACGATAAATTCTTTATTATAGATAGTCTAAGACATTTAGATACATCTTCTAATTCTTATAGAGATATTCTCCCTGCACACGAGTATATCTCTCCAACAAACAACAAGCATAATTTTTATAATATAAAATCTATAGATGATTTTAGTAATATATTTAAAGAAGACTTAAATTCTTCTTTAAGTAGTTTATTAGTTAATTATTTTATAGGTTTTAGTAAACCCTTTGTTAAGAATGTTTTAAAGAAGCTAAGTATAAATGACAAAAATTATTCAAAAAATGATATAATAAAAGTTTTTAATTATATTTCTAATATTTTAAATAATTTAAACAGTAATAAAGTCTCTTTAGTTACTTATTCTAATGATAATAAAAAGATGGATTATGTAATAGATTTTATTTCGAAAAAATCAGACTTGGACATCAACTTTTTTATCGATGACTTTTATTTTAATAAAGAAATAAATAATAATTTTATATCATATAGGAATAATTTACTAAAATTAATTTCGCATATTTTAAAAAAGTATTCTTTAAGGTTGGCAAGTATTAATAATAAACTTAAAGAATGTGAAGATAAGGATAAATACAAACTATATGGTGAACTAATAACAGCAAATTTATATAAAACTCCTAAAGATTATAATTTAGATCATATAAAAGTAGAAAACTATTATGATAATAATAATTTAATTGATATACCTTTGGACAATACAATCTCTGTATCCAATAATGCAAAAAAGTATTTTAAAAAATATAATAAATTAAAAAATGCTTTAGAGATAGTTACTCTCCAAAAGAAAGAAACAGAAGAAGAATTATTATATGTTGAGAGTATTATATATGAACTAGATTATGCAAAAGATATTCACGAAGTAAATGATATATTTAACGAAATTAGTGAAAATCCAATTTTTAAAGATTATATACAAATAAATACTAAATCCAATAATAAAAAGAATGATATTCCATCTTCACCTAGGGAATATCATATTGATGGATATGTTGTCTTAGTTGGAAAAAATAATAAGCAGAATGATTATTTAACAACAAAAGTGGCAAATAAAAATGATCTTTGGTTCCATACAAAAGATATTCATGGTAGTCATGTTATCCTAAAAGAGCCCAAAGAAAACATTCCAGATAGTATTTTAATAAAATGTGCAAAACTTGCAGCATACTATAGCAAAGCTAGGCTTTCTACAAATGTTCCAGTTGATTATTGCTATGTTAAATATGTAAAAAAGCCAAATGGAAGCAAACCAGGAATGGTAATTTACTCGAATAATAAAACTTTATATGTTAATCCTTCAATAGATACTTTTTAGACATAAATTCCATGTTAGATTTATGTTAATAAAAGCCTACGGAAGTAGGCTAATTATATTGACTTTTGTACGATTTTGTTGTATAATGGTTTATGTAAAGTGTGATACTTTATTTTTACAAATAAAAAAATTTAAGGAGGAACTCATATGATAAAAGAAACATTAATATTTGGACATAAAAATCCAGATACTGATTCTATTACATCATCTTTAGTAATGGAAAATTTAGAAAAAGAATTAGGTAATAATGTAAAAGCTGTTAGATTAGGAAATATAAATAAAGAAACTGAATATGTTTTAAACTTTCTTGGATTAGATGCTCCAGAATTATTAGATTCTATCGATGATAACCAAGATGTTATTTTAATAGATCATAACGAAGCTAGTCAATCAGTTGATAATATTGGCAACGCTAAAGTTTTAAAAGTTGTAGATCACCATGCAATCAATTTTTCTACACCTTCACCTTTATATTATAGAGCTGAACCAGTAGGATGTACTGCTACAGTATTATATAAAATGTATAAAGAAAACGATGTAGAAATAAGCAAAACAATTGCATCTTTAATGCTTAGTGCAATTGCATCTGATACATTACTTTTAAAATCACCAACTACAACTGAAGAAGATAAAAGAGTAGTTAAAAAATTAGAAGATATTTCTGGACTTGATTTTTCTACATATGGTACTGACATGTTAAAAGCAGGTACTGATATTAGTGAGTTTACTCCAGAACAAATTATAAATATTGATTGTAAATTATTTGAAAAAGGAAATAAAAAATTCAGAATTGCACAAGTAAATACTGCTGATTTAGATTCAATTTTTAAGAATCAAGCATATTTCGAAAAAGCAATCAATGATGATATTCAAAAAGAAAACTTAGATTTATATGTATTTGCAGCAACAGATATTATTAATTCTAATTCAAAAATTATTTCATTAGGAAATGATGCACCAGTAGTTGAAAAAGCTTTTGGTGTTTCTGTTGATAATAATACAGCAATGCTAGAAAATATTGTTTCTAGGAAGAAACAAATTTTACCAAATATTTTAAATAATTTGGATTAATTATTAGTTTATTTTTTATAAATACTTTTAAAGGCTACTGAAACAAATTCAGTAGCCTTTATTATTTTATTATCTAAGATAAAATTTCTTACATTGCTTGTTTATATAATTCTATAAAATCTTCCCTTGTTACTTCTCTTGGGTTTCCTGGTTTACATGGATCTTCCATTGCTTTGTCTGCAAGCATACCAAAATCTTCTTCTTTTGCTCCAACGTCTTTTATTGTTTGAGTAATTCCAACTGATTTTGATAATTCTGATATTTTCCATACAAATGTATTTATAACATCTTGATCATTTAAATGTGCAGCATCCGGTCTTCCAATATGAATTAAGATTTCTCTAAATCTTTGTGCTGTTGCTGGATCCTGACCGTTAAATCTCATAACTGTTGGTAATAGAATAGCATTTGCTAAGCCATGTGGTGTATCATATACTGCCCCTAATTGGTGAGCCATAGAATGAACTATTCCAAGTCCAACATTTGAAAATCCCATTCCTGCAATATATTGTGCTAATCCCATTTTATCTATTGCATCTTGATTTTTCTCATTTACTGCTGCTGGTAAATTTTCGAATATTAATTCTATTGCTCTCATATGGAACATATCTGACATTGTATTATGTGCTTTTGTTATATAACCTTCTATTGCATGTGTTAATGCATCCATTCCTGTTGAAGATGCAATTGATTTTGGTAATGTAGACATAAGTTCCGTATCAACTATTGCAACTAATGGTATATCATGTGGATCAACACATACCATTTTAATTTCTCTTTCTTCATCTGTTATAACATAATTTATTGTAACTTCTGCAGCTGTACCATGTGTTGTTGGAAGTGCTATAAGTGGCATTCCTTTATTTACAGTGTTTGATGGTCCATTTAAAGAAACAATATCTTCTCTATCTGGATTTGTCATTACTATCGAAATACCTTTAGCTGTATCTATACTTGAACCCCCACCTACTGCAACAATTACATCTGCTCCAAATTCTCTACACATTTTTAAACCATCTAATACATTTGTAACTGTTGGATTAGGTTTTACATCACTAAATACTGTATATTCAATTCCTGCTTCTTCTAATTTTTCTGTTACTTTTTTTGTTAAACCTATTTCAAATAGAGATTTATCTGTTACAACTAAAACCTTTTTATAACCTCTATTTTTTATTTCTTCTGGTAGTACCTCTCTTGCACCAAATCCAAAATATGATGTTTCATTTAAGACAAATTTTTCGATTGCCATTTGTATTCCTCCTTTGTATTTTTTATCATATTAATTATATCAGTATATGTTTTTTCTATCAATTGTTTATTTGATTTTTTATTTTTAATCGTCCCTTTCTCCATCCATATCTGGAGCTGTAGACTTTAGTCCTCTTTTAATTTCTTCTGCTTCATACATTTGTGCTAATTCATCCAAATATGGTAATAGTCTTGGTTCTGAATTAGAAAAGACTGTACGTATCATATCATATTCCATTGGAAATCTGTTCATAAATTCTTCATAAAAATTTTCTCTTCCATATACTAATGCTTGACTTGGAGAATCAAATTCTCTGCCTTCTGTAGAATAAAATGGTATTGGTTCT
This sequence comes from uncultured Clostridia bacterium, assembly GCA_944393475.1. Lineage (GTDB taxonomy): Bacteria > Bacillota > Clostridia > TANB77 > CAG-508 > Merdicola. Next base: position 23,874 of record CALYAI010000014.1, read on the forward strand.
CCTTCTCCTCTTCTATATACAACCGCATAATCAAATAACTCTTGTTCCTCAAATAATTGTATCGTTTTTAAAAAATTATCATAAGAAGAATCATGTATTTCTTTTGGAACTAATCTAGGTTCATCATTACTTACTAATTGCATAGCATATCTTAAAAAAGTTGATGCATAACTTTCTATTTTTGGAACAGACATTAATTCTAAATCTACTTCATATCCAGATTCTTTAAAATCTTTTGCCATTTTTATAAAACCAGCTGTTCCTCTCATTGTTCCCTCATTTATTAAATTTATTCTATTATTTCTACAATAAGCTCTTAAGTCTTCGTTAGCTCTATCAGCATCTGGTAATAATGCTAGATGAACATTTTCTCTTTCTGTTTTACTAGCTAATTCAAATCTAGGATGCATTGACCTTATAATATCATAATCTGAAATAACTGCATTGTATCCTAATTTCTGATTTACTAATGGTATTAATCTAGATTTTCCTGCTCCTGCTTGTCCTGATACAAACACAATCTTTGGCCTTTCTACTGGTGATTTACCAGTTGTAAAAAATAAGTTAACTGCATGATAATACTCTTGATATTCTTCTTCTGTAAGTTTATATTTTGCTTGTAATTTTTCTAATTCTTTTTGTTCCACTTTTCTATATCTCCTACATATTTTTTTATAATTTCTTTATTACCTTTATAAATTTCGTCTCTATCTTTTATTAGTTTTTCTAATTCATCTTTTATCTTTTGTTCATGCGTATTTTCATATTCAATAGATAACTTACTCACTTCTTTTGCTATTTTTTCTTGTGCAATATCCATACCATATTCTTTTAAGTAATCCATAAGCATTCTCCCTTTCCACATCCGCAATTTATTATAGCATTAATTCGTATTTTTTACAAATAAAAAGTAACATATTTGTACAAATATGTTACTTTTTATTATTTTTTAAATTCCAGATTTATATTCTATATCTTCCATAAATGGAAACATTTCTTCTATTCTTTTATGTGTTATTACAATCTGGCGTGGTTGTGGATTTTTGTCATGTTTTGATATAAGTTTTTGTGTATAACAATTTTCTGCTGTTTTAAATAATAAATATCTATTTCTAACATATGTATAATACATTTGGTATCCAGCATCTAATTCTTTTTCAAATCTTTCGAATGTATATGTACCGTCCATTTTTCTTCCTTCCTGATCTTTATTTTATCATATTCTCGAATTGTTCTTCTGAAATAATTTCAACTCCTAAACTTTGTGCTTTTGTTAATTTACTACCGGCATCTTCTCCTGCTAAAACATAATTAGTTTTCTTAGAAACAGATGAAGAAGTTTTTCCTCCAAATTTTTCTATTAGATCACTTGCTTCCTTTCTTGTAAATTTTGAAAGTGTACCTGTTAAAACAAAAGTTAATCCTTTGAATCTATCATCAATGCCTTCCTCTTCTATCTCCATCATATTAACATTTGCTTCTTTTAATCTATTTATTAAATCTATAGTCTGCTCTTGTCTAAAGAAATCATATATACTTTTAGCTGATATTTCTCCAATATCTTCAACCATTCTTAAATCTTCTAAAGTTGCTTCTATTAAATTATCCATGCTCCTATATTTTTTAGCCAATGTTTTTGCTGCTTTAACACCAATATGTCTTATTCCTAAT
>CALYAI010000015.1 GCA_944393475.1 uncultured Clostridia bacterium
TAAATTTCTCCAACTTTAAATTTATTTTTTAAATAGCTTTGGTTATACCAAGTAATTAAACATCTTCCTGTTTCATCCTCTACTACTAATTTATATATTGTCATTTTTCTATTTCTAATTCGCATTTCATTCATTTTTGCTACAGGAATCGCTGCAATTAATGCTTCTTCACCATCCACTAAATCTTCGATTTTTTTAGGCTTACTTCTATCTTCATAGTCCCTTGGATAATATGTAATTAAATCTTTTAATGTAAAAATATTAAGATTATTTAATAATTTTACTCTATTTGGTCCAACACCTTTTATATATTGAACTTCCTTATTTAATTCAGCCATTTTTACCTCCTATTGAAGTATAATTTTGTTTATTATATACTATTTTTTCGAAAAAGTCTTGTTTTTTTTGTTATAATATGGTAAGATATTAAACAGTCAGTTTATTATCTTAATAGGAGGTGCAATTATTATGGCAAAATGTGCAATTTGTGAAAAAGGAATATCTCATGGAAACAAACTTAGCATTACACGTTCACACGTTAGTAATAGAGCTTCAAGAACTTGGAAACCAAATTTAAGAACTGTAAAAACAATAATTGATGGACAACCAAAGAAAATAAAGGTATGTGCAAAATGTTTACGTTCTGGAAAAGTAAAAAGAGCTTAAGTTTATATACTATGGGGTTATTGTAGAATAACCCTTTTTTATTGTTTTTTTATATAATTTTAAAAGACATTGGAAATTTATCCAATGTCCTTTTTCATATGTACCTAATCTTTAATTCTAAATATAAATTTTACAAATCCTCTTAAAAATTTTGGTACTTTTTTTACAATTACAGTCATTTTGTTTCCCCCTTCTAACCACATAGCCATATTATTCCAACTATAATAATAGCAACACCTATTACAAAAAGCCAACCTGCAAAAGGAAGTAATAATACTAACAATATTCCGATTCCTAATCCTATCAAAATTACAGCTAAAGTCTTTTTTAAAATCTTTAACATATCATTACCTCCTTTTTATTATATTATGAGAAAATAAATCTTCTTGTGATTACTTTATGTTGCTTAAAAAATATGATATAATTCGACTAACTAAAAGGTAAAATAAGAAAGGAATAGCTTCTATGAAAAAAAATGATGTTATTAATTTAATAAAGACTTTGAAAAATACATATCCAGATGCAACATGTAGTTTGGATTTTAATGAGCCATATCAATTAGTTATTGCAGTAATGCTTTCTGCTCAATGTACTGATGAAAGAGTAAATTTAACAACACCAATTTTATTTAAAAGATATCCTACTCTTAAAGATTTGGCTAATTGTAATATAAATGAACTAGAAGAAATAATTCATCCATGTGGTTTTTATAAAAACAAGGCAAAAAATGCTAGAGCTTGTGCAAATAAACTTTTAAGTGATTTTAATGGTGTAGTTCCACAAACAATGGAAGAACTAATCACTCTCCCTGGCGTAGGAAGAAAAAGTGCAAATGTTATATTATTAGAGGCTTTCGGAATCGCAACAGGAATTGCTGTAGATACACACGCTAAAAGAGTTTCTAATCGAATTGGTTTATCAAATGAAAAAGAACCAGAAAAAATTGAACAGGATCTATTAAAAATTATTCCTCAAGAATATCTAAAAGATGTAAATCATTTATTTGTATGGCATGGAAGAAAAACTTGTATGGCAAGAAATCCAAATTGTGAAAAATGTACAGTAAAAAGTTTTTGCAAAGAATATATAAGCAAAAAAGCTTAACTTTATGTTAAGCTTTTTAATCTTCTTACTGTTTCTTTATAATTCTCTGTTTTTAATATTCCGTTTCCAACAACTGCAATATCAATTCCAGCATTTGCTACCTCTTCTATAGTATTTTCATTAATTCCACCATCTGCTTCTATAAATGTATCTAAGTTTTTTTGTTTTATATATTCCTTTAAAATTTTTATCTTTCTTAAAGTTTCTGGAATTAAAGTTTGTCCACCTTTACCAGGCTCTACAGTCATTATTAATGCCATATTAATATATGGTAAAAATTCATATAGCTCTTTTACATCCGTTCCAGGCTTAATTGCAATTCCTACTTTACAATTGTTAGATTTTATTAATTCAATTATCTTATATACTTTTTCTTTTTCTTGTATTGCTTCTAGTTGGAATGTAATTATATTTGGTTCTATCGTACTATATAGTTTTACATAAGTTTCTACATCTTCCACCATTAAATGTACATCCAATGGCAATGTTGTAATTTGTTTTAGCAAGTTACCATATTCATTCATTTTCTCTACTGTATTTTTTTCCACAAATTTGCCATCCATTACATCTATATGGAAATAATCTATTTTCGCAACTTCTAAATTGTATAATATTTTAGTAGCTTCTTCTTCTTTTACATCTAATACTGATGCTGAAATTTCTACCATCGATGCTCCTCCTTATCTTTTAAGTCTTCATATATTTTTAAAAAGTTTAAATACCTACTTTCTGATATCTTTCCTTCTTGAAGAGCTTTTCTTATTCCACACTTCTCTTCTTTTATATGCCTACAATCTGCATATTCACAATTAGGCATATATTGTTTAAACTCTTTAAAATATTTTGCTATATCATTTGAACTTATTTCTAAAATATCAAAAGTCGAAAATCCTGGTGTATCTGCAACATATTCATTTTCAGCTATTTTGTATAAAGATACATTTGTTGTCGTATTTTTTCCTCTTTTATTTTTATTACTTATTAATCCAGATTTTGTAATTTCCTTACCAAATATTCCATTTAATAATGTTGATTTTCCCACTCCTGAATTTCCTGCAAATACACTTATATTATTTTTTAATATTTTATTTAATTTTTCTAACCCAATTTTTTCTTTAGCATTTGTTTCTAATATTTCATATCCAATATCTTTATATATTTTCTTAATTTCTTCTACTCTTTTTTTGTCCAAATCTATTTTGTTTATTATAATTACTGATTTAACTCCAATATATTCTGCATATGCTAATTGTTTATCCAACATTAATAAATCTGGCTTTGGATGCTTTGCGGATAATACACATATTATTTGCGTTATATTCGAAATTTTAGGTCTCTTAATATAATTTATCCTTTTTTCTATTTTTTCTATTATATTCTCATTCTCGTTAAAATTAACAATATCTCCTACAACAATTCCATCTTCTTTTAATTTTCCTCTGGCATTGCATTCATATTTTTTACCATCTGCTTCTATATAATATAAATTAGAAATATTTCCTATTACTCTTCCTTTCATAGTTCCTCCCAACTAATAGATATTATAACATAATTTTCTATAACTAGTAAATTTATTTGCAATATAAAATTTTATGTGATATTCTAGCATTAATAAAAAAGGGATAGTGTGGATATGGAAGATAATAATGAAAATAATAATAATTTGAATAATAGTTCTTTATTTAATGACTATATTCCAGGTCATTTTATAATAATAAAGTTTGATAAAACATATATGGCTATAGAATTAATTTCTTATTTAATAATTATATTGATTGCAATAGTAGCTTTTTTATACGGTACAAATTCAGCATTTAATGATCCTATTGCAGATATTAAAAATAATTTTTTAACTGGTCAATTAATTTGTATAGGAATAACAATTTTAGTTGCAATATTAGTTAGCTGTTTAACTAGAAGTAGTAAAGAAAATTTAATAACATATTTAAGGATAATTACAATTGCATCAATTGTAATATCCATAATATTTGTTTTTATAAAAATAAATTTTAATTCTAAATATAACGAAAATACTTTTGAACAATATTATAATCAGTATGAAAAGCAAAATGACCTAAAAGAAGAACGTGCTAATTTAAATATTAACATTTCAGGATTAGGTATTGTAGATTCTAAAACAGCATATATTGAACAAAATAAAAACTCATATACTAATTTTACTATTAAGTCATCTTTATATATAGTTCTACAAATATTAATTGGATTAATTATATTTTATCTATCACATAGACTTTCATCTATGGAAAAAATAAAAAATAATGTATCAAAAGATGATGATATTCTATTTGATAATGAAACAAATGTTAAGTATTAAAAAAATAAAGCAGGTTATATTTTTTATAACCTGCTTTATTTTTACCTTTTATAGACTATCATAAAAATCGTCTATAATATTATTATCTTCCACAATATCTCGTTGTGCTTTATTAATAGAATTATATGCTTTAAATAACAATGCAATTATTACGATAGATGCAATAAAAAAGAATAATATTTGTATATAATGATAATGGTATCCCAAAATTGAACTAACATATCTAATTAAATTATATATCATTCCTTCAATATCTGTAAGAATTTTTATTAGATTATATATTAATTCTATAACAGTAGGAATATAGGATATAATTATTAATTTTTTTCCTAATTCTAACTTGTTTTGTTCCACCTTATCATAAGCTAATCCAATTAATGCTAAGTCTATAACTACAAAAATTGTTCCAATATCAAAATTAATAGATAATATATAACCATATATATAACTTAAAATCATTAGTATTATTATAATTGCACTAACTTTTAAATATTTAGACGCCTTTTCTTTATATATCTTTTTTATGTGTTTCTGATTTTCTAAAACCTTTTTATTTTCTAGTTCTTCCATTATATTATTCAACTTTCTTTTTTAAATTAATCAAATGTATATGATGTTGCATTATTAAAGTTAAATGTTGTTTGTCTTGTATAGCTCTCTCCTCTAGAATTTGTTAATTTTACTATAACTTCTTTTGATCCCTTACCACTTACTCTTGCTGTAATAGTTTTATTTTTATCCACACCAGATTGTTGGAATGCCTCTTTACCATCAACTGTAACTGTTACATCAACAGTTTTTGGTTTATCATTACTTGTAGAATTTCCTGTTTCTTCATATCCTCCAGTAATTGATTTAACATCTATAGTAAATTCTGCAGTTTTAGATTCTGCTACTTTATTTACTGTAATTGTAATGGTTGTACCTTGTTGTACTTGTTCTCCTGCATCTTTATTTTGTTTTAAAACAACTCCGTTATTTTTTGACTCGTCTTCTTCATAAACTACATTTACTTTTAATCCTAATGATGTAAGAGTATTTTTTGCCTGTTCCTCTGTTTGCCCTACAACACTTGGCATTTCTACATTTACAATTGCACTACCTTTACTTACAACTAATTTTACTACACTACCTTTATTAACAGTTTCTCCTTCTTCTATATCTTGGCTTAATACTATTCCTGCTTCGACTTTTTCATCATTTTGCTCTGTTATATCTGGTGTTAATCCGGCATCTTGCAATAATTTTTCAGCTTCCTCCCTAGTTTTTCCAACGAGATCTGGAACTTCAGTTGTTTCTGTTCCCTTACTTATTACTACTGATATCTCTGTATGTTCTTTTATTGTATAATTTGGTTGATATGAAGGATCTTGAGATATTATTTTTCCTTTTTCTACTGTGTCGCTAAATTCTTCCGATTTAACTGATAATTTTAATTTTAAGTCTTTTACTATTTGTTCTGCCTCTTCCTGCGTTTTGTTTACCAAATCAGGTAGTTGAACATCTTTTGGATTTACCAATTCTACTATTCCCATAGTGCTTCCAAATGCTATAAAAAATAATAATATAGCTCCAATTATTGCAGATAAAGCTTTATGTTTTAAAATAAAATCTTTAAATTTATTTTTCTTTTTACTATTTGCTGCGTTTGCTTTTCTTTCTGCCTCTGCAATTTCTTCTGTAGATATTCTTTGTGTTGCAGCATTCATATTATTTTCTATATGTACATTGTTTTCATCAGGATTTTTTAATGCTGTATTTAAATCTTTTAACATTTCTGTCGCAGATTGATATCTTAAATTAATATCCTTTTGCATTGCTTTTAAAATGATATCATTAACAACTTGAGGTATTTTATCGTTCAATTCTTTTGGTGCAACTGGCTCTTCTTGCATATGTTTTAAAGCTACAGATACGGGTGTATCTGCATCAAAAGGAACTCTTCCTGTTAGCATTTCATACATTACAACACCTAAAGAATATAGATCTGATTTTGCATCTGTAAATCCACCTCTTGCATGTTCTGGTGAAAAATAATGCACTGAACCTATTGTTGTTCCAAATGCTGTAATTGTTGAATTAGAAACTGCTTTTGCAATTCCAAAATCAGTTACCTTAGCAACACCATCTTCTGTAATTATTATATTATGAGGTTTTATATCTCTATGTACAATATTATTTTTATGTGCTGTTTCTAGTGCAGAAGCAATTTGTATTACTATATTCAATGACCACTTCCATGGTAGGGGTCCATTTTCCTCTGTTATTATTTCTTTTAGAGTTTTACCTTTTATTAGTTCCATTACTATATAGTATAAACTACCTTCATTTCCTACATCATATATAGAAACTATATTTGGATGTGTAAGGCTTGCTGCAGATTGTGCCTCTATTCTAAATCTTTTTATAAATTCTTCATCTGTTGTAAATTCATCCCTTAATATTTTTACAGCAACATATCTATTTAATACTTTATCCTTACTTTTGTAGACTGTCGCCATTCCACCATTTCCAATTTTTTCGATTATTTCATATCTATTACCTAATATCTTCCCCTCTAGGTCCATTCTTCCATCTCTCCTTAATCATTATATACAATAACAACTGTTATGTTATCATATCCTCCTCTGTTGTTTGCTAATTCTACTAGCTTAGTAGCTGCATTTTCAACATCATTTGTTACTAGATCATATATTTCCTGATTACTTACCATATTTGTTAATCCATCAGATGTAAGTACTAATTTATCTCCTTTAAGGAATCCCTTTGTTGTTACATCTGGTTCTACATATGGTGTACATCCTAATGCTTTCATTAGCATGTTTTTCTTTGGATGATTTTCTGCCTCTTCCCTAGTTATTGTTCCTTCTTTAACTAATTTCTCTACATAACTGTGATCCGTTGTTAATTTTCTTATAATATTCTTTCTTACTCTATAAATTCTGCTATCTCCAACATGACCTATATATATTTTATTCCCATAACTTAAAACTAATTCCAAAGTCGTACCCATTCCTTCTAATTCTGGTACTTCTTTAGATTTTTCGAAGACCACCATGTTTGCATATTCCATACTGCTCCTTAGTAATTCTTCTATATTTATTCTATCATGTGGTATTGTATTAAAATTATTTGTTAAATAATTCTTGGCAGACTCTATTGCAAGTTTACTTGCTATTTCTCCACCATTATATCCTCCCATACCATCTGCTAACATATATATTCTTAAGTCATTTTCTTCTGTTGGAATATAATATGCATCTTCATTTATTTCTCTTGCTTTTCCTAAATCGGATTTAGCAAAACATTTCATTATATCACCTCTTAAGCTTTCCCTTCTATCGTCTGTCTCCTTAATTGTCCACAAGCAGCATCTATGTCAGATCCTAATTCTCTTCTAATAGTTGCTACAATCCCATGCTCATTTAAATAATCTCTAAATTTTATTATATTTTCATTAGAAGACTTTACAAAGTTACCATTTTCTATTTTGTTAATTGGTATTAAATTCACATGTGCAAGCATACCATGTAATAATCTTACTAAGCCTTTTGCGTCTTCTAAGTTATCATTATTGTCTTTTGCTAAAGCATATTCAAAAGAAATTCTTTTGTTCGTTTTTTCTATATAATATTTGCATGCTTCCATTAATTCTTCAATTGGATATGCATTATTAACAGGCATCATTTCGCTTCTTTTTTTATTGTCCGTTGCATGTAGTGAAATGGAAAGTGTGCATTGTATTTTTTTGTCTGCAAGTTCATATATTTTTGGAACAATACCACTTGTTGAAATACTTATATGTCTTGCACCTATATTTAATCCTTTTTGATTGTTTAGAATTCCAATTGCATTTATTACATTATCGAAATTATCAAATGGCTCTCCAATTCCCATAAACACAATATTAGAAATTTTTATACCTTCTTCTTGCTCAACAGCTAAGATTTGCTCTACAATTTCTCCAGGTGTTAAATCTCTAATAAAAGGAATTCCTGTTGAAGCACAAAATTTGCATCCCATTTTACATCCAATTTGTGAAGAAACACATAATGTTCTACCATGATGATATTCCATTAAAACTGTTTCTATCATATTACCATCCAATATGTCAAATAAATATTTCTTGGTACCATCTCTTGATACCAATTTTTTAGCAATTTTAAAATTACACATGGTGTAATTTTCCTGCAACTTTTTCCTTAGCTCTTTTGATATATTTGTCATTTCTTCGAATTCTTTTATTTTCTCTTTATATAGCCACATAAAAACCTGTTCTGCTCTATATGGCTTTTCACCCAATTCTTGAAATTCTCTTTTTAATTCATCTAAATTATAATCTTTAATATTTTTCATATATCTCTCTTTTTCTGTTATATTTCAACTATTATTTGTAAATCTATATATATCATAATTCAAAAATTTTTTCAACAAAAATAGAAGGATTTTAGCAATACTACATCTGCAAAATCCTCCATTTTATTTTTATGCTGTTTCACCTTCATGTGTTTGTATTTTTCTTCTTTTTACAACTTGTCTTTTTGGTTCTTTATTTTCGTTAATTATTATTTTTGGCTTTGCCATTCCTAAAACATTTTCCTTTGTTACAATACATTTTTCAATTTTTGGATTTGATGGAATATCAAACATGATATCTCTCATAATTTCTTCTATTATAGAGCGTAATCCTCTTGCACCTGTTTTTCTTTCTATTGCTTTATCAACTATAGCTTCTATTGCTTCTGGTTCAAATTCTAATATTACATCATCCATTGCTAATAGTTTTTTATATTGTTTTACCAATGAATTTTTTGGTTCTGTTAATATTTTTATTAGAGCTTCTTTATCCAATTCCTCCAATGTTGTAACAATTGGCAATCTTCCTACAAATTCTGGTATTAGACCAAATTTTAATAAATCCTGTGGCAATAATTCTTTAAATATTTCTGTTTTATTTTTCTTTATTAATTCCTTTTGTTCTGCACCAAATCCAATTGTTTTCTTTCCAGTTCTCTGATCTATTATTTTTTCTAATCCTTCAAATGCTCCTCCACAAATAAATAATATATTTTCTGTATTTATTTGTATTAATTCTTGATGTGGGTGCTTTCTTCCTCCTTGTGGTGGAACAGATGCTGTAGTTCCCTCTATAATTTTTAACAATGCTTGTTGAACACCTTCTCCACTAACATCTCTTGTTATTGAAGGGTTTTCAGATTTTCTAGATATTTTGTCTATTTCATCTATATATATAATACCTCTTTCAGCTTTTTCTATATCATAATCTGCTGATTGAATTAATTTTAATAAGATATTTTCTACATCTTCACCTACATAACCTGCTTCTGTTAATGTTGTTGCATCTGCTATTGCAAATGGTACATTTAAGATTTTTGCTAATGTTTGTGCAAGTAAAGTTTTTCCGCAACCTGTTGGTCCTAAAAGTAGAATATTACTTTTCTTTATTTCTACATCATCCTTGTTGTTTTTTTCTTCTTCATTATTAATTCTTTTATAGTGATTATATACTGCTACAGAAAGAGTTTTTTTAGCTTCTTCCTGTCCTATTACATATTCATCCAACACCTTTTTTATTTCTTCAGGTGTTGGCACTACATCTTCGTCAACAGTTGTATATAAATCGTCTTCTTCTTCATAATACTCATTTTCTATAATATTTGAGCATACTTGTATACATTCATTGCATATATATACTCCTGGTCCTGCTACTATTTTTTCAACACTATCCTGCGTTTTCCCACAAAATGAGCATCTAATATTTTTATTCATATCATTTTTTTGCATATTATAAAGCTCCTTCTCTGTTTTGACAATTTTAGAAAAATCTATTTTTGTCATTTATGTTTTCTTTTGCATTTTCTATTTTCTTTTATCCATAATTCCATCTATTAATCCATATTCTAAAGCTTCTTCTGCTGTCATATAATGATCTCTTTCTGTATCTCTGTTAATAACATCTATTGGTTGACCTGTTTTTTCACTTAATAATCTATTTAGTTTTTCTCTTGTTTTTATCATATGGTCAGAATATATTTTTATTTCTGTTGCTTGACCAGAAATTCCTCCACCTTGACCACCAATTAATGGTTGGTGTATTAATATTTCAGAATTTGGTGTTGCAAATCTTTTTCCTTTTTCTCCATTTGCTAGTAATACTGCACCAAAACTTGCTGCTAGCCCAACACATATTGTTGATACAGGACAAGATATATAGTTCATTGTATCTACAATTGCCATTCCATCTGTTATAGATCCTCCTGGACTATTTATATATAAATGTATTTCTTTTTCTGGATCTTCTGATTCTAGGAATAACATTTGTGCAATTACAACACTTGCTGAAGAACTATCAACTTGTTCTCCTAAAAATATAATTCTATCTTTTAATAATCTAGAGAATATATCATATGATCTTTCTCCTCTACTTGTTTGTTCTATTACATATGGTACTAAACTATCCATTTCTTTTTTATTCATATTAAAATTCCTCCTTTGAAAACTTACATTATTTTATATCATATTTTTTATAAATGCAAACTTTTTTAATACAAATTAGGAGTTTAATAAATATTTATTAAACTCCATTTCCTACATTATTTCATTTTTGCATTTTTTACTACATATTCTATAGCTTTCTCCGTTTCGATGCTTCCTTTTATGTAATTTTTTAAAGCTTCATTGTTTTCTAGATCTTTTGCTTCTCTACCATAGTTTTTAGCCATTTCTTCGATTTTTTCTTTTATATCTTTTTCTTCTGCTTCTATTTTTTCTGCTTTTGCTATTGCTTCTATTACTAATCTTGATTTAACTGCTGTTTTAGCTTGTTCTTCATAATCTTTTCTGAATTCTTGTTCTGTTTTTCCAATCATTTTTAGGTAATTATCTAAAGTTAAACCTTGATATTGTAATCTAGATTTCATGTCATTTACCATGTTGTCTATTTCTGTTTCGATCATTCCTGATGGAATATCTATATCTGTATTATCACAAACAGCTTTAACTGCTGCATCCTGTGTTTCGTATTTTGCTCTTTCTGCATTTTCTTTTTCTAATTTTTCTTTTATGCTAGTTTTTAATTCATCCAATGTATCGAATTCACTAACATCTTTTGCAAATTCATCATCAAGTTTTGGTAACTCTTTTTTCTTTATTTCATTTACTTTTACCTTGAATGTTGCATCTTTTCCTGCTAAGTCTTTAGAAAAATATTCTTCTGGGAATTTTACATTTACATCTTTTTCTTCACCATTTTTCATTCCAATTATTTGGTCTTCAAATCCAGGAATAAATGTATTGCTTCCTATTTCTAGTTCATATCCTTCTGCTTTTCCACCTTCAAAAGCTTTACCATCAACAAATCCTTCAAAATCTATTACAGCAATATTTCCTTTTTCTACTGGTTTATCTTCAACTGTAATAATTCTAGAATTTCTTTCTTGCATATGTCCTAATTCATGGTTTATATCTTCGTCTTTTACAGTATACTCTACTTTTTTAAGTTCTATACCTTTATATTTTCCTAATTTTACTTCTGGTTTTACCTGAACTGTTGCTACAAATATTAAATCTTTTCCTTTTTCCATTTGTTTTATATCAAATTCTGGATAGCTAACAGCTGTAATGTCATTTGCAACTAATTCTTTATCATATTCTTCTTTTAATATCTCATTAAACGCATCTTCATAGAAAATACTTTCTCCATAATATTTTTCTACTATTTTCATTGGAGCTTTACCTTTTCTAAAACCTGGCACATTAAAATATTTAGCTGTTTGGAAATATACTTTTTTCATTGCATTTTCAAATTTTTCAGCTTCGATTGTAAATTCTAATTTTACTTCATTTTTGTTGTCTGTTTTTTCTACTTTAATACTCATTTATTTCAATCCTTTCAATTTATAATCCTTTAAAATTTTCATGCTTTCTTATTATATCACAAATTATGTGAATTGCAAGTCATTTGGCTAGAAATATTACATTTATTTTACAATTATTATTTATATTTTCTTTTAATATATTTTTGTCAATTTAAAATTTGTATAATCACAACTAATCATTATATATTCTATTCCATCTATAATATTTTCAACTATAAATTTATGTGCTGGTCCATGTAAATGACCATATAAACACTTTTTTACATTATATTCTTCCATTATTCTTACAAAGTCTGAAAGTTCATCGATTTTTAAAGGTGGATAATGTAAGCAAACTATAATTTCTTTTTCATCACCATATTTTTTTATTCCATCTTCCAATGAAATTCTTAGTCTTTGTTTTTCCCTATTATATATTTTTTCATCTTGCTCCAATAAACCACTAAAATTCCATCCTCTTGTTCCACATATTATTTTATCTTCGAATTCATAACTATTATTATATATAAAATCTATATCGGTAAATCCAATTTGGTTAAGGTATTTTCTCATACTTGTTACTGTTTGCCACCAATAATCATGATTTCCTTTTAATAATAATTTCTTTCCAGGTAGATTATGTATAAATTCAAAATCCTTATATGTGTCTTCTAATTGCATGGACCAAGAAAAGTCTCCACCTAAAATTACTATGTCTTCATCTCTTACATTTTTCTTCCAATCTTCTTTTATTTTTTCCTCATAATTTTTCCATCCGAAAATATCCATGGGTTTATCCGAGTTGAATGATAAATGTAAGTCAGATATTGCATATATTGACATATTTCATCCTCTTTCTATCATAATTTTAAATTTGGCACTGCATTTAATGTTAAATCCGAAAAATTTCCTTTTAAATAGTTATAATAGCCTGCAGAAGCTATCATAGCTGCGTTATCTGTACATAACTTAAGTTCTGGATAATATATTTCTATATTTTCTTTTTCTTCTAATTTTTTAAAAGCTTGCCTAATATAGCTATTGGCAGAAACTCCTCCTGCTAGAGCAATTTTTTTAACACCTGTCTGTTTTACCGCTCTTCTTGCATTTTCCATTAAAATTTCTGCAACATCTTTTTCGAAACTTGCAGCTAAATCTGCTTTATTAATATCTGGATTTTTGTGATGCAAATTGATTATAGCTGTTTTTAATCCACTAAAACTAAAATTTAAACCTTCCACATTTACTTTTGGTAATTCTATATTTGGATTTCCTTCCTTTGCTAATTTATCCATTTTTGGTCCGCCAGGATAACCTAATCCTATTACTCTTGCTATTTTATCAAAAGCTTCACCAACTGCATCGTCCTTTGTTTTTCCAAGTATCTCAAACTCAGTGTAATCCTTAACTAATACTAATTGTGTGTTTCCTCCAGATATTAAAAGTGTTAAAAATGGCGGTTTTAATTCCTTATATGTTATGTAATTGGCTGCAATGTGTCCTTGTATATGATTGATACCTATAAGAGGCTTATTTGAAGCATAACTTAAAGCTTTTGCATATGATACACCAACCAATAGTGCCCCAACTAATCCAGGACCATATGTGCAGGCAATTGCATCTATATCATTCATATTCATATTTGCTTCTTTTAAAGCTTGTTTCATTACTGGTGAAATATTTTGTACATGATTTCTAGAAGCAATCTCTGGTACAACTCCACCATATAGTTCATGAATGCTTATTTGCGTATTTATTACATTTGACAAAATTTCTCTTCCATTTTTTACTATTGCAACAGCTGTTTCGTCACAGCTTGATTCTATTCCTAGAATTATTATATCCTTCATTTTTTTCTCCTTTTTTTTCGCTTAAAAGTATATCATTTTTTTTCGCATAAGTAAAGGGATTAGGCTTCCCCCAATCCCTTTTAAGAATAAAGCGGAAATAAGGAAACATACCTTAAATTCCAAAAATCGCAAAACTTATTCCTAATAAAAATTTAAATATTGCATTTATTATTGGTGATATTATGCTTGAAGCAATTGGTGTTAACCAAATAATGATAAATGCAATGTAAAATATATTTTCATGCTCCATAAACCATCTTCTTGCATTTATTGGTAAGAAATATGCTAATACTTTTGAACCATCAAGTGGTGGAAGTGGTATTAGGTTAAATACTCCAAGTCCAATGTTTACAATTATTATGTCTGCTAATATTGTTGCTATTATTCCATTAGCTAAAAGCCATATTGTAGGTACAAACTTCGTTAGTACTGCAAGTATTAATGAAAATACTAGTGCTAATATAAAATTCATAAGAGGTCCTGCAATAGATACAATTGCCTCTGCAGCTGTAGTAGAAATTCTTCCTTTAAAATTCCTTGGATTAATCTCTACAGGCTTACCCCAACCAATATGAGCAAATATTAACATTATAATACCTATTGGATCTAGATGTGATAATGGATTTAAACTCAGTCTTCCTTGCATCCTTGGTGTTTCATCACCTAATTTTACTGCTGCCAATGCATGTGCATATTCATGGAATGTAATAGCTATTAAAACTCCTGGTAAACTTAATAATATTCCTAATAAGCTTACTCCTCCAGTCATAATATTGGTAATTACCATTATTAACAATATTATATATAAATAGCTGCTTCCTCCTGGAAAATAAAACATATATTTCTCTCCTTTGTTTCTAATTCAATGGTTTCATAGTTGGGAAGAATAATACATCTCTTATTGATGCAGAATCTGTTAATAACATTATTAATCTATCTATTCCAATTCCCATTCCGCCTGTAGGTGGCATACCTATTTCCAAAGCTGTTACAAAGTCCTCATCCATTCCTCCAGCTTCTTCATCACCTTTTTCTTTTGCTTCAACTTGCTTTAAAAATCTTTCATATTGATCTATTGGATCATTTAATTCTGAATATGCATTACCATATTCTCTTCCTCCAATAAATAATTCGAATCTTTCAACAAGTCTTGGATCATCTTGTTTTCTCTTTGTAAGAGGAGAAACTTCAACTGGATAGTCCATTATAAATGTTGGTTGTATTAATGTTTCTTCTACAAATGTTTCGAAAAATTCATTAATTATATGTCCTCTTGTATTTTTAATTTCTTCATATTCAACACCTTTTTCTTTTGCGATAGCTTGTGCTTCTTCGTCCGTATTTATAGTGTTAAAATCTACACCTGTTGCTTCTTTTATTGCTTCTATCATTGTTATCTTTTTCCAACCTGGTGCTAGGTTAATTTCTTGTCCTTGATAGTTTATTGTAGTTGTTCCCAATGTTTTTTGTGCTACTGTAGAAATTAATCTTTCTGCAGTATCCATCATGTCATTATAGTCTTGGTATGCTGCATAGAATTCCATATTTGTAAATTCAGGGTTATGTTTTATATCCATTCCCTCGTTTCTAAAATTTTTACCAATTTCAAATACTTTATCAAATCCACCAACAATTAATCTTTTTAAATTTAATTCTGGTGCAATTCTTAAATACATTTGTAAATTTAATGTATTATGATGTGTTATAAATGGTCTTGCTGCATCACCAGTTGCAACTGTCGTAAGCATTGGTGTTTCAACTTCCATATACCCAAGTTCATTCATAAAATTTCTTATTTCTTTAAGAATTTTACTTCTTAAAATAAATGTATCCTTAACTTCCGGATTTACGATTAAATCTACATATCTTTGTCTATATCTCAAATCAGGATCTTTTAATCCGTGGAATTTTTCTGGTAATGGTCTTAAAGATTTAGAAAGAAGAGTTACTTCTTTTGCATGTACAGATATTTCTCCTGTTCTTGTTTTAAAAACAAATCCTTTTATACCTATAAAATCACCTATATCATATGTTTTAAATTCTTTATAGCTTTCTTCTCCCAAGTCATTTATACTTACATAACTTTGAATTTTTTCATCACTATCTTGTATGGTACAAAAAGATGCTTTTCCCATAATTCTTTTTGCAATAATCCTTCCTGCAACAGATACATCTTTTTGTTCGTATTTATCATAATCAGCTTTAATCTGTCCAGCTGTTTCTGTTCGATCATATTTTGTTATAGCAAATGGATCTTTACCTTCTTTTCTTAGTTCCTCTAATTTTTCTCTTCTAATTTTCATTAATTGATTAATGTCTACTTCTTCATTATTTGTGTTATTATCCATTCGAATCTTCCTTTCATACATAAAATCTTGCACTATTATATAACAAATCTCCCTTATTGTAAAGGTTGTGAGTTGTTCCGCACCAATATTATTTTATCTAGAATGTTTTCCTTTTCCCCTTTTAGGTTGCTTTTCTTCATTTTTTATTTCTTCTGCATATCTGTAAAAATCATCCAAAGCCTTTTGATGTTTATAATTTGTAGAATTTGTATTGTTTTCTTCTGAAAGCATTTCTTTTCTTTTTTCATTATTTATTTTATCAATTTCTCTTGATTTTTTTATTTCTTCAATTTTCTTTTTGTCTTCCATTTCTTTTACTGCTTTTGGTTCCTCTTCTGCTACTTCATTTCTAATATCTTCCATTGCTTTTGGCTCTTCCTTTTCCGGAACAATAGATTCTTCTTCATCTTCTTGCCATTCATCAAACTCGTCTTCTCTACTTCTTATATATAAAGAAATTACTGTTATTATTCCTATTAATGCTAATAATACTCCTACTCCAGCAATTATTTGATATACTGTAAACGAACCATATTTTACTTCTTTTCTTTCTACATCTGGATAATCCAGTTCTAAATGTTCATAAATAATTTCATTTACTGTTTCATTATTACTTTCTGCACTTGTTACTGTATTTTGTGATACATCATTGCTTTTTCTAGAATTTGAATTTGTTGCAAAACTCAAATTCACATTAAATATAAATACCAATATTACTAAAACTAATAATAAATTTCTACTTTTTATTTGCATCTTAATCCTCCTTACAAATACAGAAATTTTTCAGTTTTAGTATATAATAAAGTATTTTTTTAGTCAATAAATTATCTTCTAATTACGCCTAAATTGTAAATTTTGCTAATATATTATATTCTTAATTTTTGACCAACATATATATAATTCACATTACTTATTCCATTTAAATTTGCAATATCATTTACTGTTTTTCCGAATCTTCTAGCAATGCCGGATAATGTATCCCCTCTTTTTACTGTATATATTGTATGACCGCAATCATATTCCCCTAAACTTATATTTATTGGTACTCTTAGTTTTTGATTTATATATATTATATTTGGATTTCTTATATTATTAATACTTACTAATTGATTTACTGTAGTATTATATTTATTAGCAATTTTCCATAAAGAATCTCCTCTTTTTACTGTATAAATGATATATTTTCTAGAAATATTTGTTGTATTTTTCATTATAATTAATTTTTGACCCGGATATATTAAATTTGGATTTACTATGTTATTATTCCTTACCAAATCTTGAACTGTAGTATTATATTTCTTTGCAATACTTGTTAAAGTATCTCCTCTTTGTACTATATAAATAGTATTATTCTTATCATCACTTCCAGCATTAATAGAATTGTTTTTTGTTGGAATTAATAATACCTCTCCCGCATAAATTATATTTGGATTTTGTATATTATTTATCCTTACAAGTTCGTTTACAGTAGTTCCATATTTTTTCGCAATTCCTGTGAGTGTATCTCCACTTTGTATTGTATATCTTATATAATTTCCTGTATTATTTTGATTATCTTCAGAATTATCCGGTATTTCTTCCGAGCTATTTAATAATATTTCATTTGTGAATTTATCCCTATCAACATATCCATTTATTCCCGGTATTTCTCCTCTATCTGTATACTGAAATCCTTCCCAAGTCTGCCATTTTCCATTGCTTGATGGTGCTTCAACATAATACTGTGCCACCCATAATGGATATTTATTTGCAAGTTCTTGGCTAAATACTGTTCTTGCAGAATATGTATTACTATATATAATCATTTCCTTTTTGGTTAATTCTTGAACTCTATTTAAAAATACTTGTGAAATTTCATTTACTTCTGAATTAGTTAAATTTCCAAAATTCTCGAAATCCATTGCCAATTTGCAAGTTGGAGTAGTCCCTGCAATTGTATTTGCAAAGTGCTCTGCTTCTAATATTGCATCTTCTATGCTTCTTGCTCTTACATAATGATAAAATCCAATGTTAAACCCATTTGCTTTTGCCTGTTCATAATTTCTTTTAAAGTAATTGTCAACTATATTCTGTCCCTCACTTGCTTTTATATACACAAAACTTATCCCTGAATTTTTTACCTGTGCAAAATCTATAACTCCCTGCCATCCACTAACATCAATTCCTTCATATGTTTTACCTGCAGGTTCTATCGCATACACATCATTAGAAAATATTATTAGCAAATTTGATATTATATAAATAAAAAATACAATCTTTCCAATCTTTTTCATAAACTCACCCACTTATCTTAGTTTATGAAATTTTCGACAAAAATGTGTTCTTTTACATTTTCAGAAATAATTATCCCCCAATTCTTTATATAAGAATTGGGGGAATACTTTATTTTACATATGCAATCTTTTTTTAGTTTCCAACCACATTGCTTTGCCACATAGAATAACTGTTAATAATAATGATAATCCTGCAATTCCACAAGCCACAATGCTTAAAACTTTATTTTCTAAGTGCCCAGTAAGTAAAATTATTAATTGTCCCATACTAAACAGAAATGTTAACACATGGTACATTGCATATCTCATATATCTTTTTCTACTTACTATTGTTAAAATCATAAGAGTTGAATTTGCTATTATTATTACTATTGGTATAGCTATATTTATTGACCAGCCTTCATATCCCAAAAAATAATCATATGCAAGCATCAATAATGATACCAAAATATATTGTACAAATACATTTGATGCAATATTTATATTTCTTTTTCTTGAATAAATTATTGTTCCATAAACATATATTATTCCTGCAACACATAGTAATGACCAATGATTTGTTTTATCTACTAATAGATTAATTAATAGTAATATATCTATTACTATTATTGATATTGCAATTGACGCAATTAAAATTATATTGTTTCTTTTTATATTATCTAATTTTGGATATAACATTTTAAACACCATTACTTTCTTCTTCCACATTAATTCCATTTTCTTCTAAAATTTTTTTAAATTCTTTCTCCACATTTGTTTTCATAAGAATTGATGTAAAAGTAAAAAACATTTTATCTTCATACGAGCATGTTGAACATTTAATTTTTTCTATTCTCTCTGGAGCAATCAAGAATAAAAATTGATCTATATATTTTTGGTATTCAGCTATAATACCAATTCTACCAATGTTTGAAAAAGTTGTTGTTGTATATTTCCTGATTTCTAAATAACTTAATCTTACAAATATTTGCTTTAAAAATAAAGGAATTATTCGTATAAAGAAATTATTTCCTAATTTTACATTTAAAGACATTGTTTTTGTTATTTCTTCTGGTTTTAATAAATTATTAAAATCATTTTTTACTAATTCTAGAATATCCTTAAAATTATTAAAATCTATTTTTTGAGTATCTGCCCCCACTGTTATATAAGAGAAAAAATTACTCAATGTTTTAGATTTAAAATATTTTTTTAAATTTACAGGTACACAAATTTTTATCGGTTTATTTGCATTTTTTTGCTTCATATTTCCTAAATATATTGCTTTTATTAAAACTGCTGTTAAGTACTGAGTAATTGTTGCACCATTTGTTTTTGCAATTTCTTTTAATTTTTTTAAATCTATAATTTGATGTGTTGCTCTTATAGCATCAAATGGTATCTTTCTTCCTTTAAGTAAATATGCTCTTTTGCTTTTTATATTGTTTTTAACTTTTTTATTATAATTTTTCAAATAACTATCTTCTATATTAAAATCAAATTTTTTGTCCGTTCTTAAACTATCTTTAAAATCTTTCGCATATGTTATTTCTATATATTGATATACAATTTCTTTAAAAAACTGTATTGCACTATTCCCATCAGTTAATGAATGAAATATATCTATGTTTATTTTTCTATCAAAATATGTTACTTTAAATAAGTAATCATTATTTGTATTTGGATCTATATATTTGCATGGATAATCTTTTTCTTCTTCTATAACAATTTTCTTATCATTATATTCAAAATAATACCAGAAAAAACCCTTTTTTAACCTTACTTTAAAAAAATTAAATTTATTTAATGCATTAATTACTGCTTTTTCTAAAAATCTTGGAACTATTTTATCCTTCATTACAGCGGAGATTCTAAAAACACTACTATATTTTCTGCTAGATGACAAAGGAAATATTTTAGCTGAATTATCAAGTCTTCTCCACATTAGTTCTTTTTTTTCTCTTTTTTTCATAATATTTTATTCCTTCCTATTAAATAATTAAAATTGAATTTTAATCTAATTATTTCTTAATAGTTCAATCATTTTATTATATGGCTCTTCTACCATCCGATTATTTTCTTTATTTTTATATTTATATAATAACCATATATGTGTTGCTTTTTCAGTTTCATAAAGATTTATTTTCGTTCCTACTTCTTCTGCTTTTTTGCAAATTAGCCTTGCATCTGGATTTAATATATCATATGTACCGGTAAAAATTGAAACATTTTTTAATTTTTCCAATGGCCCATCGATTGGATTTACTAAATAACTATTTATTCCATCTTTACCTGCGTAATTTTCTCCAGCTAATTTTAATGTTGCTCTATTTAATACTGGATCATTTTTTTCTACATTATCTATTTCCTGATTATTTAATCTTACATCAAGCCATGGCGAAATTAAAATA
This sequence comes from uncultured Clostridia bacterium, assembly GCA_944393475.1. Lineage (GTDB taxonomy): Bacteria > Bacillota > Clostridia > TANB77 > CAG-508 > Merdicola. The sequence continues at coordinate 20,844 of CALYAI010000015.1, forward strand.
GTTTGATTTGGTATTTCTTCGTCTTCTTCACTCATCTTTTCGACCAAAGCTAAAGCCAGTCCTCCCCCCGCAGAGTCCCCCATAATTATAAAGTTTTTAGTATTTACTTTATTTAATATTTTTTTATATAATGACTCCATCATACCTATTGTATCTTTATAGTTGTATCTCGGAGTAAGCGGATAATCTGGTATTATTATTGTACAACCAATTTGATTTATTATATCCTCGCATGTTTTCCAATGCTCTTCAGCTAATTCACCAACATATGAACCACCATGAACATACATTATTACTAATTCACTTTGCTTTCCATTTTTTGGTTCTATTACATATACTGGTCTATTTTTTATTTCGTATGTTTTAGCATTACAAGATTCTTTTATATATCCTGGCATTTTAGATTTTATATCACCTTTAAACATATATACAATTAATATTATTGCAGATATTATACCTATTAATATTATAGTTAATAAAATCTTAACTAGTAAAAAAAGCCTTGTTGTAGTCATTTTTTATCCTTTCTTTCTATTTGTATCTTATTCACAATTATACAAAAAGTTCTAAATAAAAACAATAAAAAACCAACTTAAAAGTTGGTTTTTTATTTATATTAATTTTTATTTTTGAAAATCTGTTATATCAGAAATATTTAATGCAAAATAAGGTGTTTCCTTATCTTTTTCTTTTAATAATAATACAAATTTATCATTAAAAGAAAAGTCTCTACTTTCTGTTATTTCTACAGCATTTGTTTGTACAGTCATTCCTGCTTCGCTTTCTAGTCTAGCACCTTCTTTATTAAGTTCAAATTTAATATTTTGTAATGCTTTCTCTATTTTTAATGTTTCTCCATCAGCTGTTTTAAAATCTTTATCTTCTATATCTTTATATTCTTTTTCTGATTCCATACTTATTTCTGGTATTTTTAATATGTCTGCTTCTTCTAATGTTTTTGATCCTGTATATGTTTGCTTTTCATTATTAATCTTTTCCAATACTTGGTTAAAATTTTGTTTTTTATCCGTCATGCATAAAATTATTTCATCATTTGATGTTGTAGAAATTGATATTGCTTTGTCTTTTTCATTATTATAATAAAGTACACTTACTTGTGACCTTGCTTCCGAATTTGAATTACCTTTTAATCCAAAGTAACTTGTTTTAGTGTCTTTACCCGCAAAATTATCTAATTCTAAATCATCAAAAGGAACTGTAAATTTTAAATCTTTTACAAGCATTGCATATAAGAAATATCTTATATTATTTTCTTTGGCTGTCCAATCAAATTTATCTATAAACTCACTTTTTTTACCGAATTTATTATATATGTCTGTTTCTATTTTTGTCTTTAATTCTGGCGAAATTACTCCATATGTCTTATAATAATCTTCTTCCGAAACATCTTCTATTGTAAAAGTAGATTTGTTAAGATTATCAGCACATTCTAATTGAGGTGAAAACTCTATATCCTGTTTTACTATATCATTTTTTAAATCATTCCAGACTAATTGGAATGTCCCACACCAAACAGAATTACCAGAAACTTTATCTTCTAATGTCGCTATTACTTTTATTTTATCATCTTCTGAAGTTAGTGCTGGAACAATAGAATTTTGAATAATATCCTGTGCTTTTTCTGCAATTTGCTCATTATATTTACCTATTAATACAATAATTAATATGATAATTATTACCAATATAATAAACAATACCACATTTACCTTTTTATTTTCCATTTTTTACACCCCTATCCTAATCTACTTATTAGCAGACTTTTTTCTTATTAATATTAAAGGTGTTTGTTCCTGTCCCTGTCCTGTTGGATTGTCTTTTATTAATCCCTTTAATTCCTCTTCTGTTAATTTTATATCGTCTGAATGTCCTATTACTTCTTGTCCTAAATCATTCGCATCAACAATCATGCAAGAGATTCCCAATTTTTCATGTATTTCATTACATACCTTTGTTGGATTCTCTGGTAATAATATTCCAATATCTCCATATTCTTTCCATACGTGATCATAAAAACCGTCTAATCCACTTACTTCTTGTCCAACTATTTCGTAGAATACACCCTTCTTTCCAAAAAGTTTTGTAACTGCACTTGCTAAGCTTGCCCATAGAACTTTTAATAAACCAACTTGATTGATTGCAAATTGCATTTTAATTGGTTCTCCAACACCTACTCCTGCAGTAGTCTTATGTGCAAATTTAGATAAAAATTTTGCCCAAAATCCTACTTTTATATCCTCTCTTTTTAAAACTCTATTTTGACATAGTGCAATAATTTTCTCACTACTAGAAACAATATCTCCCTCTTGATATATTGGAGAGACATATTCTTTAAATAAATCTATATAACTATCTCCTTGTTTTACAAATCTTGTTTTTATTGCATGTCTTAAATAAACTTCTCCATTAACCTCTATTTCCACATTTTT
>CALYAI010000016.1 GCA_944393475.1 uncultured Clostridia bacterium
ATGATAGAATTACTGCATACTTCACAACTTGTTTTTTTTCTTTATTACTATATATCAACATTTGTGCCTTTTAACTGTCAAAAATGGGATTATACTACTTATTTTCATTGTTTCAACATAGTCTTTTTTTTGTACTGTTTTATGTGTGTACTATTTTTACTAGCATTTTTGTTTAACTTTTATTTTTTTTTCTAACCAACCAATCTTTTCATTATTATTATTATTTTTTTTTTTTTATTATATTAAAGCTTTTAATATTTAGCATAATTCATTAAATTTGCTCCAATCAAATTCCAACAAATCCAATCCTATAATTAACCATCTATTGTATATTTCAAAAGGTTGCAGTGTTTTAATTTTTTCTTGAAATTCATTATTTATAGAATCATTTATAAATAAATGATTTCCCATACCTGTATCGACATGTATAAATCCACTTTGAACTCCAGTAACAACTCCAAAAATTTCACACTTTAATGTTTTTAATGTGCTAAATTTTGAATATAATTTTCTTACATCAAATTCAGATATATTAGTATGATAAAGTGTTATAGCATTTTCTTTTTGGGTTACTATTTCTATTCCGTTTGGTTCCCCCATAGCTCCAGCTTCTGCAAGAGTAAAAAACATTATATCTTTTTCTTCAAAGTCTCTTATGTTCTTATCATCAATTTCAGTAAATTTAATTAAATATGAAAATAACCTTTTTTCAAGTAATTCTATATTTCCATTTTCTAAATTTGAAGCTATTAATCCATCGCAAAATTTTTCTCCTCTGATAATATAAGTTAAATATGATAAAATCTCATAAAAATCTAATTCTTCAATATTTTTGTCTTTTAAATAATTAAAATTTTCCACATAATTATGATCTAATAATTTTAAGCTATGAAATGCTTCAATCCAATCAATTACTTCTTTATCATAATTAGGGAATGGCATTGAAAAAGATTTATCATCATTTTCTTTTATTTCTTCCCATTCCACTTTTTGACTTTTAATATAAGGTAGTTTTCTTGCTCTATCTTTTATAGTATTATAATTTTCAAATTCAAAATCATCATCAAAGTTATCATATTCTTCTTTAAACACATTAACATTTTTGCTATTATAATTTTCAAACTCATTTTTTGAACTTTTTCTGATAATAGTTTTAGTCATATTTAATGGAAATGGAACATTTCTATATGAAAATTTCTCTATATTTTCTACAATAGCAGGACATGAAGTTTCTCTTATTGGAACATATACATAATCACCTATCTTCAGATTTTCTATGTTTGAAATATAATAAAATGTTTTACTTTGATTTTCTTTGAATTTTACAGAAACATATGTATATATAGTATTATCGATATCCAATGTTCTTACTCGAATGTCTTGTGCAAAAATATAGATTGTATCGCCATTAATTTCCAAACTTGTTTTTCCATTCATATTATTTATATAAACACTGTCAATATAAATTTCATCTGTATAATAACTCATATTAAACTCGCTAACTTCATAAAAGTAAAATTCTATATCTTTATCCCCATACTCTATAAAAATTTCCGCGTTTCCATTTTTATTTGAAATTTTATATATTTCTGCTCCTTCAAAAAAATTATTCTCTTTTAAAAATTTTTCTATTTCCTTATATTTATCTAATTCAATATATTTTTTATCTGTTTTGTTCTCTCTTTCCTTATTCTCTATTAAATTGTTTAATCTTGCTAAATACTTTTCATATATACTAGCCATATCATTTGAAGAAATCTTTCTAAAATCTTCCTCTTCTTTTATTTCTCTTTGTTTATACTTGTTTATACATTCTTCTAAATGATCTTTTTCTTCATATAATTTATCTAAGCTCCAATCTTTCATTTCTTCAATATATAAAAAAGGGTTAATTATCATATCTACCACATTCCTTCCTATCCCACTCCAAAATCAGTATTGTCCACCAATATATCAACATTCTCATTGTCCTTATACAAAGGATAAATTTCTTTCATAAATTTTTCCTTTAATCCTTCATCTGCAGGCATAATATCATCCATTTCCTTGTACAAATTAATGCAAACTCTATCAAAATTTTCCATACCTATTTTAATATCTTTTTTTACCTGTTCCAAAGTTTGTCCTTCAACTCCAACCAAAAAGTTTACTATATCGAATGTTTCTCTTAAGTCTGACAAATTAGGATATCCAAAACCTTTATTTAAAACTTTCTCCCTAAAGTCAGTATCAAATGTCTCTATTCCGCCTTTAACTTGCAATATGATTCCTAGTTTTGAACATTTTTCTCTTAATTCTTTTATTTTCGTTCTATACATATAATGACTTTCTATAATTAATCTTTTAATCTTCTTTCCTGTGCAGATATTTAATAATTCGGAAAAGCTTCTTTTATTTAACTCAAATATGCTACCAGAATTTATAGCTTCTAAAACACAAAACTCTCCTGTTACTTTTTTTAAAACTTCCTGATTAATTTTATATTGTTTATCTTCATCATTACATCTGTCCAAATGATAATTACAAAATTTGCATTTACTCCATTTACAACCATTTCCTATTAATAAAACAATTTCTCTTTGATCCTTATTTAATATTTTTGAATATCTTTCCATAATTCTCCTTATATAACTATATTTTTTCTATCATTTTTATAACTTCATTTTATCATTAGTCATTTTTTATTACAACGATTTCTTTTTTACAATGAATTTTCGCTGCTTAAGTAGGGAAATTTTAGAACAAAAAAGAACCGCCCTACAAGGCGGTCGAATATAGGCAATCTAACTGTGGATGATTACTTCCATCGGAAATTTGCCCGTTGAGGCTTTCAAGCTGCCAATCTCTGTCACTGTCCTAGAATCGAAATTTCGGAAAAGCGAAACCTCTCCATCTTCAGAACGAACAGTTATAGATTCACCTATACGTTCAGCTACAATTTCGAAGATTTGACCAGCTTCGATTATTGCACCCTTTCCATAGTAGATGACCTCTAGAGATTTTGATGTTTCATTTCTAATTATCATGTATATCAACCTCGCTTTCAATGAAACATACTTTAATTATACCATATTCTTGTTTTTCCTTCAACTCTAGCACTTATAGGTTTTTATAAAAGTTAATTATTTTATTGTGAAAAATATATTAAACAGCTATAATATAAAGTATAAAATAATGTGGAGGTTGCTTATGCCAAATTTATATATTATAACAGGGCCTGCTGGTGTTGGAAAAAGTACGATATCAAATAGATTAGCACATACTCTTAAAAAATCTGTCTTAATCGAAGGAGATGACATATATCACCAAGTTATAGGTAGCTACACTCCTGCTTGGCAAAAAGGAAATCATTTACAAACATTCTGGAAGATATGTATTAATTCAATAAAAATATATTTAGAAGATGGCTTTGATGTGATATTTAATTATATCATTTCACCCGATGATTTACTAAAAATAAAAAACATTTTTAAAAATTATATAATTAAGTTCATTGTTTTATTAGCAGATGAACATACTTTGCTTAAAAGAGATAAAGAAAGAGCTGAAGACTGCCAAATGAAAGATCGCTGTATTCTTTTACTAAATAGCTTTAAGAATAATAATTTTAATGCAAAACATCTGTTAGATACAACTCTTTTATCTATAAATGAAACAATTAATATGATTTTATCGAACCAAAAATTTATTTTATAATAATATGTGCTTGCACTTATCTAAATAAAGATATATTATTATAAAAACACAAAAGAAAGGACTGATTCTATTGGCTACTTTAAAAGCTGGAACAATTTTACTAAATTTGCAAACAAAGCAAGTTGGACTTGTTTATAGAAGGAAAAATAATGATTATTCTTTTCCTAAAGGTCACTTAGAACAGGGGGAAACTTTAAAAGAATGTGCTGTAAGAGAGACTGAAGAGGAAACTTTAAGATCTAATCACTTAATAACAAATGAAGAAATATATACTCTAAAATATACTACTCCATTAGGAGAAGATGTTGAGTGCTATTTTTATCTTGCAATTGATGACGGTCCTACTAATAAAAGTATTGCTATTGATGACAGAGAAGTATTAGAATGGGTTAACCCACATGATGTTGAAAACAAATTAAGTTATGAAGATTTAAAAACATTTTGGAATAGTAGTAAAAACACAGTTTTAACAATCTTAGATTTAAAATGAAAGGATTTATTATGGATAAATTTAAAGAGATAAGACCAATCGTTTTAGGCCTTGCAATTAGAGATAATAAATTATTAGTTGGTGAAGGATTTGATAAGGTTAAAAATCAAACATTTTATAGATGTTTAGGTGGCGGTATTGAATTCTTAGAAAAGAGTATAAATGCTTTAAAGAGAGAATTCAATGAAGAAATTGGAGCTAGTATTATTGTAAAAGATTTCCTTGGAATTTCAGAAAATATATTTACATATCAAGGGAAAAATGCTCATGAAATTGTCTTCTTCTATTCAATCGAGATCCCAGATACAGATTATAAAGAAGACTACCATATAATAGATGGTAAAAGCGATTACCATGCAAAATGGATAGATATTTCTAAATTTAAAAATGGAACAGAAATCCTATACCCAGAAGAAGTGCTTAAATATCTTTAAGCACTTCTTCTGCATTAACATTATTCTTCCTTTTTTCTTTTCTTTTTTATCGGAAATTTTTTGTCAAACTCATCTAATTCATTTTTATCAACTAAATATACTTCGGGTTGCTCATAGCTTCCATATATTCTTTTTATTTTTCTTCTATTAAATATCTTTATCATAAAAAATGGATTTTCTTCGTTTTCCATTCCAGCATAAAATATTCCATATTTAGATGCAGGTTTAAATCCAAATCTTTCATAATATTCTGGATTACCTGTTAAAACTACAGCTGTATATCCCTTTTTCTTTGCATTGTTTAATGTATATTTAATTAATTTACTTCCATATCCTGCCCCTTGGTATTCTGGTAATACACTTATTGGACCTATTACTAGGACTTCATTTTCTTCTTTATCATTTTTTATTTTTGCTTTTACACATACAATGCTTGCAATTAATTTCTTATCCGCTTCCATTACATAACTTAATTCTTTTACATAGCAAGGATCTTTTCTTATCTTGTGAAGTATATAATGTTCATAACATCCAGGTCCATATACATTCCAAAAGGCTTCCCTTGTTAAATTTTCATTTAAGAAATAATCTTTTTCCTCTTCTAATCTAATTTTCATTCTTCTCGTTCCTTTAAATACTCATTTGCACATTTTTTTATTTCTTCCATTTTCTTTTTTGTATCTTCATTCTGATATGGTATTCTATCTATTAATTTTGTAATATAGTCTTTTTCTAGTACATATTTAATTGATGATTTAAACTTTAAATCAAATATAAATGCAAGAACACAAATCCAGTAATCTATTACTGTTTTTCTATCTTCTAACTTGATGCATTTATGTTTTAAAAAGTCCTCATATACTTTATCTGATATATTTTCTGTTGTTAATTTTTTTATTACATCTTGCACACCTGGTAAAAAATTTTCTATTTTCTCTTCTTCTCTAATTCTAAAATTATCCAATTTATCAGCATCTCTTAGTATTTCACACTGCAGTTTTTCCTTTTCAGAAAGACCTTCTTCTATTTTGTATTTATTATGGTTCAATATTGCTTTTTTTATTATCTCATCATATTTATCCGTCGCTATAAATTTTCGTATTAAACTATTTTCAAGTAGAACTTTTATTCCATATTCTGCATGATTAATATCTTTTTTAGAAGGGTCTGTCTTTATCGCTGTATATTGTTCAAATCTACCTATGTCATGCAATAGTGCAATTAGTTTTGCTAAATTTATTTCTTGATCTTTTAATTTTAATTCTTGTGCAATGTTTTCACTAAATTGCATAACATGATATGTATGTATTACTTTTAGATATATTGCTCCATCATTTTTATCAAATGGTTTTATATACTCTTTGAATGTTTCTATTGCCTTGTCTAAATTTATGTCTTCATTTATATTTGTTTTTATAATATATCTATATATCCTTTTTCCAAATGTTTCTGGAAGTAAAACTCCCATTGGAATTGCTCCTGCGCTTTCTAATATTCTTCTTGATGCTCCATCTTCTACGTCATGGCATGCTATAATCTCGTTCATGCCCATTTCTTTGCATTTATTAATTACCATATTTGCAACAGCTTTTCCATATCCTTTTCTTCTTTCTGATGGTCTTATTCCATATGATATGTTTCCTAGAAAATCTTTTCCATATTGTGTTAGATTTGTTCTTATCGCAACAGCTCCTAATAGTCTATCTTGATCATTTAAAACTAAATAATAATAGCATTTTTCATACCAGTCTTTGTAGTTATGGATTCCGTTTTCAGCATCTTCTGCTACTAATACAATTGTCTTGTACTCATATTCATTTGCACATGGTAATTCTAATACATCTGGTGATAATGATGTATCGTAGTTTTTCCACTCTGTTAACATTTCCATGTACTTTGAATAATATTTTGATGCGATTTTTTCAAACCTTAACATGTATTTTCCCCCTATATTTCTCGTTCATACTGGTAATTAAATATTATTATATTATAATATGTCTCTTAATTCTATTAGTTCATGTATTTCGAATGTTGGTTGATATTTGGGCTCTTCATATTTCCAATTAAACCAACATGTATCTATGCCAATATCTTGTCCACCTTTTATATCTTTTTCTATATCGTCACCAATGAATAATATTTCATTCAGCTCTGGATTATTTATTTTTCTGAATAACGCAGTATAGAATTGAGTGTGTGGCTTCATATTTCCACATTCTTCTGCAGAAAATATTTCATCTATTTCTTTAGATATTCCTAATCCATCTAATTTAGCAGGTATCGCATTTTTAGGTCCATTAGTTGCAATAACAATTTTATAATCTTTACTTTTTAAATATTTTATAGTTCTTTTTGCACCTTTTATTTCTGTTGCATTTAATTTTAATCCTTCTTCATATATTTCATTCATTTTTACCGCTTCATCATATGTTATGTTTTTAAAATATCTTAAAAATCTCTGTGCTCTATTCCATTCTGCTTTTTCTTTAGCTGTCATATTATCCCTTGGGTCCTTTATTAATCCTGCTGCCCTTTCTTTCCAGTAATTTTTATCTATTGCAAGAAATTTATCAAATTCCTCATCACTATATTTCTCCTTCGTTAGATATCTAAATGCTTCCTGTATATTTTTTGTATCATCATTTAGTGTATCATCTAAGTCAAATATTAATGTTTTGTACATTTCTTCCTCCGATTATTTTGTTTATATATTATTTAAACATATTTTTTCTATTGTATTTCTTACAATTTAGTTTTTCCTTTTTGTATATACAATCTTCTATATTTACTCCATATACATTTGCTAAGCAAACAGCATAATAAATTATATCGGCTATTTCTCCTTCTACAGTTCCTTCAATTTTATTGTTTTTCATTCTTTTATTTTCATTAATATCTCTAGCAAGTTCTCCTACTTCTTCCATAAGTTTTAACATATATTTTTCTTTTGAACTATTCTTAGTATCTATTTTATTTATGCATTCTTGTAATTCTTTTATTGTTAATTCCTTTTTCTTATCTACTTTTTTTGTTGCTTGAGCAGGTTGTGATGGTATTTTTGCAACTTCTTGTTTTACAGGTTCGATTTTTTTTACGCCATAAACTATCGCTAATTCTTCATCTGCTAATACTAATTTAAATAGTTTTTTGTAATCATCTATTTTTTCTTCCAATAATTCTTGGTTGGCAATATATTCAATACTATCTTCTGACAAATTCATAAAATCCTGTGCAGTATAAAATATTTCATATAATGCAATTACGTTTTTTGCAAATTTTTTCTTTTTAAAATTCGTTAATTTTTTATCAAATAGCATTATTTTGCTTTTAGGCTCTATGTATCCTTCAAGGATATATGTTTCTAAGTTATATTTTGCCCATACTTTTAGAGTTAAAGTTCCATGCATATTTTCTTCGAATATCGGAAAATATACTATATCCTCTTCATTTTCCTTTGCACATCTTGGGAAAAATATATGATATTCTTTCCCAGTATTATAACTTTGTAAAATATCTTCTAATAGAGTAATTCCATTTTCTAATTCTTCGTCCATCTCTTACCCCCTGCTTATTTAATAAGTTTTATTTATCATTTGTTTTCTATTCTTTATTTAATAAATTTCTTGCCATTTGAACTCCTGATGCAGATGCCATCATTAATCCTCTTGTCATTCCTCCACCATCACCAATTGAATATAAATTTTTTACGCTTGTTTCAAAATTACTGTCTATTACTACTCTGTTGCTATAGAATTTTATTTCTGGTGCATATAATAGGTTTTCTGGATTTCCGAATCCTTCTACTATTTTATCCATACTTTTTATGAATTGTAATATATCGGTCATTGTTCTATATCCTAGAGCAAATGTTATATCTCCTGCGACTGCTGATTTTAGTGTTGGCTTTATTTTGTTATTTTTTAGTTCTTCGTCCCATGTTCTTTTTCCTCTCATAATGTCACCAAGTCTTTGAACTACAACATTTCCTCCACCTAATTCATTCATGTTTTTAGCTACATTTCTTCCATATTCTATTGGTTTGTCAAATGGGTGTTCAAAATGATGTGATACAAGTATTGCTAAATTTGTCTGCGTACTTTTTCTGTCTTTGTATGAATGACCATTTACTAAATCAATTCCTTCATCATATACTTCTGAAGAAACAAACCCACTTGGATTTTGACAAAAAGTTCGTACCTTGTCCCTATATGGTTCTGGACGTCCGATAAATTTTCCTTCATACATATATGTGTTTATGTCTTTCATTACTTCATCTGCTAATTCATACCTTACACCTATATCTACTACTCCAGCCTCTGTTTTTATGTTGTGTTCGTTACACATATCTACAAGCCAGTTTGCACCTTTTCTTCCAACTGCTATTATTATATTTTTCCCATATATTGTATCTGTGTCCTCGTTGTTTGCATTTCTTACAAAAACGCCCTTTGCTTCATTATCTTCGATTATTATGTTTTCTACGATTGTTTCAAACATTAAATCTATATTATTTTCTTCCAAATAATCTTCTAATTTTTTATATAATTCATGAGCCTTTTCTGTTCCTAAATGCCTTATTGGTATGTCTATTAATGTTATATCTTCTTTTTTTGCTTTGTTTTTTATTACTTGTACTTCTTCCTTATGCTCTGTTCCTTCTAATTTTGGATCTGCTCCCATTTTTAAATATATTTGATCAGTATAATCTATTAGTTCTTTAGTTTTCTCCACACCAATGTATTTGTGTAGATCTCCTCCTATGTAAAAATCATCATCTTCTTTATTATATAATGATAGCTTCCCGTCTGAAAAAGCTCCAGCACCAGAAAATCCACTTGTTATATTGCAAAAAGGTTTGCATTTTACACATTTTCCAATTGTTTCTATTGGACAACTTCTTTGTTCTACTCTTTTTCCTTGTTCTATTAATAATATTTTTTTATTCTTTGTATGTTGCAACATTTCGTATGCAAAAAATATTGATCCAGGTCCCATTCCTATTACTATTGCATCATAAATCTCATTCATTTTTCCACATCCTTAATCTTTTCTTTCATATGTTATAAAATAATATTCTAATTTGTTTTTATCGTCTTGTATTCCTTTTTCTCTGCTTGTTTCCTTCCATATTTTTTCATCTATTCTAGGGAAAAATGCATCTCCTTCAAATTCCTTTTCTATTTCAGTTACATACATTTTTCTTACATATGGCATTAAAAAATTATATATCATTGCTCCACCTATTACAAATGCTTCTTCTTTTCCTTCTATTAATTCCTGAATTTGAAGTAATGAATGTACTACTTCTACATTTTCGTAATTTAATTTTAAGTCTGGATTTTGGCTAAATATTATGTGTTTTCTATTTGGTAATGGTCTTCCTAAAGATTCGAATGTCTTTCTTCCCATAATTATTGTATGACCAGTTGTTAATTCCTTAAAATGTTTTAGGTCTGCTGGCAAATGCCAAATCATTTTATTATCTTTTCCTATTATATTGTTTTTTGCTTTTGCGACTACTATACTAAGCATTTTTTCCTCCTTATTATTATAAACTTGTAATACTTAATATTTTTTATTCTGCAACTGGTATCTTACCAATTTTTATATCTTTTTGATAATCATAATCTTGTATTTCGAAATCTTCTACTTTGAATTCATAAAAATCCTTTGTATTATTATTTATAACTAATTTTGGTGTAACATCCATTGATTTTGCTTCTAATAATTGTTTTACTAGCGGTATATGCCTATCGTATATATGGCAATCACCAATATTATGTGTTAATGTTCCTACTTCTAGTCCAGAAACCTGTGCAAACATATATTGAAGTGCTGCATATTGCATAACATTCCATCCATTTGCTGTTAACATGTCTTGTGAACGTTGATTTAGTATTAAATGTAATTTTCCTTCTTTTACTAACCACTGTGTTCCATATGCACATGGTTCTAAATTCATGTCTTTTAGCTCTTCGTGATTAAATATGTTTGTCATTATTCTACGACTTGAGGGATCGTTTTTTAGTAAATATAAAACATAATCTACTTGATCCATTTCTTTTATTCCTTCTTTTGTTTTAAATTGATATTTTTTACCTAATTGATATCCATATGCTTTTCCTATTGAACCATTTTCGTCCATCCATTGATCCCATATATGTGAATTTAAGTCTTTTACATTATTTGATTTTTTTTGCCATATCCACAAAATTTCATCTATTGCTTTATAAATTGTTTTTGAATTATTCCTTAATGTTATCATTGGAAATTCTTTTCCTACGTCATATTTATTTGTAACACCTACAATTGAATAATAATTTGCTTCACTTCCATCTTCCCACCTAGTACGTACATTTGTACCTTCTGAAGAATATCCATGTTCAATAATTTCTTTACATGTTTCGATAAAGTTTTTATCCGCTTGTGTCATTTTTTATTTTTCCTCCTAATCTTGTTAGTTTTTCGACTTAATTCTATATCAATTTTCTCTTTATTACAATAGCAAATTCTGTTTTTTGAGCATTAAAAAGCGAATGTATTTGTTCTTTATACATTCGCTTTAGATATATTTACTATTATTTTGTTATTTCTTTTTTTCAAGCTCTTTTTCTATAAAAGATGTATCATATGTATTTTTTATAAATGTTTCATTATTTAATATTTTTAATATAAAATCTATATTTGTATCTATTCCGGAGATTACAAATTCAGCCAATGCACTTTTCATTTTTGCTATTGATTCATCCCTATTGTTTCCATGCACTATTACTTTTGCAATCATTGAATCATAGCTTTGTGGAACTGTATAACCGGAATATAGTGCTGTATCTACTCTTACTCCATTTCCACCAGGTAAATGTAATTCTTCTATTGTTCCTGGGCATGGCATAAAATTCTTTTCTGGGTTTTCTGCATTTATTCTTGCTTCTAATGAATGTCCTGTAAATGTGATATCTTTTTGTTTGTATTGCATTTTCTCTCCAGAAGCAATACGTATTTGTTCTTTTATTAGGTCCAAACCTGTTACCATTTCTGTTATTGGATGTTCTACTTGAATTCTTGTATTCATTTCCATAAAATAAAAATCCTTATTTTTATCTACTAGAAACTCTATTGTTCCAACATTAGTGTATCCAACTTCTTTTACTGCTTTTACAGCAACAGCTCCCATTCTTTCTCTTAATCTGCTATCTATTATTCCAGAAGGTGTTTCTTCTAACATCTTCTGGTTTCTTCTCTGAACTGTACAATCTCTTTCTCCCAAATGTATTGCATTTCCATGTTCATCAGCCATTACTTGTATTTCGATATGTCTTGGATTTTCTATAAATTTTTCGATATATATGCTGTCATCATTAAATGAAATTGACGCCTCTTGTTTTACTATTTCATATGCTTTTCTTAATTCTTCTTCATTATATGCAACTCTAATTCCTTTTCCGCCACCACCAGCAGATGCTTTTAGCATCACAGGATAGCCTATTTCATTAGAAATATTTATTGCTTCTTGCATTGTATATATTAATCCATCAGAACCAGGAACAACTGGTACACCAGCATTTTTCATAGTTTCTTTTGCTTTAGATTTATTTCCCATTAGTTCTATTATTTCTGGCTTTGGTCCGATAAATTTTAAACCTATTTCGTCACACATCTTTGCGAAACTGCTATTCTCTGATAAAAATCCAAATCCTGGATGTATGCTGTCAGCACCTGTTAAACATGCTGCTTCTATTATTGCTTTTACATTTAAATAGCTTTTTTTAGATGGAGCAGGTCCTATACAAACAGCTTCATCAGCAAGCTTAGTATGTAAAGCTGTTTTATCCGCTTCAGAATAAACAGCAACTGTTTTTACTCCCATTTCTCTACATGCTCTTATTATTCTAACAGCTATTTCTCCTCTATTTGCAATTAATATCTTTTTTAACATTTTATTTTCAATTCCTTTCTTAAATTAATCGCCTACAATAGCAAAAGTAAGTTCACCTTTTACAGCAATTTCACCATTCACTGTAGCTACTGCTTCCCCAACGCCTATTGGTCCTTTTCTTTTTATTATTTTTACTTCTAATTTTAATACATCTCCAGGTATTACTTGTCTTTTAAATCTTAGTTTATCAACTCCACCAAAAAGAGCATTTTTTCCTTTATTTTCTGGCATAGAAAGTATTGCAACAGCTCCTGTTTGTGCTAAAGCTTCTATTGTTAATACTCCTGGCATTATTGGATTTCCAGGAAAATGTCCTTGAAAGTGAGGTTCATTTATACATACATTTTTATATGCAACACAGCTTTCTCCTGGTACACATTCCTCCACTCTATCTATCATTAAAAATGGTGGTCTTTGTGGTATTATATTCATAATTTCATTTATATCTAACATTTTTTCTTCCTCCTAAAAAACGGATTCTAATTTTTTATTTTATTTTAAACAATGGTGTTCCATATTCTACCATATCTTCATTTTTTACACAGATTTCTACTATTTCGCCATCAAATTCTGATTCTATTTCGTTCATTAATTTCATTGCCTCTATTACGCAAAGTACATCTCCTTTTTTTACTTTGTCACCAACTTTTACATATGGTTCATCTTTTGGAGATGGACTACTATAGAAAGTTCCTACCATTGGTGATTTTACTACTTTGCAGTTTTCTGTTGGTATTACAGATTTTTCTTCTTTTGATTCTGCAGGTAATGTTATATCTTTCACTACTGGATTTTCTATCTCTGTTAATACTTCTGGTGGAATTATTTTTGCTTCATTTTTTTTCATCTTTATTTTTGTTCCATCTGGAAATTCTATATCCAAACTATCTACTTTAGAATTTCCCATATCGTCCAATAATCTTTTGATATCACTATATTCCATTTTCATCTTTCCTTTCTTTTATTGCTTAGATTTTATATATATTATTTTCATATTATTCTTCATATTTTTTAAATATTAATGATCCATTATGTCCACCAAAACCTAATGAATTTGACATTGCACATTTTATTTCTACATTTCTTCCTTCGTTTGGTACTATATCTAAATCACATTCTGGGTCAGGTACTTTATAATTTATTGTTGCTGGTACATATCCATCTTCTATTGCTTTAATACATACAATGGCTTCTATTCCTCCTGCGGCACCTAGCATGTGACCTGTATTACTTTTCGTAGAACTTACTAAGACATTTTTGCTAGCTTCTTCTCCTAGTGCTTTTTTTATCGCCATTGTTTCTCCAGAATCATTTAAGTGTGTAGATGTACCATGTGCATTTATATATGTAATATCATCTGGTTCAATCTTTGCATCTTCTATTGCAGAAACCATTGCTCTTGCTGCTCCTTCACCATCCGGTGTTGGTGATGTAATATGATATGCATCTGATGAAGCACCATATCCAATTATTTCTGCATATATATGTGCTCCTCTTTTTTTAGCATGCTCTAATTCTTCTAGAACTATAACTGCTGCACCTTCTCCCATTACAAATCCGCTTCTTTCAGCATCAAAAGGAATACTAGCTCTATTTTTGTCAGTTGCTTGTGTTAGTGCTTTAATATTTTGAAATCCTGCTATTCCAACTTTTGTGATTGGAGCTTCTGTTCCTCCTGTTAGAATAACGTCTTGATATCCATGTTTAATCATTCTATAACTTTCACCAATTGAATGAGTTCCTGTTGCACAAGCTGTAACTATAGCAATTGATTCTCCTTTTAATCCCAAATCTATAGAAACATTTCCTGCTGCCATATTTGGTATTCCCATTGGTATAAACATTGGTGATACTCTATCTGGGCCTTTAATTGCACATGCACCAATATCTTTTTCCATTGTGTTTAATCCACCAATTCCTGATCCAATAACTGTTCCTACTTTGTTCATATCTGTATTTTCTTCTGTTATTCCACTATCCTTTAATGCTTCTCTAGATGCTATAACTGCATATTGTGAGTATAAGTCCATTCTTCTTGCTGTCCTTCTATCGAAATAATCTTCTGCATTATAATTTTTTACTTCTGCTGCTAATTTTACTTTTAGATCACTCGTATCTACTTTTGTTATTTCATCTATACCGCATTTTCCCTCTTTAATGCCTTCCCAGAATTCTTTTGCTGAATTTCCTATTGGTGTGATTGCTCCTATACCTGTTACAACAACTCTTCTTTCCATTTTTAAATCATACCTCCATCTATATTTAATGTTTGACCTGTTATATATGTATTTTCTTCTCCACCTAAGAAGTATACTGCATTTGCAATTTCGTCAGCTGTTCCCATTCTTTTTAATGGAATTTGTGCATTTATGCTTTCTTTTACTTTGTCACTTAGTACTGATGTCATGTCTGTAGCTATAAATCCAGGTGCTACACAGTTTGCTAATATATTTCTTGAAGCAAGTTCTTTTGCAACACTCTTTGTAAAACCAATTATTCCAGCTTTTGATGCTGCATAATTTGATTGTCCAGCATTTCCCATAACTCCTACTACAGAAGAAATGCTAACTATTCTTCCCTCTCTTTTTTTCATCATATATGGAGTTACTAATTTTGTTAAATTAAATGTTCCTTTTAAATTTATAGAAATTACTTTGTCAAAATCTTCTTCTTTCATTCTCATTAAAAGGTTATCCCTTGTAACTCCTGCATTATTTATTAATACATCAATTCTGTCAAATTTTTCTATTGCTGATTTCACCATATTTTCACATTGTTCATAATTACTAACATCTGCTTTTTCCAATAATACCTCTATCCCATAATCTTTGAATTCTTCTTTTACTTCATCTAAATCTGTATTATCAGAAACATAATTTAGAACCAAATTATATCCATTCTTTGCAAACTTTTTTGCTATTGCCTTACCAATTCCTCTAGTTCCACCTGTTATTAAAGCTACTTTTCTTTCCATTTGTTTTCCTCCTCTTTAGATTATTTTATTTCATTTAAAAAATTTTCCAATGATTCCACACTATTTATGTTAAAAATATTTGTATCTTTTATTTCTTTTCTAACAAATCCCGTTAAAGTTTTTCCAGGTCCTATTTCTACAAAAGTATCAATTCCTTCTTCCTGCATTAATTTTATCGCTTTGTCGAATCTTACAGAACTTACTATATGTTTTGATAGGATGTCCACCATATCATCATTTTTCTCATAAAATGTTCCATCTAAATTTTTTATTACCTTTGCTTTTGGATTTTCCTTATTAAATTTTACTTCTTTTAATTTTTCTGTATATAACTCTTTTGCTCTATCTAATTTTTCTGTATGGAAAGGTCCTCCTGTTGCTAATTTTAAAGCTCTTTTTGCACCTTTTTCCTTTAATTTCTCTATTGCGATATCTATTGCTTCTTCATTTCCAGATATAACTGTTTGACCTGAATAATTATAATTAGCAGGTGTAATAAATTTACCTGTTCCTGCAATTTCTTTGCAAACATCTTCTATTATCTTGCTATCTAAACCAATTACAGCTGCCATACTATAATTTCCTGGTTCAACTTCATGTTCCATATAATAACTACGATATTTTAATAATTTTATAGCATCTTCAAATCTTAAATATCCACCTGTTACCAACGCAGGATATTCTCCTAGGCTTAGTCCTACTGCTATTTCAGGTTGTACACCTTTTTCTTCTAAAACTTTTAATATTCCCAAACTCATTGTAGCAATTGCAAGTTGCGTATTTTCTGTTTTACTTAATTCTTCCATTGTTGAATTAAATGTTATATCTGAAATATCCTTCCCAGATATTTCAGAAGCTTTTTTATATACTTCTTTTATTTGATCATATTCATCATATAAATCTTTTCCCATTCCAACTGTTTGAGCTCCTTGACCTGGAAATAAAAATGCGATTTTCATATTTTACCTCTTTTCCTAATTTTATAATATTAATCTAAATTTCTAGTAGAATACTACCTGTATTTAGTCCACCACCATATCCTAATAAAATTATTTTATCATTTTCTTGTAGTTTATTTGATTTTAAAATTTCGTCCAATGCTATTGGAATACTTGCACAAAATGTATTGCCTATATTTTCTACATTTGAATACATTTTTCTCGGCTCTATTTCTAATTTTTTTGACATTGATGTTAATATTCTCATATTTGATTGATGTGGAATTATATATTTAATATCGTCTATATTTATGTTATTTTCTTCTAATAACTTCTTTACATTTTTAACAGTTTCTTTTACAGCATATTTATATACTTCTTTTCCATTCATATATATTTTTGAGTTTAAACTATTTGATGTTGTTAATATCTCTCCTTCTTGACCATTACTTCTTATGTACGAATCATATAATTTTGTATCATCACATTTTTTTATTACGACTGCTCCTGCACCATCTGCTAAAAGTATTTCTGTATTTATATCATTTTTATCTATATAGTGTGATAACTTTTCCACTCCTATTACCAATGCTGTATTAACTTTATTAGAATCAATATACATTTTTGCAATATCAAATGCATTTATAAAACCTGCACAACCTGCCAAAATATCCATACACATACAATCTTCTATATTAAAGTATTTTTGTATTTTATATGATACACTTGGCATTTGCTCTGCTTGCGTGGTTGATGCAACTATTATTAAATCAATTTTTTCTTGTAGATTGTTTAATGTGTTTTTTGCACATTTTATTGCTAATTCCTCTACATCTTCTTTTGCATAAAATCTCTGTTTTATGCCAGTCATTTTTATAATATATCCATTTTCTACATTATATTTTTCCTCTAATTCTTCATTTGTTACTTTTATGCTAGGAATATAACTTCCACTTGCGATTATCTTTATATTGCTCATAATTTTCTCCTAAATAATTTACTATATTATTTTATATTTTTTTAGAGCATTTTTAATTAGTCCGACCGGTCAGATTTTGAGTATAATTTTTAAACAAAATACTGCATATATTTTACCATATTTTAGATGTTTTTTCAAATTCTATTATCCTGCTAAGTCAGTTGTTATATTACATGTTTTGTGTTATAATATCCGCATTATGGAATGTAAACAAAGATATAATCATTTAAATACATATTATAAAGAAAAATTTGGTGAAAGAACATTAAAAATCTGCATAGATGCTGGTTTTACATGTCCTAATCGTGATGGAAAACTATCTACTAAAGGATGTATCTTTTGTAGCGAAAAAGGCTCTGGTGAATTAATTAAATTTCCCGATTGCCAAATAACAAAACAAATAACTAATTTTTTGAATAGTTATCGAGGTAAGCGAGCAAATAAATTTATTGTTTATTTTCAAAATTTTTCTAATACATATGATACTTTAGAAAATTTAAAAAACAAATACGATTTAGCCTTAAATGCTAGTAATAAAATCGTTGGTCTATCTGTTGCAACAAGACCTGATTGTATAACAGAAGATATTGCAAAATTATTAGCATCATATTTGAACAGATATGATGTTTCTGTTGAATTAGGTTTGCAAACTGCAAATGAAGATATTGGAAATTTAATTAATCGTTGCTATTCTAATGATACTTTTTCTTATGCTGTTAAAATTTTAAGAAAATATAATATAGATGTTATTGCACATATTATGATTGGACTTCCAAACGAAACTAGTAAAGATATAGAAGATACCGTTAAATTTATAAATAATTGTGATATTCAAGGCCTAAAAATACATTCTACATATGTAGTAAAAAATACGATTTTAGCAAATATGTATTATAAAAAAGAATATATCCCAATCTCATTAGCATATTATTTAGATAATTTGGCATATATTATTACACATCTAAATCCTAATATAATAATACATAGAATCTCTGGAGATGCTCCAAAAAATTTGCTTATTGCTCCAGAATGGAACTTACATAAAAAATGGATTTTAAACGGTTTTGATAAATTATTAAAAGGAAAAAATTTATATCAAGGTAAATTTTATAATAACAAGAGGAACGGATAAATCCGTTCCTCTTGTTTGTGATGCTTTAGCAACATCACTATAATAGGCTTCGTTCTGCTTTGTGACACAACTACGCCTTGGCTCTCGCTTCGTCTATCGAAGACTTATAACTCGCGGCAAGTTAACTTCCAGGATCGGAAGTTTCTCGATCTGCTCTCCATAATGGATCTTGATCGTCCAACGGAGTAGCAAATTCAGTTTCTGTACCGCTCTTAAAGCAATTGGGTCCTTCGCGAACTTCTGTGGTAGATCGATCTCGAACTCGTTTGCCAAAAGTAGCTTCCTCAGCGTCCCTTCCTTGATCTCAGGCAACGCCTCATCACTCTCGACTTTGCCAAAGTTTATCTCGCACTTTTCATAGTACTCGCCATACAATTCTATAGTGCAAGAATGCAGGCATGTCTCGCAGCTGTCTGCGTCAGCAATGGTGACCACAGGGTTCTTGGCGACCTTTTGACCGTCAAAGCAGTCAATGAGCTCTCCATTATCCTGTAAGTCGTTGATAAATACAATAAATCTGGACATTTCCTTCCTTTCGTACCGAACCTATCCCTGTGCAGACATATCGGAAATAATTATTTCTTCCTTTCTTTATTGCCTATTAAATGCGTCTGCATATAATTTATTATACACCTTTTTCGTGATTTTTACAATTCTATTGCATAGCATGTATTACTATGAATTAATTCTTTTCTCTATTTCTTTTTCTATGTTCTCTATTATTTTAGAAATTATTTCTTCAACATCATATTCTAATTTAGTTTCTTTGTATAATGATGTTGCGATTTCTTTTATATCCTCTGGAAATTCTTTTTGATTAACATTAAATCCTATTCCTATAAATATTTCATTAACTATATCTTTAATAGTAGTGCTTTCTGTTAAAATTCCACATATTTTTTTATCATTTAATAGTAAATCATTTGGTAGCTTTACTTTTAACTCTATTCTATACAAATCTTTAATTGCAGATAATATATTTTGTGCAACTTCTATGGTAAATCCTTCTAATTTATTTATATTTATATTTGGTTTTAATATAATTGTCATAGCTATATTATTGGATTTTGTATGCCAAATTCTACCATGTGTGCCTTTTCCATCTGTTTGTTCATCAGCTATTATTATAGTTCCATTTACATATTTATCCACATTTCTTTTGGCTTCTGTTTGTGTTGAATCTATAGTATTAAAATATTCTATATTTTTCCCAATATATTTTGTCCTAGCATTTTTTATTTTTTCTAAATCCATTTATTACTCCTCTTAAAGTATAATATCTCTTTTTAATAATTTATTTTTTACTATTCCTGTTCCTATAAATTTTCCTTCACTATATATTTTGAAAATTCCATCATCATTTGGTACAGTTATTTGCACCCCATTAAAAAATAGTTTTATTTTTCTTTTGCTTAATTCAATACTTGGCTCATCCTTTAACAAATTTTCCAATGTTATTATATGTTCATTTATGTTTTTGATATCTATGTCATTAATTTTTATTGAATCTTTAACATTAAAATTTCCAACTTGTAGTCTTTTTAAATTCTTCATATATCCAACATTATTTAATTTTTCTGCAATATCTTCACACAAACTTCTTATGTATGTTCCTTTTGAACAGCTTACTATAAATTTTATAATATTTTTATTTTGCTCAATTAATTCGATGTTATATATTTCTATTTTTCTTGGCTTTATTTCTATTTTCTGCCCTGAGCGTGCATATTCATATAGTTTTCTTCCATTTACCTTTATTGCAGAATACATTGGTGGTATTTGTTCTTGCTCTCCTATAAACATATCTAGAACTTTCTTAATATTTTTACTTATATAATCCGAATCCACATGTCTTTCTTCTAATATCTTTCCTTCTATATCTGCTGTATCTGTTTTTTTACCAAGTTCCAATTCCACTTCGTATATTTTGTCGTGATTTATTAGATATTTAGAAAATTTAGTTCCCTTTCCAATTAGTATTGGCAATATTCCTGTTGCATTAGGGTCCAACGTTCCTGTATGTCCAACTTTTGAAATATTTAATTTTTTCCTTAAAATTGCTACTATATCGTGTGATGTATATTCCTTTTCTTTGTTTACTAATATAATTCCATCCATATTTTCACCTTTAATGCTAAAATAAAAGAACTTTAAGGTTATTTTCCTAAAGTTCCATCTAGGGAGTTTAAGGACGTTCCCTAATCCCTAAGTAATTTTTTTACTTGTGCTACTAAGTTTGTTTTTATTTGTTCAGGTATTCCAGTCATTTTACAGCCAGCTGCTCTTATATGACCTCCTCCACCAAATATTGTTGCTACATCTGAGACATTTACATAATTGTTTGATCTAAATGATACTTTATATGTTTTTTCATCCTTTTGATGTAAAAATATAGAAACTTCTACACCTTCGATATCTCTTCCTATCTCTACAATTCCTTCATGGTCTCCTTCTTCTGCTTTTACTTCTTCTTCATCATTAAGTGTTATGTATGTAAATGCAATTTTGCCATTTTCTAAGAATTCCATTCTATTCATAGCTATTTTTGTTAATTCATAATTTGCTTTTGTTTTTATTTGTAATGCTTTTTGATATATTTCTGAAACATTTATGCCACTTTGTAATAGCCACGCTACAAATTGAAAAGTCTCCGATGTTACTCCTTGGTATTTAAACCCACCTGTATCAGTTATTATTCCAGTTAATAAACATGTTCCTATTTCTTTTGTTATCTTTATATTTAATGCTTCCAATACTATTATTAATATTTGGCAACATGCAGGTGAAGCTGGATCAACATAGTTAAAATCTCCAAACATTGAATTTTTTGTATGATGATCTATATTTATACTTGTTTTTGCATTAACAAAATAGCTTTGCCATCCGTTTAATCGATCCATGCTCCCACAATCCAATGAAATTGCTAAATCATATTGTTCTTTTTTTCCTTCTGTTAAAATTTCTTCTGCTCCTGGTAAATATTTAAATATCCTACTATATTTTGGTACTATAACATCTGCATTTTTTCCTAATTGTTTTAATGCATTATACATTGCAAGAGCACTTCCAACAGCATCTCCATCTGGGCTTTCGTGAGTTAAAATAACTATACTTTCAGCCTTTTTTACTTCTTCTACAATATTATCTAAAGTTGTCATGGCTATTCTCCTTTATTTTCTGGTTTAATATCTTTCATTACTTCTTTAAGAATCGTATCTATTTTTGCACCATATTCAATTGAATCATCAAAAATAAATATTATTTCCGGTGTTACACGTAAATTCATTTTTTTAGCGATCTCTGTTCTAACAAATCCTGATGATTTCTTTAATGCTGCTAAAACTTGTTTATTATCTTTAGCATTTATCATACTTACATAAACTTTTGCGTATTTTAGATCTCCACTAACTCTTACCTTAGTAACACTTATTAAACCTGTTATATTAGGATCTTTTAAGTCATATGTAATAATATGACTTATTTCCTTTTTCATTTCTTCGTCGATCCTGTTTAATCTATTTGAATTTTTACTAGGCATATATACCTCCTTTTATAGAATGCATTTATCTTTTTACTTCATCCATTACAAATGCTTCTATAATGTCTCCTTCTTTTAAATCATTGTAGTTTTCTATTTGTAAACCACATTCAAAACCTTTGTTAACTTCTTTAGCATCATCTTTAAATCTTTTTAAAGATACCAATTTCCCTTCGTGTATAACTACTTCTTCACGTATTACACGTACTCCAGCATTTCTTTCAATTTTTCCACTTAGTACAAATGCTCCACCAACTGTTCCAACATTAGAAATTCTAAATGTTTGTCTTATTTCTGCAGTTCCAATTACTCTTTCTACGTATTTTGGAGCAAGCATACCCTTCATTGCTGTTTCTACGTCTTCTAGAGCTTGGTATATTACTGAATATTGTTTTATTTCTACTTTATCTTTTTCTGCTTCTGCTTTTGCTGTTGCAACTGGTCTTACATTAAATGCAATAATTATAGCATTAGATACATTTGCAAGTGTAACATCTGATTCTGTAACAGCTCCAACTGCTGAATGTATTACAGAAACTTTAACTTCTTCAT
>CALYAI010000017.1 GCA_944393475.1 uncultured Clostridia bacterium
TATAATAACATTTATTCTACAAATATATACGGGTTACTTTGAGTTCCATTACCACTTTTAATTTTTATATCACTTCAAATAGTTTTAAAAATCTCTAAGATATACTTTTATATCTCCATATTATTACTTTCTATTCTCCAATGAATACTTCATTGCATTAGCAGTTATTATCTCTATATAATTTCTTTTAATTCTTTATTTACATCATCTTCTGTTTCTTTCATAGCTTCTAATGTTTCAGTAATTAATCTTTCTAAATCCCAATTAAGAAGTTCTGCACCTTTCAATATTATTTCTCTTGAGCAACCCGCTGCAAACTTTTTATCTTTGTACTTTTTCTTTATACTAGATACTTCCATGTCTTTTGTACTCTTAGAAGGTCTCATTAAAGTTGCAGCCCATATAAGTCCTGTAAGTTCATCTACAGCAAATAATATTTTTTCCATTTCATGTTCTGGTTTTATTTGTGTACATGTTCCATATCCATGACTACAAACTGCATGTATAAAGTCATCACTAGCATCTATTTCCTTTAAAATACCTGGCGCTTTTTGGCAATGTTCATTTGGATACTTTTCAAAATCTACATCATGCATAAGCCCTACCAATCCCCAAAAATCTTCGTCATATCCATATTTTTTTGCCATATATCTCATTACATGTTCTACAGTTAGAGCATGCCTTAGGTGAAATTCTTCTTTATTATATTTTTTTAATAAATCTATAGCTTCTTTTCTTTCCATATTTTATTCCTCTCCTTCATCGAATTGAGAATTATATAGTCTAGCATAAGCACCATTTTTAGCTAAAAGTTCCTCATGATTTCCTTGTTCAACTATATCTCCATGCTCCATAACTAATATTAAATCAGCATTTTTTATTGTAGATAATCTATGTGCAATTATAAAACTGGTTCTTCCTTTCATTAAATTGTCCATAGCTGATTGAATCTGTTGTTCTGTTCTTGTATCTATTGAACTTGTAGCCTCATCCAATATTAGGATTTTTGGATCTGCTAATATAACTCTTGCAATTGTTAATAATTGCTTTTGTCCTGCAGATACATTGCTTGTTTCCTCATTTAATATAGATTTATAGCCTTTTGACAATGTTCTAATAAAATGATGTACATGTGCAGCCTTTGCAGCTTCTATTACTTCACTTTCTGATGCATCAGGTTTTCCATACTTTATGTTATCTTCAACAGTTCCGCTAAATAACCATGTGTCTTGTAAAACCATTCCAAACATTTTTCTTAGCTCAGATCTCTTAAAGTCTTTAATATTATGTCCATCTACATATATTCCACCAGAATTTACATCGTAAAATCTCATTAAAAGTTTTACCATTGTTGTTTTACCAGCACCTGTTGGACCTACTATTGCAATCTTTTGCCCATCTTTAACATTTGCACAAAAATCGTTAATAATTGTTTTATCTGCATCATATCCAAAATTAACATGATCAAATACCACATTTCCTTTTAATTCATTAACATTTATGCTTCCTTTATCTGTTTCTTGTTCTTCTGGTTCTTCTAGAAATTCAAAAACTCTTTCTGCTGCAGCAATCATAGCTTGTAATGTACCAGAAATTTGAGCAATCTGTGTTATTGGTTGAATAAATTGTCTGTTATATTGTATAAAGCTCTGAATATCACCAACTGCAATTTTACCCTGTACTGTTAAATATCCACCCAAAATTGCAACCATAACATATCCAACATTACCAATAAAATTTGTTACAGGATGGATTAAACCAGATAGGAATTGAGATTTCCAAGCTGATTTATATAAAACATCATTTGCTTTTGTGAATGTTTCTGTTACCTTTTTCTCACCATTAAATACTTTTACAATTAAATGTCCACCATAAACCTCTTCTACTTGACCATTTACATGTCCTAAATAATCTTGTTGTGCCTTAAAATATTTTTGTGAACGTTTTACAATTATAAAGCTTAGTAATGCTGTTATTGGTAATATAAGCAAAGATGCGACAGCCATTACCCAACTAATTGAAAACATCATTATTAATATACCAATAATTGTACAAATTGATGTTATAATTTGTGTAATACTTTGGTTTAAGTTTTGTGATACAGTATCTATATCATTTGTTATTATAGATAAAACTTCTCCATGCGTTCTTTTGTCGAAATATTTCATTGGTAATTTGTTAATCTTGTGAACTAGGTCATTACGCATTTTATATGTTATTTTTTGTGTTACTGTTGTCATCGTAAAACCTTGAATTAATGAAAATATTGCACTAATTGCATATAGGCCTAATAGAGTAAGTAATATTGTGCCTAATTTTCCAAAATCTATTCCCGTTCCACCTGATAATTTGCTTATTAATCCATTAAATATTTCTGTAGTTGCATTTCCTAAAACCTTCGGTCCTATAATTGAAAATATTGTACTTCCTATTGCAAATAATATTACAACTATAATTGGTATCTTGTATTTTGCTAAATAATTTTTTATTAATTTTTTTGTAGTTCCTTTAAAATCTTTTGGCTTCTCTACTACTCTTCCGCCTCTATGCCCCATACCTCCCATTGGAGGTCTAAAATTTTTATTTTCTGCCATTTTCCAATTCCTCCTTTGAAAGTTGTGATAAAGCAATTTGCTTATATGTTTCGCAGTTTTCTAACAATTCTTCATGTGTTCCTTTACCTACGATTTTGCCTTCATCCAATACTATTATTTGGTCCGCATTCATAATTGTACTAATTCTTTGTGCAACTATTATTACAGTTTTCTCCTTAGTATGTTTTGCAAGTTCTTCTCTTAAGATTTTATCCGTCTTCATATCCAATGCAGAAAAACTATCATCAAATACTAATATCTCTGGATTTATTGCAATTGCTCTTGCTATTGACAAACGTTGTTTTTGTCCTCCAGAAACATTGCCACCACCTTGCGAAATTGGTTCTTGATATTTTAATGGTTTTGCCTCTATAAACTCTTCTGCCTGAGCAATTCTAGCAGCTTCTACCATTTGCTCATCTGTTATATTTTCATCTCCATATTTTATATTAGATTCTATTGTTCCAGAGAATAATATTCCCTTTTGTGGCACGAATCCAATTCTCTTTCTTAACTCACCTTGGCTTACATCTTTAACATTTATTCCATCAACCAATAGTTCTCCACCAGTTACATCATAAAATCTTGGAATTAAATTTACTATTGTAGATTTTCCACTACCTGTACTTCCAATTAAAGCTGTTGTTTCTCCTGGTTTTGCTACAAAAGATATGTCTGTTACAACTTCTGTATCTGCATCCGGATAGTGGAATGATACATCTTTAAATTCAACATAACCTTTTTTACTTTCATCAAAGCTTTTTGTTTTTTCTTTATCACTTATTTTAGGTTCTGTCTCCAATACTTCATTAATACGTTCTGCAGAAACACTAGCACGTGGAAGCATAATAGATACCATTGATATCATTAAAAATGCCATTACAATTTGCATAGTATATTGTATAAATGCCATAACATCTCCAACCTGAATTATTCCTGCATCTACATTATGTCCTCCTATCCAAACAATAAGAATTGCAATACAGTTCATAACAAGCATTAAAGCTGGCATCATAATACTCATTGCTCTATTAACAAATACCTGCGTTTTCATTAAATCCATATTTGCATTATCAAATCTTTTTTCTTCTCTTTCTTCTGTATTAAAAGCACGAATTACTTGGCTACCAGTTAAAATTTCACGTGATACTAGATTTAATTTGTCAACTAATTTTTGCAATATTTTAAATCTTGGCATTGCTACTATCATTAATGTAAGAACGATTATTACTATACAAATAACAGCTAAAGCAATTATCCATGCCATTGATGCATCACTGTTAAATATAACTCTTATAATTCCACCTATTGCAATTATAGGTGCATATACAACTACTCTAAATAAGATTGTAAGTAACATTTGTATTTGTTGAATGTCGTTTGTTGTACGCGTAATTAATGATGCTGTAGAGAATCCGTTAAATTCCTCTGTTGAAAAGCTTAATACTTTCTTAAATATTTTTTCTCTTAGAGTCTTTCCTAATTTTGCTGCAACTCTAGAAGATAGAAGCATTATTGTAATTGCACTTATCATTGTAATAGATGCAATTCCTAGCATTTGTAATCCGGAAATTAATATAAATGTATTTTGTATACTGTCCGTATCTGCTCCTAATAATTTATATTCTTCTTTTACCTCTTGAATTGCTGCCTGCTCAACCATTGTTTCTGATAAAGTTGATGTTCTTTCATCTAATAGCTTTTGCAATTCTTCCTCTGGCATATTTTCCATAGTAACACTGTTTGTATTTTGGCTATTGTCTGTATTGCTAAAGTTCCTTATTGCAGATAATCCAAGTAATGGTTTTGCCATTATATTACTTAAATTACTTAATTCTTCATTATTTAGGTCTTTAACAATATATACCTCTTGTTTTTCGATCTCTGGATACTTCTTTAAATACTTATCATAGTCTTTATTATCTTCTGTAATAATCTCGTAAGAATTTAAAATGCTATCATCATCAGAAGTAAATAGTAATAAAGTATCTAATTGATTTTTAGAAATTGCTTCCGGAACTGCATACTCTATTCCTCCTTGTTGAATACCAATATTTACAATTCTAGAAGTATATGTTGGTAAAGCTAAATCTGTTGCAGCTTGCACACATAAAAGAATTATAATTGCAATAACAGAAATAGCTGACTTCTTTAAATTCTTTAATATTTTTAACATTTCTTTCCTCCTTTTGGTCTTAGTGACTTTCTCGTTTTTCCTATTTTAAAATCCCATTTTTTATAAATTCAATTTCTTTTAAAAATTCTTCTCTTGCTTCTTCTGAATTCTTGTAGTTTAACGAAGCTACAATCCTCCTCCTTGTTATAGAAAATAATATTTCTATAACAAGTTCAAATTCTTTTTGATTTTTAATATTTAAAATCTCTTTGTTTTTGTCATACAAGGAATATAATGTTTTTTCTATCTTCTCTTTCATTTCTACTTTTTTAATAAACATTAAATTATCCCTCGTTCGCACATTTTCTACAATTTGCTTAAAGAATTTATTGTTTTTTCTTTCTTGGCCCATTTGTATCATTTGATCATACATATTTATGCAAATTTTTATGATGTTCCCATCTTCCTTTTTTATCATCTCGTTAATTTTCTTTTCTATGTCACCTATTTTTATGTTCATCATATAATCAAATAAATCTTCTTTATCTTCAAAATATTGGTAAAAGCTTCCCCTTGGAATTTCTGCTTGTTCTATAATATTTTGAATTGAAACTTTTTCTATTGGGACCCTCGAAAATTCCTTATCTGCAGATTTTAAAATTTTTTTCTTTTTTTCTTCTGGCAAATTAAAAAAAGTCTTTTTTGGCATTATTCTCCCCTCTTTTATATTTTTTATTAATACGCCTAAATTGCAATAGCAAAAATGACACTGTATCATATATAATATATGACACAGTGTCATTTGTCAATGCATGTTTTGTGAATTTTTCGTGAATTCTATCCTATCACTAAATTAATTCCTTAAATCTATTCCCTCTTTCTTCAAAATTTTTAAAAAATCCATAGCTTGCTGCTGCAGGAGAAAGTAAACATATTGTATTTTTCTTTGTTACTTCTTTTGCTTTTTTTACTGCTTCTTCTAAGTTATTTACCAAATAGTATTTCTTTTCGGTGTAACCACTTCTACTATTGCTAATTCTATTTTCTTTTTCTTTAATTTCTGTAAAAATTCTTTTTCCTGTTTCCGGCATTAAAATAATGTTTTCCACTTCCACATGGGCAAGGATAAATTCTTCCAATTCGGAATAGTCAATTTTTCTATCCATGCCTCCAAGTATTAATGTATTTACATTTTTTAGTGCCTTAATTCCTTCTATTGTTGTTTCTCCAATTGTAGAAATCGAATCATCATAATACATAACACCATTTTCTGTACCAACATATTCTAATCTATGTGGTAGCCCTTTAAATTGCTTTAGAGCAGTTTTAAACATCTCATTAGATATTCTATATATCTTATGACAAATATAATAGGAAATCGCAATGTCGTAAAAATTATGCTGTCCTATTAAATTTGTATCATCATCTAAAATTTCTATTTGATCATTATCTATTTTTATTGTTCTATTATTTATATAATCATCAATGCAAATATCTGTAGTAGTATTATTTGTTACATATCTTTTGCAAGTTTTTCCATATATAAATATGTCCCCTTCTTTTTGAAATTTATGGATATTAAATTTAGCTTTTACATAATTTTCAAAATTCTTGTAATGATCTAAATGTTCAGGGTATAAATTTATTATAACAGCTATATGTGGAGAATATTTTATAAATTCCAATTGATGACAGCTAAGTTCAAATACTATTTTTGTGTCTTCATTAATTTCATTTATCGCATTAAAACATGGAACTCCTATATTTCCAACTAAAACTGTATTTGGATAGTATTCTTTTAAAATTGTATATATTAGACTTGATGTTGTACTTTTTCCTTTTGTTCCTGTTATTCCTATAATTTGATCTCTTAGAACTTTTATAAATTCTTCTGTTTGGGAAGTAATTTTTTCCTTACAGATTTTTTCATTATTTACAACAATTCCTGGACTTTTAAATATTAGTTCATAATTATTTAACTCTTCTTCTTTTTCTAATCTTGTAACTCCCGGAACTTGAATATTTCTTTTTTCTAAAACCGCAATTTCTTTACAATTAATATTATTCTGTAAAAAATGTAATGTTGATTCTCCTTCTTTTCCCAAACCCCAAATAGCAATCTTTTTATCTTCTAAATCTTCTTTAAATTTTTCTAATATAGTATTTTTCATATTATTCCACTCTTCTTTAATAAATCCAAATAATGTTTTGGAACATTATTTTCTGAATTATAAAATATGTTATATGTATTTTCTTTATCTTTGTACTCATTATATTTTTCTGTAGTTTTATAATATTTATACAGTTCTGGCAATTTTTCACCGTTATTTTCATATTTCCTTATTGCCTCGCATATTGCAGTATTTACTTCGTCCCTAGAACCAACGCATTCAAATGGTTTATTTCTTTGAATGCCACAAAGCATTTCCATTGTCTCTTTTAAGCTTTCTTTTTCTAGTAAATCCTCTCCAAAAATATTAATCATATCATTTTTATCCATAAATGGAGATAGAATTATATATACAAATAGACATTTTGGGCAATTTCCACACCATTTATTTTCTTTGCTACCGGCATTGCAACTTTTAAATACTTTGTAAAATTCAGGCAATGTTGCAAAATGTTTTGCTATTTGATATTCACTAATTGGTCTAAGTAAACTAAAATATGTTATATCTTCAAAAATATTTTTTCTTACATAATTATTAAAATCTTGTTCAAATTCATAACTCTTAGAGTATTGATGATTTACTTCTTCTTCGTATATAGTTGATTCATTTGCACTTGCTTCATTTGATAAAACAATGTATTTCTTTTTGTTTAGATATGCAACTATTAGGCTAGAAAATGCAACAATTGATGAAAATGGTGTATGCCCATTTAAATACCCCTGCTTGTTTAATTCTAACATATTTTTATCCAGTGTTCTTTCTACTTTGCAAACTCTATCTTTTCCATATCCTGCAGTTTCTACAGTTTCCGTTGTTGCTCCTCTTGGATTTATTATATAGCACATATTATTCTCGTTAAAATCTTCTTTTAAAATATCCAATGTAACAATCGAATCTTTTCCTCCTCCGATTGGAACCAAAGAGCCTTTTAATTCTTCCTTAATATTTATTTTCTCTAAAGCTGTATTTCCAGATGTTATATTCATAAATTCATTAATAGATGTCTTTATATTATTTTTATAAAAGAACTCTCCTAATCCAAAGAAATACAATTTCTTCCACCAATCAATTTGCTCATTAGTAAGTTTTACATTATTAACGAAAACATTTGGTGAACAAGTAATTTTCCAATAGCTTACAAGTTCTGTCATTCCTAAATTAAAAACCAAATTTTCCAATATTTTTTTGTCATATGAAGTATCACTTTTTTTGGGAATTTTCCATGTTGGACAAAACTTAGAAAGACCTTTAATTTCAAATTCAAAACTAAATTTAAATTCATTTTCTGTTTCTTCTATTTTATACCAATTATATAAAAAAACAGGATATTTCTCTCTTAATTCTGTAAATGTCATATTTCTCTCCTTTAGGTATGGGGACGTTCCATATAATTTTCTATGTAAAAAATGAACGTCCCTCTTCCTCTATACTATTTTTATAAATTTATTTTTTCCAAATTGAACAATTCTTCCCTGTGGTGCAAAAGCATAATTAATATCTTCTACAGTGTTTCCATCAATCTTTACACCTTTTCCTATAACCATTCTTTTTGCTTCACTTTTTGAACTTGCAAAACCAACTTTTACAAGTAATTCACAAATATTTATTTCTCCTGCATCTTCTATTGTAAAAGTTTTTATATCTTCTGGAATGCCACCTTTTGCAACTTGCTTATATCTTTCTTCTGCCATTGCAATCTTATCTTCTCCATGGTACATTCTTATAATTTCTTCTGCATATCTTCTATGTGCTTTTACAATATCTTCTTTAATTAGATCTTCTGCTTCTTTAGTATCGATATCCGTTGTTAGTCTAAAATAATCCATTAGAACATCATCTGGAATTTTCATGGCTTTTTCGTACATTACTTCTGGAGCTTCATCTATTCCAATGTAATTATCCAATGATTTACTCATCTTTTCTTTTCCATCAAGTCCAACTAGAAGAGGAAATGTTAAAACAACCTGTCTTTCTTGACCATAATCTTTTTGTAATTCTCTTCCTACTAATAAGTTAAAAGTTTGGTCAGTTCCTCCAATTTCTATATCAGCATTTAATGCTACAGAATCATATCCTTGCATTAATGGATATAAAAGTTCATGCATTGATAAAGGTAAATTATTTTCGTATCTATTTTTAAAATCATCTCTTTCCAAAATTCTTGCAACAGTATATCTGCTTGTAAGTTTTATAACATCTTCAAATGTCATTTTAGAAAGCCATTCTGAATTATATGCAATTCTTGTTTTATCTTTATCCAAAATTTTTGTTACTTGCTTAAAATATGTTTCTCCTGCTTTTCTTGTTTGCTCAAAAGTTAAAGCTGGTCTTGTTTTACTTTTACCAGATGGATCTCCAATCATTCCTGTAAAATCTCCTATTACGAAAACAACTTCATGTCCCATTTCTTGGAATGTTTTTAAAGCTCTTAAAACAACCGTATGACCTAAATGTAAATCCGGTCTTGATGGATCTGCACCTAATTTAATTGTAAGTTTTTTTCCGCTTTCTAATTTTTGTTTTAATTCTTCCTCAGAAAAAATATCAACTGCCTTTCTTTTAATTAAGTCTAATTTGTCCATAAAAATTCCTCCTTATATTATTTTATTTTAAATATTTTTTTGTATTCCCTTTAGAATAAAAAACAAAAAGCACATCATCCTTAAAGGACGATGTGTATCGTGGTACCACCTTTATTTACAATTTAATAATTGCCTCATTACAGCTTTTCGTAGCTACACGTTAATTACTATAAGAATTGTAATTCATAATTTATATCCTAGTAATTTCCACCAAACATTACCTCTCTATTAGTTACTATAAATTACTACTAATTTTCTTTTTACAACATAATTAAATTCAATTTGTAATATTATATATGTTCTTCTAAATTTTTGCAAGTATTTTCATCTATTTTACTTCATATTCATAGAAATATGATTTATATTTATTATCTTCTTCACTTACCCATAATCCGGCATACTTAAATCCATTTTTTAAATAAAATTTCTGAGCCTTTTCGTTTTCTTTCATTGTATATAGATAGATATAGCTTATATTAACTTCTTTGCAATATTCTTTTATTTTATCTAATAATATATTACCAATACCTCTATCTTGATTTATTTTTTTTACTGCTAACTGCTCTATTTGAATATTTTTCTTCTCAATTCCAATTAATAACTCTGTATTCCTCACCAATTCTTCCACTAACGGATTTAGTGAAGCATAAGCTATTATTTTATTATTTAATGTAACAATAAACATTATATCTGCATTTTTTATATAATCTTCATCTACTAAATAGCCATTGTTAGGAAAGGCATTCTCGTTGTGTATTTGTTCTATTTCAGTTATATATTTTTTAAAATCCGATTTTTCTATTCGTTTTACTTCTATGTTTTGCTTTTGCATTTTTTTACTCCTTTGTATACATTATATAATAAGTGCTATAATTTTTCTATAAAAATTTCTTTAATTGCTCCACATTATTTTCTTGAAAAGTTACAAAATTACATAACAGGTCTTTTACATCTTTCGAAGCTCTATCAGCATCCTGATTTATTAATTTTCTTCCTTCTATTATTCCCATTGTAGTACCCTCTATCATCATTTCTGCAATATGTGATGATGTTTTGTCATTTATTGTATTCATTTGGACTCCTGTCCAACCCATTATTGTATTCATTACATTTTTATCTTCTGGTATTTCTCCATAATTTTCATATAATTTATTTACTCTATCCATAACTTGACCATATTGTGTATATTGAAAACTTAAATTATCCTTTAGTTTGTTATCATCTAATTTTTCCGATACAAATGATATTGAATCCATTCCCATTTTTGTTGCCTTATGGATCTCTTTTAAAATTTTTAAATTTGTTTCTTGCATATTTATACCTCCTTTGTTTATTATTACCAAAGGAGGCTTTATTATTCAAATATTTTAATGTTCTTCTCTATTTCTTATATATTTCTCTGTAAACTCTTCTTTTAATATATCCATATGAACTCTATCATAATATTTTCCGTCTAAATATTCACTTTGTCTTCTTCTACCAATTTCCTTAAATCCGCATTTTTCATAGCAAGCAATAGCTCTTTTATTGAATTCCATTACATCTAGATTAATATTATTTAAGTTTAAATAATTGAATCCATAATCCAGTATTAATCTAATTGCTTCTGTTCCATATCCTTTTTCTCTTTCTTCAGTATCACCTATAAAAATTCCAAGTGTTGCTCTTCTATTTACATGGTCAATATTTTCTAACCCGATTGTTCCAATAAGCTTATCTCCATCCAATGTTACAATTGCCATAGAAGCTTCAGCAGATATATGCTTTTCTAAATAAGCCTTTTCATTCTCCAATGTCATTATTTGGCTACTTCTACCCGTATAGTCCGTCGTTCTAAAATCATTCATCCATACTGCGTATTGTTCTGCATCTTCTAGTCTTCTTGGTGCTAAATAAATATGTTCTCCCACTAATTTTTTATAATACATTCTTATCATCCTTTCGTTTTTCATCTATTTATATTTTATCTTATATTTATAAGGTCATCAATTTATTTAAATACTTTTTTGTAAAAACAGTTAATTTCTCCACTGTATCTTTTTCTTTTGCTTTTTCCATTATCATATTTGCTGTTTTATATGCCATATCATAGTCTTTTTTATTAACTTCTTTTTTATTATATGCATCTTCTAATTCATCTTCGTCTAGCAAGTGTATTCTTCCATCTGGAACTATTACTACATCTAAATATAAATCATCTTCATATGGAATTCCATCCTCATTACCAAGTTCTCTTGCTATATCGAAATACCATTCTACAATATTATCTTTGTCATCAATCATTGCTGTAATACAATAATGTTTTCCTTCCGGATAAATTTGGAGCCATTTATAATTATCTGCTAAAATACATCTCTGTTCCTCGTCTATTCTCCATTCTTTTCTTACTTTTTTTATTGTTAATAACGATATATCTCCCTTGAAATCATCTTCTACAAATCTATAACATTTATGTTCTTTTTCTAATATATCATTCTTTTTATTTCTACCATCTGAATATCTCTTTTTTAAAGTAATCCAATATCTCTGATCTATTTTTGAATCTCTTTCTACCTCATTTTCTAGAACTCCTCCGTTTTTTATAATGCTCCTAGCAGATGCTATATTGTCTTTATAACATACCATAAGTACATTTCCAATTCCTAGCTCTTTTGCTTTTTTTAATGCAAGAGAGATCATTTTGGTTCCATATCCTTTATTTCTTTCAGTTGGTCTTACCGAATTACCTATATGTCCACCATGACTATATAATTTAAAATTATATAATTCATGTCTTATTTGAATTATTCCAATTATTTTTCCATCTTCTTTTCTTACTGCTAAATATATGGATGCAGGATATCTGTTACTGTGGTCTGGATACTCTCTATTTCTATCTTCTGTGACATCTTTTAGCCAATTATTTATATCATTTGCTTTTTCTAAGCCTGCTCCACCATTAATTTTACTTTCGCCATTTTTTAAATATTCTTCTCTAAGGTCCATTATTTCTTCTTTATATTCTTCTGTTGGAAATACTAATTTTAATTCTTCGTCCATTTTCTCCTCCTAATTCATTAAAAAAATGAAGCCCCACAAAGAAATCTTTAAGACTCCTTTGTAAGACTTCTATCTTACTTAAAGTGTAAGTAATTACATTTAATGCAAACTACTCTTTACCGCTCGAAATTTAATTCTTAGGTAAACTCTTAAAACATACTATTATTTTAACATTTATAATTTATTACGTCAACTAATTTTTATTATTTTTATATCTGCATTTGCTATAAGCTTTAAATTGACATTAAATAATATTTTATATATAATATAGAAGCATTTAATTAGTACGTAAATTTTGTTTTATGAAGGGGATTGTAATGAAAAAACAAAGTAAACATGCTAAAAGTGTTGGTCGTAGATATATGGAAGCAGATATATCTCAGGCTAAACATAGTAGAATAAAAAAATCTTCAAGTAATAATTCTTCGAAGATTGCTACAAAAAGGATTAATATAAAGAAAATTATTGTATGTATTATCATAATCTTTATTGTTATATTCGGAATTGTTGAAATTACTTCATATTTTTATAAAAACTCTGAAAATAAAGAAACGAATATTAAAGAAATCAATTTAGATATATCTAAAAAGATTGAAGGTTTGGATAACATAGAAGTAAATGGAATAAAGATACAGCAAAATGATGCTACTGCAAACATAAATATAAAATTTAAAAATATTACAAACAACATTCAACAACCTTTTGAATCTCATTTATCAATTTTAAATACAGAAGGTTATATTTTATTTGGATTACAATGTTCAATCCCTGAAATAAATGCAAATTCAGAAATAGATTATAGTATAATTACAAACGATGATTTAACAACTGCAGGTGACTATAGATTTGTAAATAATTAAACCAGCTTACCTTAAAAGCTGGCTTTTTCATTTTATAAATAAAAAGAAGCTCTCACGAGCTTCTTTTATATTTTGAAAGTTTTTATTCTTTCATTACATATTGAATTGATATATCTGCACCAGCTTCAAATTCTGTTACATCTAAATAGTATGTTCCATCTGCTCTTTGCTTAATTTGTGGTATTGCACTAATTAGCTCTTCTGTTGTTGTTGCTGGTTGTTCTGGATTTTTAACTACCAATTTAACTTTTTTAGTTGTATCTATATCAGTTAATTCGATAATTCCATTTTCTGTTACTGTATCTACTGGTTCTTCATCTCCTAAGTCTTCTACAACTTCAGAGAATATATCAGATAAATCTAAATCATCACTTGTTGTTTTATAGTTTTCTGGTTTTGAAGCAATTAAAGATAATTCGTCTACATCTGTTTCAAATCCTATAGAATATACAGCATCTGAAACTGCTTTTAAGTTATTAGCATATGTTCCTATTTTATTTCTTTCTGCATCTCCATCTGGTTCTCCATCACCAACAAATATAACTATAGTTTTATTGTCTGGATTAGCTGCATTTAATAAATCTACCTGTTGTTTTGCTCTTTGTAGAGCACCAGAAATACATGTTCCTCCTCCTGTACTTATATTTTCAACTGATGTATTTGCCAAATATCTAGCTTCTTCAGGAGTATTAGCTATAGTTTCTGGATCAGCCCATGGATTCCACCAATCAGAGTATTCTACAGGAAGGACGTCTGTATGTCCTGTTCCAGAAGTATCTCCCCATTTAGCTCCACTAAATGTTATAACAGAAACTGCAGAACCACTACCATCTTGTGCAAAGTCTATTGAATTAATAAAGCTTTGTACTACGTCTTTAGCTTTATTAATTTTGCTTGTTCTTCTATCTCCTTTGATAGGATCATCCATACTTCCTGAAACATCTAATACGATTACAACATTGCTATTCTTAATTGTTGAAGTTTGTGATTTTGCTGTAACAGATACAGTCTTTTCAACATCGTTACCATCATCAGATTCATCTGTTATTTCACCATCATTGTTAACTGTTGCTGTATTTAATATATCTTCTCCTGGTTTTGCTGTAACTTTTACACTAAATGTAATTGTACTCTTTCCACCATTTGGAGCTACATTTAATACTTTTGTTAATCCTGCTTCTGTTTCTAATTCACTTAATTCTTCAGCAGTTAAGTTTGTTGTACCATTTCTATATAATTCTGTTCCTGTTGGTACTTTATCTGTAATTGTTACATCTCCAGAGATTATACCTGTATTTGTTGCAGTAATTGTATAAGTTATAATGTCACCATATTCTGCTTTGTTGTCGTTTTTCTTTCCATTAAGTTCTTTTAATGTACTTGTTTTTACAACATCAATTATAGGTTCTCCTTCTTCTGTAACAACATCTACTTCACTTGTTTCTGGATCTACTGGATCTCCTCCTGTAGTTTTAGCATTTACAGTAGCAACATTTCCTATTTCTTTAAAATTTTCAGAAATATCTGCTTCTATAACTGTATATTCTGCAGTTATAACTTTTGTTGCTCTTGCTGGTAATTCACCAATTGTAAATACATATCCATTAGTCTTATCTCCACTAACTATAACACCTGCTGTTGGTTTGATATTTAATTCTCCAGCTATTCCAGAGATTGTATCATTTACAACAACATCTTTTAACGTTGTGTTACCTTCGTTAGTAACTGTTATTGTATATGTTATTTTTTGTCCTAATTTTACTTCTGTTCCATTAGGAATTACGCTTCCATTTACTTTTTGTTCTTTTACAACAGAAATATCATTTATATCTTTTACTGTAACTGTTGCATCATCATCTTCTGTTATTGTGTCTTTACCATCATTATATCTTCCTGTTACTGTTACAGTGTTTGTAATCTTTGTACCACCTGTTAATACTTCTTGTGCAGTAACTTTATGATATACAGTATATGTTTTTGTTTCATTTGGTAATAGATTTTCGATTGTTCCTATATTTGGAGTAATTCCATCTTCACCATTTGAATTTGCTGTTACAGCTAAAGTATCGTCTGTAACTGTTACATTGTTAATTGTTACACTAGATGTATTTTTAACAGAAATACTATATTTAATAATATCTCCTTCTTCTACTGGAATTGTACCTGTAAAGCCTTCTTCATAAGGAGTAGTTGTTTCACCATGTTTAACTTCTACTACATCTTTTTCTACTTCAATTCCTGGTAATATATTTGTTACAGTTAATTCTTCTGTTTTTGCAACATATCCATTTGGTATATTTGCTTCTTGTACAGTATATGAAATTTCACGTGCTAGACTATCATATACTGGTACATTAACTGTTTTTGTCCATGTATTTTTATTTAAGTCTTCTTGTATTGTTTCTGCTTTATTATAAGCCACAGTACTATTTGCTTTTCCAATAACATTAAACGTTACATCTTCTGGACGTGCGTTTTTAGCATCGTTGTTGTCTTCCCATACTTTTGTTATTGTTATATTTTTACGATAATCTTTTTCTATTTGTTCTGGAGTCTTGAATGTGTTTGTAACTGTCATTCCAGTTACTATTGGTGGTGATTGATAGAATTCTGGTACAGTTTGTTCTGCTAATTTATATTCTATTTTTACACCATCTTCATTATATGTTCGTAAGTTAACTACTGCTGTCCAAGTATTTGTATTGTTTGCAGGTACTACAACATCTTGTTTAGTTGTTTCTCCATCATTGCTTGTTAATTCTAATGTTATATTTTCTGTTGGACGTTTTCCTGCTTTATCATCGTTATCTTCCCATACTTTTGTTATTTTTGTTGGTTTTACATTATCTTCTGGTAATGTAAATGTATTTGTTACATTTGCAGTTTTGTTTCCATTTGCATCAGGTCCTGTGTATGTTGTTTCTGAAGTATAGAATTCCAATCCTACATTGCTTTCTTCAACAGTATAAACTATTGGATTTCCTAATTCATCATATCTATCCAAACCTGTAAATGTATATGAGTAATTTTTATCTTTGAAAGTCTTACTAATATCTATATCTGTAGATATTCCTGTTTCATCCCCATTTGCTTTTAATGTAAATCTAATTGAACCAGGTCTACGTTCAGCTCGTGTTGCATTTTCTTCAACCCATGTTTTATTTACTGTTAATGAAACATCTTCATCTGGAACAGCAAATGTATTTTTAATAGATACTGCTGTTGTAAATCCACTAGCATCTTTTGTTACTACTGGGTCAGAAGCTTGATAGAATTTAGAGTTTGTGAAATCTGTTTGTTCACTTACTGTATATTCTATTTCGTTTGCATTTCCATCATATTTTGGAACTGTTATTGTTCCAGTCCATGCACTACTTGCACTAAGTGTTGTTGTTTTTGTAATTGTTTGTTCATTTTCTGGTTTTGTTGTATCTGTTCCTGTTGCAGTAAATTGTATGCTTCCTGGACGTTTGCCTGCATTGTTATTATTATCGTACCATACTTTTGTTACATTTATTGTTTTTTGTTCATCTGAACCAACAAATGTATTTACTACTGTCATTCCTTTTATTTCTTCTGTATAGAAATCAGGTACAGTTGGCTCTGTTAATCTATAAGCAATTTCTTGACCATTATTATCATATTGTTGAACATTTATTTCTTTAGCCCATGTATTATTATCCTTGCTATTAGCTACTTCATCAAATAATACATTTTGTGAAATAGGTTGATCAATATTTGTTCCTTCAATTACTAGGTTTAATCCACTAGGACGTTTGCCTGCTTTATCATCATTATCGTTCCATACTTTTGTTACTGGAATTTTTGTTGTCATATCTTCAATTTCTTCTGGTGTTTTGAAAGTGTTTGTAAATTGAATATTGTTTTCGCCAATATTTTCTTTAGATGAATTATAGAATTTCAAGTCATCTTTATGTTCTTCACCATCAATTACACTTTCTTCTACATCATAAGTAATTGCATTTGCATTGTCATCATATACTGGTAAACCTGTAAATGTATATGCTTGGTTATCACCTGTAACATCCATTATATATGTTTTACCATTAACTTGGATTTGTTCACCATTTCTTGTAACATTTTCTACTACTGTTCCATCTTCTAATGTAGCTTCCAATGTAAACTTAATTTGATCAGGTCTTCTTTGTTTTTGTATATCATTATCTTTCCAAGTTTTATTTATTTTTACTTCTGTTGTATTTGTTGGTACAACAAATTTATTTGTAACTGTTAGGCCCTTTGCGCTATCAGTATAGAATTGTGGAACTGTTTCTTCTTGAGCAGTATAAACAATTTCTTCACCATTTGCATTATATTGTGGCATTGTTACTGTTCCTTGCCATTGATTATTAGCAAATTCTTCTTTACTAACTGGTAAAGCTATTTTTGTGCTCTCTCCATTTCCACTTACTATTAATGTAACATTTGTACGTTTTTCTGCTTTATTATTTTCATCTTCCCATACTTTTGTTACAGTATAGTCTTTTGTCATTTCTTTAATTTCTTCTGGTGTTTTGAATGTGTTTGTAACTGTTAATTCACCATTTCCTGTTGCTGAATCAACTGTTGTTGTTCCAACTGCTGAATTATAGAATTTACCAGCATTAACTTCTTTAACTGAATATGCTATTTCATGACCATCTTCAGCATATCTTGTTAATCCTTCGAATACAACTTCTGCAGGAGTTGTTTCTTCTTGAAGTTCTTTAGTTTCTCCTGTTGCAACACCATTTGCTGTTAATTCAAATGTAACATCTTGTCTTTGAGCAGATTGAATTTCGTTATCTACCCAAGCTTTGTTTACTGTTAATGAAACATATGATTTTTCTACTTTTGGATCTTCTTCAGAAGGAACTTCTTTTTCATCTTCTCCTTCACCAACAATTGCTGTATTTTTAATTGTTGCATTTTCTTTACCTTCTGGTAAAACATTTGCTGTTACTACAAATGCAACTGTAGTTGTTCCATTATTTGCTGGAACATTTACTGTTATTCCTTTTGCTAAATCTTTTGCTGTCTTAGTAGCATCTACAACACCATTTATTTCAATACTTCCAGCTTTAAAAGTTGTTCCTTCTGGTATTGTATCTTTTACTACTGTACTTCCAGCTGTATTTCCTGTATTTGTTAAAGTAATTGTATATTTAATTTCTTCTTTTTCTTTAACTTGCTCTTTATCTGCATGTTTTTCTGCAGTAATATTTACTGTAGAAATTTCATCTGGATCTTCTACATCTGGATCTGGATTTTCTTCATCTGGGTTTGTCACTGTAATTCCATTTGTAATAATTCCAGAAATATCTTTAAGTTGTACTTTAAAGACAATGTCTAATGATGTTTCATGATACATCATTATTTCCATTTCATTTAATAAATCATCTTTAGATACAGGTACCTTATCTGATCTAGATGCTCCTAAGAAATCTGCTTTTGTTAAGATTTCAGCTAAATTATTGTCTTTAACTTTTATATTTGTATCTGCTCCACCATTGTTTTTAATATGAATTGTATATGTAATTATATCTCCAACTTTTGCTGGATCTTCTGCAGTACCAGCTATTTCTGTTCCATTTCTAGTAATTACACTAGTTTTCTTAGCTTTAATAATTGGTTCTACTGCATCATATTCTTTATAATCTTCTACTGGTACGTTGTTTATTGTTACAATATTTTTAGCTATGTCTTTACTTGCTACCAAGTTTTCTCCATCTTTTAAATAATCTGGATTAACTTTTAAGGCATATACTAATTCTAATTTTTGTCCTGCTTCTAAAGTAATATCATTTTTAAGAATTACTTTATTTCCTTCCATAACTATATCTTTAGAAAAGTCAAATATAGGTTCTTCTGTTTCTACTGTATTTCCTTCAGCGTCTGTTAATACAGCAGAAAGGTCTGTTGCAGAACTTAAATCCAATCCTTCTGGAATTACATCAAAACTATCTGTTGCTTCGATAACTCCTGCTACATTTCCTAAATTTTCGATTGTTACTGTATATTTAATTTTTTGTGTTAAATCAACTTTTGTTTGATCTTCTGCTTCTGTTCCATCTTTATTAACAACTACAGATGTTTTATCTGTAACTAGTTTTGGTGCATTTAATTTCATATTATTTGCCATTCCAACTAGAACTGTTAAAGGTGCTTCTGGAGTCCAAGATAATATTTCTCCTTCTTCAACCTTTACTTTTTCTTCATCATAAGTTGTTTGTGTTTCTTCTATTACTGATCCTTGAATATTGTTTGCATCAGTAGTAGTTGTTGTTCCGGCATTTTGAGTATTACCT
Source organism: uncultured Clostridia bacterium (assembly GCA_944393475.1). Lineage (GTDB taxonomy): Bacteria > Bacillota > Clostridia > TANB77 > CAG-508 > Merdicola. The sequence goes on from CALYAI010000017.1 coordinate 19,671, forward strand.
GTTGTTGTAGATGTTGTTGCTGTTCCACCTGTAGTACCTGTTGTAGTTCCAGTTGTACTAGGTGTTTGTGTACCGGCATTATCTGTTCCTTCTGTAGTAGCATCATCTACTGAAGCTACATCTGTAGGAATCTGAGCTCCATCATCTGTTGATGGTGTTTCTGCTGATTGTTCTTCTGGAGTACTTTGTTGTTCTGGCTCAGCATTTTGTTCTTCTGCTACAGATTGCGGATCATTTTCTGCCATAGCAGATGTTTGCCCTTGGTCTCTTAAGAAAACAACTACAGCTACTATTGCTGCTACAAGTAGGATAGCAATTATAACTATAATGGCAATTGTTTTCTTACTTAGAGTATTTCCACTATTACTCATTCTCTTTTCCCCCTTAAACTAAAATTCTCTGGCTTTTAATATAAGTCTTTCTTTATTACCGTTAGTACATGTTATTAAAGTAACTTCTCTAACATTTTCGTCTTCTGTCTTTAAGATACTTACATCATTTGGATCTGTTACAAAAATGTTATAGATTTTATATTGTATTGTTCTATTTGTTAAATCTGTTAGTTCTACAATGTCGTCAATATTTAAATTTTTTGTTTTTCCAAACATTGTACCATTATGGTTATTATGTCCCGCAATTGACAAATTACCATAATCATTAACATTACCTCCCCAATACTTTACAATTCCATAACGCATTGGTGTTTTTGTTTCTTCTGGATTTGATGTTTCTATATTTAATATTGGGTATTCTATATTTATTTTTGGTATATATACTTTTCCAATTACATCATATCCATGCAATTTAACATTTTGTATGTCTACTGTATTAACACTATTATTAAATTCTGCTAATACCTCTTTGTTTAAATCTTCGTTTTCACGACTATTTAATTCTTTTTTTATTAATAAAGCGACTGTTACTATTAATGCGATTATTAGTATGACATATATAATTTTGTATACTATTTGTTTCATTTTAGTGTTTGCTTTCCTTTTTATTTCTGTTCATTCTAGCTCTTACTACTATTAATGCAATAACAATTACTGCTAAAACAGCCCATAAAATCATGCTATCATATGTAATAGGTAATTTTGCTGTTCTTTTTACTACTACAGTATTTTCTGTAATTACATTTTCATAATTTTCGAATGGTTCTTGAGCACTTGTTAAGAATTGTGCATCATATGTTGTTTTAATATCTCCATCTACTTTTGCTTCTTTTTTAAGTAATAATAGATATTGTGTTCCATCTTCTGCATCTTCTGGTTGCTCTATTGTGTAATCTTTTACTTCTGTCCATTCTGCATTGTTTAATAATTCGTTATATATTTTTGAAAAATCTGTAGCTAATTTTACTCTTTCATTAACTGGCATTGTATCCTCTGCAGTTTGAATTTGTGATAATAAATTCCATAGCTCAGCATCTTTTCCATCTTCTGTCTTTTTAATTAATTGGTAATAATAATCAGCTTTTTCGTTTTCATCTGCATTTATTTTTACAGAATCAACTATAGTTGTTACTTTTACTCCATTAACTTCTTCTGAATCTTCCAAATAATTTTCATTTGGTTTTACTGATATTGTTTTTGTAACGTTTTCAATTTCTGCTAATTCTGAAGTTGTAATGCTATCTGTTAAATTAACTTCTAGCCCTTGCATTTCTGCATTGTCCTTAACCCAAAGATATACGGGTTGGTTTACGTCTGTAACCTTGCTGAATGCTTGTGATGCATCATAGTATGCAACTGAATTTTCCGCATCATCTTTTGCAGATTTAACATAAACTAAATCTGTCTCTTCTTTATTACTAGATAATGCAAATTCAAATTCGCTTGCTAGTAGTCCATCTACATATATTATGTAACCACTATTTTCTTCACTTGATGCATTTACTACTGCTAATTTTTCGTCAGTTGCTGCTCTTACTTGTGATGGCATTAAAACCATTACGGCTACAAGCATTACACTAATGATTGTTAGCATAAGTTTTGAGATTTTCATATCATTCCCCTCCAATTTATAAATTATAAAAAAACGCTATTATTAACATGCATCGCCATTATATTACATTTTTAGTAATTTGTAAATATTTTTCCTTGATTTTTCTACGGAATAATGCGTTCACGCAAATTAACATAACGTTTCTAGTATTGTTATAACTTTCTCATATCTTATTATTTCTTTCTTAGTTTTGCTACAAAAAAGCCTTCCATCTCTTTTGTTGGTAATATCTTTATTGCTTTTTCTATCTGTTTAATAAATTTACTATTTTCTAAATAAGAAGT
>CALYAI010000018.1 GCA_944393475.1 uncultured Clostridia bacterium
TTTTTTAAAAAGCAATAATAAGAAATATTATATTTATCAAATAAATCACATATTTTTAATATATTTTCTTTATTTCTTGCTCTTCCAGCAATGAAAAATTCATACTTATTATTTATCATATTCATCTCCCTCTCAAGTTAAATTTATTTATATTATTATATATCAAAATTCTTAAATTTTCTACTATCTTCAAATAATTTGGTTACTTTTTTCTTATCTTCACTTGTACTAGAGATATAATATTTTTTCTGTTGTTTCTATTCTCTATGTCCTAGTACTTCAGCAATATCTTTTATTTTACATCCGTTTCTTAAACTAACAGTGGCATAACTTCCTCTTAAATCATAAAACCTACAATTAATTCCTAACTCATGATGAATTATTTTAAATGGGAATCTTATAATATCTGTTCCAAAATACGTTCCATCTTTTCTAGTAAATACCATTTCAACCCTATTAGATCTAGAATTATTTTCTACAACTCTATATTCTATTAGCTTACCATACTTATTTCTTACGTATTCTAAAACATATTGTTTATACTTCTTTCCATACTCTTTCTTATATTCATTTTGTAATCTTTTATAATTAGACAGTACTAAATGCAAAGTGTCACAAATATAAACTTCTCTACAACTTCCTACTGTTTTAGTTGTACCTAAATACCATCTGCCTTTTTTCTCCTTATCTTTAGCATAGACAGTTTTATTTATTTTAATTATTCTATTGTCTAAATCCACATCTTTCCAAGTTAACGCAAATACTTCTTCTGTTCTCATACCTGTATAACAAGTAGTAAGAAATGCACATATAAACACTTTATTATATTTAAACCTATCTAAGATAATTTCTATTTCTTCATTAGTATAAATGTGCCCTACATCTTTTTTTAAGTCAAATGATAATATTCTAGGTATTTGCAAATCACCTGATGGATTATTTTTAATAAATCTCAAATAATATGTTGCATCTCTTAATGAATTGTTGATAACTTTTTGATAATTTCTTAACGCTTCTTTTGTACTAGATGTTTTATACAACTTTAATAACGCTTGATTTAGATTATATGGTAGATAATTTATAATTACCTAATTTTTTTATATTCTTAAAAGATTCTTTATATCTATTTCCTATAAAAAAATTATAATTTATTTCAAAATATTCTTTCGTCTAATAGTCTAAATAATCTCCATATAACATATTACATTATATACTTGTTACTCCATTAATAAATTCATCGTATGTTTTTTACCTCTATGTGTAGGCTTGATTTCTAGTTTTAAAACCACTTTTAGTTATTTGCTTTCTGTTACAACTTACCTTTCCTGCTTCAAAACAATATTGATAAATTTTACATTTGTTTCTTATTTTAATCATTTTTATAACTCTCCGCTTTTTTATATAATTATATTTTATATCAAAAAAAATACTCATTTTTTACCAATATTCTGTGACATTACTGTTAAATTTTTTACTAGTTCATTAGGTGTACACTATCAATATATTTTATGTACTTCAATTAATCTATTTGCTTTTATTCAATGTTCTATTAAAAATTCTTTTAAATGTTCTAATATATCATAACCAAAAAGTAGATAAGTAATTCCAGTCATCGATGTATTAGAACAAATTTAACTTTATGAATAGCTAAAAGATGGGGTATCTTTCCCATCTTTTAATCATTATTTATTTTTTATCCATTTCTTTGATACCTTCTATCACTAAATTTATATTTTTACCACTAGCATCACATATAAATTCATTATTTTCTTTATGTATAGGATAAATTCTATAAATTGTATTTATTGGTGTTAATAATACCTCAATATTCGAATTACTTGAGACAAATATATCCCTTAGATGAAATGTTTGATGTTTATTATTTTTAGTTTCTTTTTTACTAATTACAGTTGCATGAATATGCCCTCTTCTTTCATATTTTCCACCATTTGTGAATTCTGTCCATTCTGGTTCATATCTTTCGTATTTAGTTCCCATTCCAAATAAGCAATCTGAATCTTCAAGTTTAAATTTTTTCTCAAAAGAAATTTCCACCACTTCTGGAATATCTTTAAATGCCTTTTCTGGCATTCTTTTTAATACTCTACCTATCACTTCTGTATCATTTGTCACAATAGGTTTTACAAATATTTGAATAGAAAAACAATTCAAATTAATTTTCCCAGCAATTTCATTTATTATATCTAATAAACTCTTTTTTTCTTCTTTTTTTATTTTTATGCTTAAAAATATTCCAGTATTACTTTCTTTATCACATTCTTCTAACCAAGCTGTATGTGAATATACAATCCTTTCTTCTCTTAATGAAATTTTATCTTTATCATATAAACTTATAGTTTTGCTATAACATTGTTCTTTTGGTAAATATCCACTTACATTGTTTGAAAGTCCACTTAAGTCTTTCCCATTTATTATAGAATATTCCAACACTTCTCCACCTGGATGAAAATCACATTCTCTTGCTCCTGAAGCTCCTATTCTTAAATATTTCTTTTTTTCATCTAGCAATTTCAATTTTTTTACAATTTTTCTAATAATATAATCATTAAATACTTCTGATTTTGCGAATCTAAAATTATCTATTCCATTCATGTCAACAATTATTGAATTGCTATTTCCATAATTTACATCTAAATTGTTACTTTCTATATATTTATTTTCTTTTAATTCAATAGTAAAATCTTGTTGTTCTTCTATCTTATCATTGATGATATTTTTAAAAGTTCTTTTTATAACAAAATATTTTTTCCCTTCTATTGTTATTATCCAAGTATTTTGATTTTTGTATTTTTCAACCATTACATCTTCATCACTAACTTCTTTTACTTCTAAAGTTTTAGATACATTACCTAAATTCATTTTTTCTCCTCCTATAATCATTAATAATCTAAAAAAAATTATTCCAATTTTTCATCAGTGTATTAGATTTTCTAACTTTAATTTGATATTTTGCTCCTTTATCACTTAATAATTCATACTTTTGTTTTTCTTTATTAAATTCCACAGCATTTTGCATATCAATTCCTTTAATCGAGATGTTATATTTATTTATTTCATCTAAATAATTTTTCATAGTAACAGGATTAGTATCATCTGCCAAAATAATAGGAATTTTATTATTCTGTATTTTTGGTATTACTTTTTTTAACTTTTTTAATTTGTCAACATTTTTATCATATATTGATAAATTTGATTGATGTTCAGATAGATCTATTAATATATAATCAGACTTATTATTCAATATCTTTTGTAAATTATTAAAATATTCTGTAAAATCATCTTGATATATACCTATTGTAGCAATTATATTTTTACTTAGTTTACTTTTTATATTTATAATTTCATCATCATTAATTCTGTAATGTAATTGGATATAAAAATTTTTTTTAGATATATTATATAATTCTATACATTTTTTCATTTTTTCTATTGTTAATGTTCTTTGAAATAATATCACTGGAATTATATCATCTGGAATATACTTTTGCATCTCTCTTATGCTATCTAGTTCAAATGTTGCTATTGGTAATTGGTCAGTATTTTCATAATTACTATATATAGGATTGTATTTTTTTTCACTATTTTTATATTCTTCTTGATTATAGTATACAGCATGTATTCCTATCATATTAACATTAGTATTACTTTTTACTGTTTCTAAATCTATCAAATTATGAACTCTACAAACTTTAAATATATAATTATTATTCATATAAACCTCCATTCCGTCGCTTCGCTCGGCACAAAGCGCCATGAAAAATAGCTTGCGACTTTTTATTCTTTATTTAGTTTCCATAACATGGTATAATATTCCTAGAATATATAAATACACTACAGAACACGGAGGGGTGAGTAGAATATTATCTCATCCATTTAGGTAAAAATCCGCATATAAACAGGTGTCGAATATCTTTACAAGCACAAATAAGTGGTGCGTTAGAGCCTGAACACTAATCATTGTTAAACAAATCTCTGTTTAGTTGCTAGATATTCAGTCAATGTTTATATATTCTTAATTTTTTATAGGAGGTATATACCAATGTTAAAAATTGTATATCCTATTTGTTGTGGCGTCGATGTCCACAAGAGGTTTATTATTGCTACTATTGCAACTACAAATGATGAAAATATTACTTCTTATCTTACTAAAAGATTCGATACATACACAGAAGACCTTGTCGCATTCAAAGACTGGCTACTTCAACATAAATGTAAAGATGTTTGTATGGAATCTACTGGTAAGTATTACATCCCTGTTTACAACACTTTAGAAGATCATGTGAAAGTTACTGTCGCCAATCCTAAATACGTCAAGGCCATCCGTGGTAAAAAAACTGATAAGAAAGACTCTATTTGGATTGCTGACTTATTCAAACATGATTTAGTTCCTGGAAGCTACATTCCACCTAAACCAATTAGAATGCTACGTGAATTGTTTCGCTATCGCTTTAAGTTAGTAAACAATCGTAGTTCTGAAAGAAACCGTTTGCAAAATTGCTTAACTGTTTCTAATATCCAACTAGCTTCTGTTCTTACAGATATGGCAGGTAAATCTGCCACATCTATTATTGATTATATCACAACTTGTGAAACTTTTGAACCAGAATATTGTAAATCTTTATTACAAAAATCAGCAAAAAAGAAAGCTGATGATGTAATTAAGTCTATTATTGGATATTCTATTTCTAGTGAACAATCTACTAAAATTGATGTATGCAAAAAACACCAAGATAATTTAGATGAGCATATTCAAACAATTCAAGATAAAATAAACGAACTTGCTAAGCCCTATGAAAAGCAAATTAACCACATCTGTACTTGCCCTGGTTTTAGAAAGGATTCTGCAATTTATACTATTGCTGAAATTGGTGTTGATATGACTGCTTTTAAATCTGCTAAGCACCTTTGCTCTTGGGCTGGTCTTACTCCACAAAACAATGAAAGTGCGGGTAAGAAAAAATCAGTACATATTAGTAGAGCTGGTGTTTATCTTAAACCACTTCTTGTTGAATGTGCTAACAATGCAATCAAAGATAAAGATAACACATATTTCAAAATTAAATATGACAGAATTAAGAAACGTCGTGGGCATAAACGTGCTATTGTAGCTATTGCTCGTATGATGCTTACTTGTGTTTATCATATGCTTCTAAAAGATGAAGATTTCAATCCTTGTGATTTCAACTATTCTGATATACCAGAAGAAGTTCTAGAAAATCACAAACAAAAATATATCGACAATGCCATTTTCTTATTACAAAAACAAGGATTTACAATCACTAAAGATGATGTTATTTATGCAATTTAAACCTCATTTAAATATTTAATTTTATATTTATTTTCAAACAGTAGCCTGTTTTTAAAAATTTTAATCGCTACTGTTATTAATCATGCTCTTTTTTAACTTTTTTTTTTTTACACTATTTCTTCTTTTTTTTTTTGCTAAAATTGACATAATTTTGCTTATGTAGTATAATATAATTATTATTTTTATTATATTTGAAGGAGGTTTCTCTATGATTGACTTACATGTTCATTCTTTATGTTCAGATGGAGATTTTTCTCCTTCTGATGTGGTAAAAAAGGCAAAACAAGAAAACATTTCGGTTCTATCATTAACAGATCATGACTCTATTTCTGGAATTTTCGAAGCTAATGAAATAGCTACTACATTAGGAATGAAGTTCATATCTGGTGTTGAGCTAGAAGCTTCTACTGATATTTCTAGAAGTCGGTATATTCATATTTTAGGTTATAATTTTTCTAGATATGATTTATTAGAGGAGTACTTAAAAAATTTAAAAAATGAAAGAATTTCTCTAATAAAGCAGTACATTAATCTATTAAATGAATTGGGTTACTATTCAACTTTTGATGAGGTCTCTGCATTAACTCCAGGTGAGCATTTAACAGTATATCATATACCTAAATTACTATCAGAAAAAGGTTTTTTTGATTTTAGGACTGCCAAAAGATTATTTTTGAATCCAGATAGTAAATATTACATTCCTCGTCGCTTTTATAATGAAGATTTTATAATTAATCTTATATTAAATAGTGGAGGAATTCCTGTTCTTGCTCATCCATGTAGATTAAGGCAAAAAGGCAATGAATTGGATAAGTATGTTGGTTCACTTTGCCTGAAAGGACTAAAAGGAATAGAAGTATATTATTCTTTGCATTCAGAAAAAGAAGTTAAATTCTACAAATCTCTTGCAGAGAAATATCATCTTTTAATGACAGCCGGAAGTGATTGGCATTCTCCTAATGATAACATTCAAATGGGTCTGTCTATCCCTTTAGAAAACGATTTGGTTTCTCATTTCCTTTAAGCCACTTGCACAAGATTAATTAATTTGGTCTTGTGCTTCTTTTTAATATTTTAAAATTTCAAATAAATTAAACCAATTCTTTGTTATCCAATTTATTTCACTAATAAACTTATTAACTTTTTCTGGATTCTTGTCAACATAATATGCTTCTTTTATCCATAAATTTACTTCCAAACACCAGATAGCTTTTAGTCCTTGCACAAGTTTGTCAATTGAAAGATTATTATATTCATTGTATCCCTCAACAAGTTTTCGCAATAATTTTTTATCTATATTCCCATTCATCTCTAAACAAAATGTTAAAAAAATTCTTGCAGGATCTCTATATATAAACGATTCATTGCAAATTTCAAAATCAATTATTGCTTTAAATCCATTTCGATCAAATAATAAGTTATCACTTGATAAATCGCAATGACAATATCCAAATTTCCATTCATCAAAATTTTCTTCATTTAATGAGTTTATAATTTTTTCTTGATTATAAACATCTCTTAGATATTTTTCATTCTGGTTGATTTTTCCAGTATGGACTCTTTCTATATATTCTTGATACAGTTGTTCTAGGAATTCTTTTCTTTTAAATTTTTCAGTTATTTCCATTTTACTCATAATATTGTTCATTTTTCCTACTTCTTTTGATATGTTATAAATGTCTTCTGAACTTATGTTTTCATAACTTTTACAATATGTATCTTTCATATATTCTAGAAATACAAAAGGTTTATTATTTTTATCATAATTTACTAATTTATTGTTTATAAAATATATTTTTGGACACTTAATTCCATTTATATTGCATTGATGTAATACTTCACTAGCTCTTTCTATATCAATTTTTCTTCTTTCAATTTTTTTAAATTCTATAGTTTTGGTCATAATGTCATAATTTTCAGATATAATTCTATATTTTTCTGTTAGCCAACCTCCATCTATTTGTTTAACATTTAATATTTTTTCTTTAAAATTATCATTAAATATTTTTTTTACTTCTTCAATCATAATATTTTATATCCTTTTTATAAAACTATATTTATCTTTCTACTTCCAAACTATTAGGACCTCTATATTGACTTAAAATTCTTTCATCAGGTACTGTAAAGTCCATAAAAATCACTTTGCCATCTTGGAAAACATATTCTGCATCATACTTTTCAAATGGAATCTTTTTCAAATACATTATCACTTCTTTAAATCTGTTAAAATCTTTTTCATCGTTTTTTTGCAATCTCATTTTATTTATTAAAAATCTATCTCCTATAACTGGAACTATCAATCTATTGCTTACTTCTTGCTCATGCTTTTTGTCATAGTCTTCGTATGTTTCTATTGCTAATTCATCACTAAATCTTGATACTGTTCCTAATATATCTGGTCTTACAGTTTCATGGGCAAACACTTCATATCTTCCAATATATTCTTGTATAAATTCTCTAACTTCTGATAAATCTTTTCTCCTATTAATTGATGGCAATCCAACATCCCATTTTACATTCTTATTCTTTGGAGATAATCTAACACTTATTCCGTTTCCTGTATCTATGGGTATTTGTCCAGTTATAATCTTTGATATATCCATTAGTTCAACTGTTGGTATTCCAAGTTTCTGTAACAGTTTTATTCCGTCTAATTTACATATTTTCATCATTTCACCTCTATCTAATTATAGCAAAAATTTCTTTAAAGTTAGTATCAAATGCAATTGGTAATATAGTATTAGTTTCTAGTTGAAATGCCATATCATCAATTTCTACTATTATTGACAATGCCTTTAATAACTCATAATTTATCTTGCTTTCTTTTTCATATTCTTTTATAAAATACTCATATTCTTCCTTATTTTTGCATAAATCCATTTTTATAAATGCTAAGTCCCATTCTTTAGGAGAAAATCTCGCACCACCAGGATCTAAAAAACCCACTATATTACTTTTTTGATTTATCAATATATTATTAGGATTGATGTCATACCAGCATATTACTGGTTTTATATTATTTATTTCTCTTATTATTTCTAGCGCTTCATTAGCTTTTGATTTAATATCTTCTAAAATATTCTTTTTCTCTCCTACAACATGCTTTATTCTGTTAATGTTTCTTTTTATTTCACTCTCTATATAACTGGCAAATGAATCCTTTTTTTCTACTCCATTTTCTCCTATCCATCCGATACTCATTTCCCACATTTATAGAATGTATCTTAAGAAGTATATCGCTTAAATCTTTATAAAATTTTTTATAATCAAAAGTATCTTTGTTTGCTATTTCCATTTCTATTCCATCTTTATATTCAGATACCAAATAATTAAAATCTTCGCTTTCGCCACAATTAAAAATTTGTGGTATCTGATATATGCTAGTATTACTTTTTATTAAATTAGTAATATATTCCTTCTTTCTTGCTTGGTATTTAGTATTTCCAATATAAATTTGATAAATTAATTTACAATCTTGTTTTGAAAGTAAATATGTTTTACACCTATATCCACTTTGAATTTCTTTTTTTTCATATTGCTCATATTGTTTTAAAAAATATTCTTTCATTTTTAGCTCCTTTTTAAATATATGGATTATGACCTTCTTCAGTAACTAAATCTTCAGTTTCCTTTATTGCTTTTCTTGTTAAATCATGTATCTCTTTTAATGTTAAATTTCCTATTTTTATGTTAGGATATTTACTAGGTATTTTTTCTCCCATTTTAGAAACTATATGCATATCAAAATACCCTCCTATGTTGTCAATTATTTTATCACTTAAAAATTGATTTGGATAATTTAAATCTAATTTTTCCCACTCTATATTTGCAATATTAGGATTATGTAACAACCATTCTGCAGCCAACTCAAGATTATGCCATCTAAAGAAATCAATATTAAGTTTTTTTGCACTTTCAATAGTGTTTAAAATACTTTCTTTAGTATCATCATAATATCCAATTAAAAAACTACCTTCAACTATTATATTGTTATCTTTTAATATATTGATGGCTTTTAGTATTGTATCTACATCTTCTCCTTTATTCATTGCTTTTAAGACTTCATTATTCAGCGATTCGATTCCGATTTCAATAGAATAACAACCTGCTTTCTTCATTAATTTGGCTAGTTGGTCTGTAATTTCATCTGCTCTAATTAATGCTGTCCATTTACATTTTATATTTTCCTCAATTATATTTTCACATAATTCTTTTAAGTATGGATAAGCAGTTATACTTGCATCCCAAAAGAAAAATTCATTAATATTATAATTGGCTATATCATATTTCATTTCATCAACTATATTTTTATAATTCCTTACTCTGAACCTATTTCCCCATATTAGTCTTTCATCGCAAAATTTGCATTTATTATAACTGCAACTTTTTGATGCAACTAAATATAACTTTCCATCATACTTTGATAAATCATATTTACTCCAGTTAGGATAAGGAATATCGTCTAATTTATCAATCATTCCTGAGTTATATATTTTTATATTATTTTGAACTTTTACTACATAATCTTGAAGATTTTTAACAATGTTCAATACATCTCTTTCAGGATCACCTATAGATATATAATCTACCATTTCTAATTTGTTTAAATCTAGTTGATTAGCAGCATATAAATAATTAGTAAATGTACCACCTATAATAACTATATTTTCTTCTGTTAACTTTGCAATATCTATACAAGTCTTCAATAAACCGTACTCACAATTAATGTATATATATTTATATTTCTTTGCTTCCATTAATATTTCATCAAAAAACTTCTTCTTTAACAAAATGAATTCATTTTCTTTTATTTTTTCAATATTATTTATTAAAAAATCTAATATTTTAGTTTCATATCCTTCTTTTTCAAGTATAGCACTCGTATATCCTAATTTTGCATTAGGAGACTCATATTTAGGGTTTTTACAAAATGGGTCTATTAACAATATTTTATCTTCTTTCATTATACTCCTCCTATTTATAAATTCTTTATTAACTCAATTTTTATGGATGTAGAACTGGTATTTTTTCTTTTAATAAATTTTCAGCTAAAAATCTTATAGCTTCACAATTTTTTTCTTTTATACTGTATATTGTTCCATTTTCATTAATTGCCTCTCCTATACATCCTCCTGCACAGTAATATTTAATTTTACAATCCTTGCATTGTTCAAGATTATCTACTGTTCTAGCTTGAATATTTTTAATTTTATCATTATCATATATTATTCTATTGCTTCTTTCGTCATATTTACCATATATTAATTCTTGCAATTTTCCGTCTGCATATCCCATATCACAACAACTTACATATCCGTCTACAGTTAAATGTGGCATAGGAATACAAGCTCTACAAGAAATATTAGTTTCTTCATCAAAATTAATTGTAAAAAATGAGCCATAATATATTTGATTACTTTCAGCATATTTTCGAGCTTCCAAAAATTTTCTTGCATATTCTAGTGGATTAATTTCATCTTCATAATATAGTTTATTATTGACATCTGCAAACATTAAATCGCTATAAATATATTTAACTCCCAATTCTTTCATTTTATCTATAATCTCATTTTGTTTATTCAGGTTTTTCTTTCCAATTGTTGCTCTTACTCCAAGTTCTTTAACTTTTTTGTTTAAATATTTAATATTATTTTCAACAATATTACTTACTGATTTATTGTTAAATGTTGCTCTATAAAAATCATTAACTTCTGTTGTCCCATCATAAGAAATCCAAACGATGTCAATATGTTCCCCAATCCATTTTGCAATTTCTTCGTTAAAAGCACCATTTGTTTGTATTTCAAAAACTGCTTCTTTGTCATGTTGTATTGCATACTCATAAATCTCCTTTATTTTTTCAAATTCTAAAGTTGGTTCTCCATTGCCAAAGAATCTTATAAAAAGTTTATTCCCTTGTTTTCTAAAATCGTCTATTGCACATTTTACAAAATTAACATTTATACTATTTTTTCTTCTCTCTTCTCCACAATAACAATATTTACATTTTAAATTACAATCATCTGTTAGTAAAACGCTCAAGCATCTTTTTCTACAATGTGCCACTTTTAATTCCTCCTACATTAATTTATTTCTTTTTACTTTTCCAGTTCCTGTTATTGGTAAGTTGTCTAATATTTCAACATTATTTACAACAATATTTGTTAAAGTTTTCTTTATATAATCATATAAAGAAGAAATATCATATTTTTCTTTCAAAATTGCATATATATTGTAATAATAAAAATTTGTTTCTTTATTGAATTCTTTTTTTATAAAAACTCTTTTCACTCCATCAAATTTATACAATATGTTTTCTATTTCTCTAAGTGTAATTTCATTTTGATTATAATTTTTAATATCCGATAATCTACCTGCAATATAATAATATCCTTCTTCATCTACTTTAACAACATCATTTGTATTAAACCAATCATCTTTTAATACTTCATTAGTAAGTTCTTTGTTATTAACATATCCATCAAATACCATAGGTCCTTTTATCCATAGTAATCCCCATTTTCCTTTTTCGATTTCATTTCCATTTAAATCAGTTATTTTACACTCCACATTTGTAACACATTTTCCCAAACTACCAATTTTTCTTTCTTTCGCTGAATAATTAAAATGTGTTAAAGAAGCCGTTTCTGTTAGTCCATAACCTTCTGTAATAATTGCATTTGTTTTATGTTCAAATTTTTTAATGCATTCTATAGGTAATGAATCTCCTCCTGAATCACATATTCTTAATGATGATAAGTTTATAGTATCTAAATCTCTATTAATTATATCTATATACATATATGGGGAACCTGGAAATATATCAGGCTTAAAATAATTGTTTATGTATATAAAATTCTCTATGTCCCATTTTTCCATTATAATTATCTCAGCATTTGACATCATTGCACTGGTTAAACAAGCAAACATAGCGTAATTATGCCATAGTGGTAAAACAGTTATAATTTTTGATTTATTATTAAGATTATATACTTTTCTATATTCTTCAGAAACAAAAGAAATACTTTTATTGCTCAACTTCACACCTTTTGAGAATTTGCCACTTGTACCACTAGTATATGAAATTACTATTATATCCTCTAATTTACTATTAGGAATATTTATAGTTTCAGATTTTACTTTACTAATATCTATTTGCTCGATATTGATGATTACTTTGTTTGTGTATTTAGCTAATTTTTCAATATTTGCATCATTGCTTATAATATATTCTAAATCATTTTCATTAATTATTTTATCTAACCCTTCTTCTGTTATCTTAGGATCTATTCCGACAACTGTATATCCATTATATAAAATTGCAAAAAATGCTTTTACAAATTCTAATTTATTTTCTATTAATATGCCTATTCTTTTTGTATAGTTGTTTAATCCTACAATTTCATTTACAGCAATTATATATTTTTTTACTTCTTTATAACTTAAAGCTTTATTTCCATATATATAATCTGCATATATAGCTATATTCTTATTATCATTTTTCATAAATTCATAACATTCTTTAATTATATTCTTCATTATATATCCTCCATTTTAAACACACTCTCAAATCTCCAATATACTAATAGCCACCATAATTCTCTATTACTAAAATTATCTATATTTTCCCAATACTTTTTATCTATAATTCGATTAAGTATTTTGCATTTAGATATAGAATTCCAATTTTCTATACATATTTTTTTAATCTTACTGTCATAAATGTCGGGTGGTTCTGGGAAAGCATATTTTCTTCTTTTAATAATGCTTTCTGGTAATTTATCTTCACCAAATTTTCTTAAAATATATTTTTCTCTACCATCCTTAATTTTAAGTTTACTAGGCATTTTCATTGATAATTCTATTAATTTATGATCGTCAACAAAAGGTACTCTACTTTCTACACTATGTGCCATTGCTAACTTGTCTTCTTGCAATAATAAATCATGTAAAATCGTTTTTATAGACATGATAGAATAATCATTTAGTTTATCATCGTTTTCACTTTTAGAATATTTTTCTAATGTATCTTTTAAATATTTTTTTAATGTATTTTTTATATTTTCATTAAAATCTTTTTTGAATTTTCCTTTAAAAATCATATTAGGCATATAATATGATTCTATTAATTTTTCTACATCGTCAGTTTCTTTTGTATAATTAAAAATATTCCAATTGAAAATATATCCTAACCATACTTCATCAGAACCTTGTCCATTTAAAACTACTGTAAATCCATCTTTTTTTGCCTCTCTATAATTAAAATATACTGGCAAATATACTTTATCTATTAAAATTTCTTCAACAGCATATATTACTTCATCTATATTTTTAATTGTGTAGTCTTCTTGTTTAATTAATATATTATGCTGTTTAAAATTCTCTTTTTCTGCTAATTCTTTAGCATGAATTAAATCTTGGTCATCATCTTTTTCATAACATATCGTATATGTATTTAGCCTATTCTTCATTTTATCCTGAGCTATTTTGCAAACCAAACTACTGTCTATTCCTCCTGATAAAAATGCTGCAATTGGAACTTTTGAAATCAATTTACTTTTTATCGTTTTTTCAAACTCATTTCCAAACTCTTGTATTGCTATTTTTTCATCATTTAATTCATTAGTATATTTTAAATCATAATATTTTATTTCTTTAACCTTATCTTTTTCAATTTTCAGATAAGTACCTGGCTCAACATTAAAAATATTGTTAAACATTGTCCATTTAGGATGCATCCATAATCTACAAGCTAATGAAATTATAATATTTTCTAAATTATAGTTTTTTCTCACCTCTTTATTTTGTAATATTGCCTTTATTTCTGAAGCAAATATAATACCTTCATTGTTTATATAATAATGTAATGGCTTTATTCCTACTCTATCTCTGATTAAGTACAAAATATCATTTACTGTATCATACAAAGCTATTGCAAAACATCCTTCAATCATATTCAAAGTTCTATTTACACCATATTTTTCAAAACATTTTATTAAAACTTCGGTATCCCCACTAGATTCAAAAAAAATATTTTCTTTTTCCAATTGTTCTCTTATTATTTGATAATTATATATTTCTCCATTATATGACATTACATATTTTCCATATTTATATGGTTGAAAAGACTTTTGGGATAAATCTTGTATTTTTAGTAATCTATGTCCTAAACCAATATTATCTTTTAACCAAATATCACCATAATCAGGTCCTCTGTGAGTTATACTATTGAGCATATTTTTTATATCTTGACTTTCAATGTTTCCTTTAAATTTATATTTACCTACAATACCACACATATTATCCCCCTTTATAACTTGGCAATTATTCCTCCATCTACTGGTAAATTAACACCATTTATGTAACTAGATTTATTAGAACATAAAAACTCAATAACATCGACAAATTCTGAAAAATTCCCTCTTCTACTTAAAGGTATTCTTTCTTTAGATTGTTTCCAATCATCATAGTCTTTATCTTCTTTGCTAAATAAGATATTTTCATTTACTTTAGTTGTATATCCTTTCATTCCATTTATATTGACCGAATTAGCTGTTATTCCATATTCTCCATATTCTACTGCAATTGATCTTGTAAGTGCGTCTAGTCCTGCTTTTGTCATCGAATATTCTGTTGCATTTTTTACTGTTCTAATACTTAAATCAGAAGATATATTGATTATTTTTCCAAATTTATTTTGTTTCATTCTTGGTATAATCTTTTGACAAATAAAATATGGAGCAAATAAATTTACCGACATTATTTTTTCAAAATCTTCTTTGGTAGTTTCTATCATGGGCTGGTCTATATCTAAAGCAGCATTGTTAATAATAACATCTATATTTTTAAACTCGTCAAATATCTTATGTATGCATGATTCAATATCATTGTATAATTCTAAATTACAATTATAAAAATGTAAGTTTTCTTTATTTTCAAATATTTTTTCTGTTTTTTTTATGTTTCTAGTTATGAGGAATATCTCGTTATCTTTTTGTAATCTTTCCACAATGTTTTGACCTAACTTACCATTTCCTCCAGTTATTACAATATTCATTCTATATCTCCTTTAAAATTCGATTTATATTTTTAATAATTTTAATTTTGTTATCTTTGATTTGCTTATTAAATTCAGTTTCAATCATAAATACTTGTGCTTTCGTTTTCTCTAGTACTTCTATACAATTTTTATAACTATCATCAATAAAATAATCTATGCCTAATTCATTCACCAACCTAAATTTTTCCTTTGCATTTATATATAATTCATCATAATATATTTTGTTTTTATCTAACCACTTTTTTGTAATATTTTCTATTTCATTTTCTTCTCTTTTTCTTCTAGCTGTTATAATATAAATTTTATTATTTTTCTTTTTCAATTTATCTATTGTTTCAGCAACCAAAGGCTTAACTTTTACTTTTTCAATAATTTCTAAATAGTATTGTTTAAAAAATTCTCTAATGTTATCTTTATTCCAATTTAATGCTTCTGCAAAATAATAATAATCAACGGAATCATCAATTACTTTCATTTTGCCATCACCATTTAGGAATTCTTTATCAAATTTCACTGCATATTCATTAATTACTGTTGCTGTATCTGATAATGTATCATCTAAATCAAAAGCGTACTTCATTTTTTCCTCCTATATAAACCTTTCTTTATAGTATTCTGCTATTCTTCCGACTGATGATTTTTCAGTATATTCTCCATTTTTGTATAAATTTTTTAATATTATACTTTTATACAAATCAAAATTTCCTAACTTATCCATATATGGAAATATAAAATTGTCTCTATATTCACACATTTTTGAATACTTAACAGGTGCAATCATTCCTTTTACATTATTTAATAATTTTAAATAATCTTCATTTTCAACTTTTCCAAATATATTTTTAAATCTTGCAACAGTAGGGTATTGAATTATTATAGTATCTATATTGTCTAGTCCATATATGTTTAAATACTCTTTTGCTTTTTTTAAAGTCTCACCAGTCATTATATTCTCATCTATAAGTAAGTACTTTCTATTTTTCTTCAATGAAATATTAAAATTACTTTTTTGACAATTTGTAGCTTCAATATATACTTTTCTAAATTTCTTCATTATATTTCCACCATAGCATACTATACCTTCTAATTTCAACATAATGCTTGCAATACAAGCTAGTTCAAGTGAACCATAATTAATTCCTAATATATATATTTCTTTTAGTTGTTCTTTTTTCTCTTTAATAATCATGTCTATCGAATCTTTTATGCATAATATATTTTCTAAAAAGTTATCTGCTTCTCTTGTTTTTCTGTATCTTATATATAAATCATTTTTGTATGCTTCACTATGTGTATTTATTTCTTGTAACATTTTTTCTTGAATTATCAAAAACTTTTCTAATATATGCTCTAAATTTTCTTCTATTTTTTCTTCTTGATAAATAACTATATCAATTGCTTTATTTTCTACTTCTATTAATAATGAATAAACTTCATTATTAATTTCATTTTCTTTACTCTCAAATAAATATATATCTTGTATTTCATTCTCTTTCATCAATAGAAAAAATAGAGTTGTTAATAAGCTATTTCTTAATATATCTAAGATTCCTAAAATTAATTTTACATCTAAAATTTCGGCATAACTAAATTTAATATTAAATATATGTTTTTTTGCATTATCTATAAATATTTTTACCTTATTTAATGTTTCTACTATTTCAGAGCATCTTACATCTAAATCACTTAAATAACAAAATCCAAAATAATAATTATCTGGTCCTCTCAAAATAACTTTATCATTCAAATTCAAAGTGTATTTTCTATGTGCTTCTATACAATCTATATCAAATACTTTAAATATTGGATGATTAATTAATTTCTTTCTTTTTATTACACTATCTTCATCTGTTAAAAATATTGCTCCTGTGTCAGCATCGCAAATACTATCAATTTTGAAGTTTAATTTATTATATTTTTCTAAAATATCATCGCGTTTCTTTTTTCTCTTATCTTGATATTCAGCTAATTTTAATATAAAGTTTTCTTTTTTCATATTTCACCTACCAAAGCTTATAAATAAAAGGACAAGTTTCTTATCCTTGTCCTTCGTAAAGCTGTAAATATTTTACCACATATTTCCATAAAATTCAATACATATATTTTTAAAAATTTTGATTTTTTTATTTTTATGCTACTTTCCACACCAATTTTGATATTTATTTTCCAAATATATAAAATTAATTTTCTTATATTATCAATATATTAGTAACATTTTTATTATAAATGTTTCTCTACTGTGGACAAATCGAGGACATTGTCAACATCCGTTCACCAATATAATTATAACATATTTTATACAATCCACCCTTTCTATAAATACTTATTTGAAATGTATCTTATATAGTAATTTCTATTATTTTTTAATCCATTAATCATTTTATTAAATAGTTCTTTATTTTCTTGTTTTTTAATCAAGTTAAAATATCCTTTACATTCCTCAAAAGTTATATCTTGTATTCTCTTATTTAATATATCCAATATTTTATTTTGATAATCATCAATTCCTATAAATATTTCACTCATAATGACAGCCTTATTTCTAATATCTACATCGTCAACATTATAACACAGATTAAATAATATATACTGCTTTTCTATTATTGATTTTGATTTATTTCTTAAATAATCATTAATTATCTTAACACAAGTAAGAATCTCTTCCATGTTCTCCTCATTATTTATTGCAATTTCAATATATTTATTTAATATCTCATCATATTCCATTTTGTTAAAAATCACATCGCACATCATTACATTAACAACTAAATCATTTTCATTTTTATAATGAATATTATCAAAAGTAAATGTTTGATTAGGAGCAGGCATTTCAATTGAGCTATGAATCATTGAATAAATTTCTTTTTCAATTTCTTTATCATTTTCTACAATTAACAAATGAGCTAATAATTTTATATGTCTTATTTTTTCATACAAAATTTCATTTTTTGAGGTTATGATTTCTTTCGCCAATGGCAAATATTCTTCTAATATAAAATTTTTTGTTTTATCTTTATATCTTTCTGGACTAAAAATACCAGTACCAATATTATAATCATTCCAATATTCTTCAAAAGTGCCTGGACTTTTTTCTCTTTTAATATGTCGCTCTTTATATATGTTAACTATATTTTTAATTGCTTCTAATTCATTATTTTTTATTTCTATATAATATAAAATATTTTCAGTTGTGCCTTTATTACTAAGTAATTTATCATATTTTTTTATTTCAGGACTACGCTGTTTTATTTTTATAATACAATTTGAAAAATCAAAATTAATGTGCTGTTTATTTTTTATCAATGAATCAATTATAAACTGAAAATTATCAAAATCATTTTCTGACAATTCTTCTATCTTTATTTCATTAAGTATTCTTCCAAAATCAATATAGAATCTTGAATATTCTTTTTCAAAATACGATTTGAGAATGTTTAATAATTCACTTATTTTTTTATTTCTTAATATATTGTTTCCAAGAGATTTAAAGGCTTCACTAATTATATTTATCTGTTGCTCATTATTTATATTAACAATAGCATATATATTGCTAGTTAATTCATCAAATAATGATTCATTAATATATCTACCATAAATGTCATATAGAAATATATTATTTCTATCTATTTCAAATTTAAATAAAGATTTTCGAATTTCAATTAAACAATTTATAAACTCTTCGCTGTTAACAAAAGCATACTTTAATTTAATTTTATTATACAATGTTTTGTATTTTTTAAACTCACCACTTAAGAATAACATTTTTAATGTTATTCTATAAAATTCTTCATCTCCAAATGTGTCAGCATACATATACATTACATTTGAAACTAATATTCTAATAAGTTTCAAATGAGTTATTGAACCATAAAAAATTGTCAAATACAAAAGTTGTTGTATTTGATTAAAGCAACTTTCTAATCCTATCCCATATATAACTGTATATTTTGATTTAGTTTTATTTTTAAAAATCGTCTTAGACAAATCATCAAATATCTCTGATTTTATTCTATCTACGTCTGGATATGAGAGTTTATGTTTGTTCTTATCCAATCTTTGTTGATATTGATTTTCAAAAGTATACTTATTGATTGTATTTTCATACTGATGAAGTATATTTCTTCCATCAATACATATGTCATCTAAATACCATACAGGAAAATCATTTTTCTTAATTGCATAATTATACAATTCATTATATTTTTTTGTTGCCAAGTTTAAGTCCCCGTTAAAATATGCGAAATTAGCATTCCATCGATTACAAATCGTACTATTAACATTAAAATCAAATTCTAATTTAATGCTATCATAAAATTTTAACAAATCTTTACTAGGAAATTCACACAAGCCAAATATCCAATCAACCAATTTTTTTCCTAATATCAATGGTATACTAGTAAAATCATAATGTTTATCTTTAAAATAAGGAAAAACTAAGTTGTATGCATAATTATCTAATTCTTCAAATTTATTAATATATTTTTTAAAAAAGTCATTATAATCAACTTTATTTGTAATAATTTCATAACTTTCTTCTTGATTAATTTGATAAATATTAGTTTTATATATATTTATATTTGCTATATTTGCATCACCATTTATAATTCTATCAACATTATTGTATACTGCATTTGTATTATCTATCTTTCTTTTATCTGTTTTTATCTCCATTATTGACCTCTCTTACATTTTTGTACAATGTGTTTTTATTATTAACTTTTCTTTTATCTACATTTATTAAGCCAATACTATTAAACTTGTTTTTTATCATAACCACACTACCAATACTTCCGCCAATAAAACCTGCAATTAATGGAATAACAATATCAACAACAATTTCTTTTAAACTCATATTTTACCTCCCTTTATAAGTAATTATTTAATAGATATTATATCATATTTTTTTACTTAATCAAATCTTGTTTATTATTTAGAGTAATTATTAATCCAATCTTTTCATTTACTTTTTTCTTATCTTCTTTTGTACTAGAAATATAATACTTTTCAGTGGTTTCTATTCTTTTGTGCCCTAGTACTTCGGCAACATCTTTTATTTCACAGCCATTTCTCAAAGTGATAGTAGCAAAACTTCCCCTTAAATCATAAAATCTGCATTTTATTCTTAGTTCATTATGAATAATACTGAAAGGATATCTTATAATATCTGTTCCAGAATACGTTCCATCTCTTCTAGTAAATACCATTTCAATTCTATTATGGTTGGAATTACTTTCTATAACTCTATATTCTATTAACTTACCATATTTATTTTTTATTTCTTCTAAAGAATATCTCTTATACTTTTTGCCATATTCTTTCTTATATTCATTTTGTATTTTTTTATAATTAGACAGTACTAAATACAAAGTGTCACAAATATAAATTTCTCTACAACTTCCTGCTGTTTTAGTTGTACCTAAATACCATCTGCCTTTTTTCTCCTTATCTTTAGCATAGACAGTTTTATTTATTTTAATAATTCGATTTTTTAAATCAATATCATTCCAAGTCAATGCAAATACTTCTCCTGTTCTCATACCTGTATAACAAGCAGTAAGAAATGCACATGTAAACACTTTATTATTTTTAAACCTATTTAAAATAAGCTCTATTTCTTCATTAGTATAGATATGTCCTACATCGTTTTTTTTAAGTCAAATGATAATACTCTTGGTATTTTTAAATCACTTGCTGGATTATTTTTAATAAATCCAAAATAATATGTTGCATCTCTTAATGAACTTTTTATAACTTTTTGATAATTTCTTAATGAATCCTTTGTAGTTGATGTATGATATAATTTTAATACTGCTTGATTAAGAATAAAAGGCGTTAAGTTAGATAATTTATAATTACCTAATTCTTTTTTTATATTACTAAAAGATTCTTTATATCTTTTTGCTGTTGAATACTTATAATTTATTTCAAAATATTCCTTCATCCAATAATCTAAGTAAGCTCCATATAACATATTACATTCTATACTTGTTACCTCATTAACAAATTCATTGTATGCTTTTTGCCCGGCTATATAGGCTTCATTTTTAGTTCTAAAACCACTTTTAGTTATTTGCTTTCTTTTACCATTTAACTTTCCTGCTTCAAAACAATATTGATAAACATTACCTCTTTTTCTTATATTAATCATTTTTATAACTCTCCTTTTTATATAATTTATTTAAAATCAAAAAAGAATACTGGTTTTTTACCAATATTCTGTACTATTGCTGTTAAATTATTTTTCCTAGTTCGTTAGTTGTACACTGTCAATCTATTTTTATGCACTTCAATTAATCTATTTGTTCTAAATTAATCAATTCATCTTTTCTAAAAGTTAATTTTAATACGCATGGTGATTTTATATTTAATATTGTACTTTCGTTATATACAAGTTCAACATTTTTATTTACAGTACACCAATTTAATAAAAAGAACTTTATTGAGCCTCCATGACTAATTACGGCAATTCTTTTTCCTTCATATTCTTTAAGTATCTTGTCAAAAAATTT
>CALYAI010000019.1 GCA_944393475.1 uncultured Clostridia bacterium
AAATAATATACTTCTAGCTTTCTAAACATTTCTTCTACTTTTTGTGTTGAATCCAATATTGTTGGTACAACAACCATGGTCGCTTGTTCTTTAGAAATTTTGTTTTGTAAATCTATTTTTGGTATTAATTTTGGCTTTACTATTTTACTTAAAATATATTGTATAATTTGACTTACAATTTCTTGTATTGGCAACAAAACAGCTAAGCTCCATATATAGTTATTATATATTCTTCCTATAAAAATCGACATAAAAATGGATATTCCCCACATTAAAATTAGTATTAATTTTAATTTTGTATTTGCCTTAATTTTAAATGGTGAATATTCAATTTCATTATATAGTTTTTCTTTGCCCCTATCTATTAGATAATAGCCAATATGGCTTTGTTTACCAACTTTATCCTTACATAACTCTATTAATTTTTTTGCAATATATACTTCCGAAATTTTAGCTTTTTTTGCTAATTCTTTTATTTTAGCACGATAATATGCTTTACTTTTATAATCCATTTTATCATACACATTTGCCGGATCTTCTTTTAAAATTTCTTCCACACCATTTAATTTTTCGAATACTTCTTGGAAATCTATTCTTGAAATATTTTTTAGCGTGATAATACAATTACCCATTAAAACTTTCTTTATTGCAATATCAAAATGTTCTTTTTTTATAACATCATTAATGTTCGTTCCCATTTTTTCTACTGCTTCTTCCAATGCTTCTATATAATCATAACTATCCCTATCCGTCTTTTTTAGTTTATATGACATATATTCTATAAAAGGATATTTCATCTCTCCAAAACCAAATTTAGCACTCCTATATACATCTGTATTATATATTTGATTTTTACTATCCTTTAATTCAACTAGTCTTTCTATTATGTTTTCCACCCTATATTTTTGCATTTGACTTGCATAAATTTTTTCACATATAGATTTAATATTATTTATAATGCAGATCTTTATAAATAATTCTATATTCCAAATTTCGTCCATATTTAGAGTCTTCCTCTTTTGGTATGAAGTAAGCATGAATTCTAAATTTTCTTTATTTATATTACTATCTGTATAAGTACACATTTCGTTCGCTAATACATATATTCTTGCAAAACCAGAGTACTGACCATTTTCTATTCCAATAAATTTTTTATATTTCTTTACAGTAAGTTCATCTTTAATCTGCTGAATTCTTTCTTCTATAATATAATAATTATCCAAAAGCCATTCTCCTGCTGGGTGTATTTCTATTCCCAGCTTTATATGTTCATTTAGTAAATTATACACCATAGTAATATATTCAAAATTACTAATTAAATTAGGTATTGGATATGTTCTTTCATCAGATCTATTCTTTAATGTATGATCAGATGCTAATTTTTCCATATACCTTTCCAATTGCTTTTTATCCAATAAAACACCAAACATGTACCTATCACTCCTAGTGATATCTTTTCCATCTTTGGCAAATTTTATTCGTAACCTATTCCTTATAAAAATAATCCATTATTCCGTTATATATTCCCCATGCAAGTCTGTTTTGATAATTGTCATCCTGCAATTCTTTTTCTTCTTCTGTATTGGAAAGAAATCCACATTCAACTATTGTAAGTGGTATTTCCACATTTTTTACTATGTATACATTATCTATTTCCTTTGCCATTCTATTATTATCTTTTTGTATCGCTTGCTTTAAATTTTCTTGTATTTCCGTCGCTAATCTTTTTCCATTTTCGCAATTCTTTTTATAGAATGTTTGCCAACCAGAATATTTCTCTTCCGGAATTTTATTTAAATGTATGGATACAAAAATATCTGCAGATGCTGAATTTCCTATCTTTACTCTATTTTTTATATCAGATATTTTTTTCTGCTTTAATGTTTTTTTATCTACATCATAAATTCCATTTTCGTCAGATCTAGTTAATAGTACAGTAGATCCACTTTGTTCTAGTAGATTTTGTAATTTTAATGCTATTTTTAAATTTATATCTGCTTCCTCCACTCCATTTTTACTTACCGCTCCACCATCGGGATTTCCATGACCTGCATCTATTATTATTACCTTATTACTAACTGGCAATGCTACTGTTTCTTCTGCTTCTGGCTCTATAAATAAATTTATAAAATAGAATGATATTGCAAATAAAAAGAATATGCTAAGTATAATTAATCTTTTCTTGGTAAAAAAAATCATATTCCACCTCGTAAATTTTTATACTATTAGCATATTCTAATTCTATTTTTTTATTACTTTTATAAG
Organism: uncultured Clostridia bacterium; assembly: GCA_944393475.1. GTDB lineage: Bacteria > Bacillota > Clostridia > TANB77 > CAG-508 > Merdicola. Next base: position 2,266 of record CALYAI010000019.1, read on the forward strand.
TTCTTATTTTTCGATATCTACTTTTATATGAACATCTTTTAATTGTTCAGTAGATACAACGGATGGCGCTCTCATTAATAAGTCTCTTGCTCTCTTATTCTTTGGAAAAGCTATTACTTCCCTAATATTTTGTGAATCAGCAATTAGCATTACCATTCTATCAATTCCTGGTGCAGCACCGGCATGTGGTGGCGTACCATATTGGAATGCGTTATATAATGCACCAAATCTATTTTTAACATCTTCCTCCGTATATCCTGCAATTTCGAATGCTTTCACCATTATTTCTGGATCATGATTTCTAACTGCTCCAGATGCCATTTCATATCCATTACATACTAAATCATATTGATATGCATATATATCTAGTGGATCTTTTGTGTTTAGTGCTTCCAATCCACCCTGTGGCATAGAAAATGGATTATGGCTAAAATCTATTGTTCCTTCGTCTGACAATTCATACATTGGGAAATCTACTATAAAGCAGAAACGATATACATTTTTCTCTAATAAATCTAGTCTTTTTCCAAGTTCTATTCTTACTAATCCTGCTATTTTTTGTGCCTTTTCGAATTCATCTGCAATAAAGAACATAGCATCTTCATTTTTTACACCATATTTTTCGAATAAAATATTCTTTATTTCCGGTGTTATGAACTTAGCAATACCTCCTGTTATTTCTCCATTTTCATCGATTTTTGTCCAAGCTAATCCTTTTGCTCCAACATCATTTGATGTTGCAAATTCTCCCATTTTATCGAAGAATTTTCTTCCTTGTTTTGCTCCATTTGGTACTACTATAACTTTTACAGTCTTTCCTTTAAAAGCATTAAATTCTGAATCTTTAAAGCATTCTGTAACATCTTGTATTATTAAAGGATTTCTTAAATCTGGTTTATCTATTCCGTATTTTTCCATTGCTTCTTTGTATGGAATACGTATAAATGGACCCTTATCCACTTTCCAATTTGTAAATTTTTCGAATGTATATGGTACAACCTCTTCTATTACTTTAAATACATCTTCCTGTGTTGCAAAACTCATTTCGAAATCTAATTGGTAAAATTCCCCTGGAGCTCTGTCTGCTCTTGGATCTTCATCTCTAAAACATGGTGCTATTTGATAATATTTATTAAATCCTGATACCATTAGTAATTGTTTAAATTGTTGGGGAGCTTGTGGTAGAGCATAAAATTCTCCTGGATTTAATCTACTTGGTACTAAATAATCCCTTGCTCCTTCAGGTGATGAATTAGCCAATATAGGTGTTTGAATTTCTGTAAAATCTAACTCATCCATTTTATCTCTTATAGTTTTTAATATTTTTGAACGAAGTAAAATATTATTATGTAATTTTTCGTTTCTTAAATCTAAAAATCTATATTCAAGCCTTAAATCTTCTCTTACATCTTGTTCTGTATTAACTTCAAAAGGTAGAACATTTTTGCATTTTCCTAGAATTTCTATTTTACTTGCTTTTACCTCTATTTCCCCTGTTGACATATTAGGATTTTTACTTGATCTTTCAACAACTTTTCCTTCTATATGTATACAACTTTCTGTAGTTAAAGTTTTTGCTTTTTCTTCTATATCCTTATTTTCATTACCTACTAAAATTTGAGTTACTCCAAATTCATCTCTTAAATCTATAAAAGTCATTCCACCCAAATCTCTGACTTTTTGTACCCATCCAGATAATTTTACTTCTTCTCCTACATTACTAATATTTAATTCTCCGCATGAATGTGTTCTATATGCATTTGCTTCTATTTTCATACAAAAATCAGTTCCTTTCTAATTTGTTATATCTTCTAACTTTAGTGACTTCTGCCTTGTCTATTATACTCTATTTTTGTAGAAATAACAACATTTGTAAACTATTTTATACTATAAAAATCTTAAATCCTATAAAAAATATATTCCTTTCACTTGACTAACATTATATAATTTGATAAAATGTATATGCTTTATTATTGCTCATGCGAAAGTAGCTCAGTTGGTAGAGTGCAACCTTGCCAAGGTTGATGTCGCGAGTTCGAGCCTCGTCTTTCGCTCCAACTTATAAGTCATTCGTTATTAATGATTTACGAATGACTTATATTATAGTAACACCATATAATAATTTGCATATTATATATTATATGGCGACATAGCCAAGTTTGCTGAAGCTGTGTGAAACGCAGTGGACTACATATTTGCTTAATTTATTTTTCGGCGACATAGCCAAGTTGGTTAAGGCGCGAGTCTGCAAAACTCTGATCCCCGGTTCGAATCCGGGTGTCGCCTCCAAAATATTAAAACAACTTACAGACCATAAGTTTTGTAAGTTGTTTTTTTATATGAATATTTCACTATAATATTGAACATGTTAAAATCTTTAAATAATCCCAAAAGTCCAAGGCTTCTATTTCCTTTGCTGTTGTTATGTTTAATTCCATAACTTTTTCTTTGTTTAGGTATACACATAATTTTCCTATATACGAATTTTTTTGTAATGGTGCTTTTATTTCCTTTAAATTGAATATTTTTATTTCTATATCTTCTTTCTCCATCTTTTTTATTGGAATATAATAATTGTCTATCTCTTCTAAGTTTGTACTTACATTTGTCTCTTTCCCTTTTATTATATCAATCCTTTTTTCGTTAATGTTCTTCCATTCCTCATATTTTTCTTTTATATCTTCTTTAAGACTGTAAATTTCATAATTTTTGTATGCATATTCTATTAGCTTCTTGCTATCATTTGTCCTATCTTTTTTTGTATCTGCTCCTAATACAACTGTGATTATATTCATGCCATCCCTATCTACAGAAGTTACTAAACACCTATTAGCACCATTTGTAAAACCTGTTTTTACTCCATTTACACCATATAAATTTCCTAATAATTCATTACTATTTTTTAAATTCTTTTGTTTACCATTAATTGATATTGTTGCTGTTTTTGTATTAACAATCTCTGCAAACTTTTTTATATTAAGAGCATAATCCGCCATTTGGGCTAGTTCAAAAGCTGTTGTATAGTGTTCTTGCATATCCAGTCCATGTGGCGTAACAAAATGGGTATCTTTTAAGTTCAGTTCTTCTGCCTTCTTATTCATCATATCTGCAAAACCTTCTACACTTCCTCCTATATATTCTGCAAGTGCAACTGCAGAATCGTTTCCAGAAACTAATAATAGGCCATATAGTAAATCATTAATACTTACTCTATCTCCTGCCTTTAGCCCCAATCTAGAACCTCCTGTTCCTCCTGCTTTTTTAGATACAGTTACAATTTCATTTAAATTCGTATTTTCCAGAACAATTATTGCTGTCATTATTTTTGTAGTAGATGCCATTGGACGCTTTGTATTTTCTTGTTTACCCCAAATAATTTTTTTTGATTTTCTATCATAAATAACAGCTGATCTGGAATTAATTTTTATTTCTTTATCCGTATTTGCTACTTCCTCTTCAGTATCTTCCCATACCATTGTATTTAGTTCATTTTCTGTTTCTTCTAAATCATCAGCGTGCACTACAGTTGTAAAAATAGAAATAAATATTATTAATATATAGAAAATTCTTTTAATAAACACAAAAATCACCTATTAGAATATATTCTAATAGGTGATTTTTATTACTATTTACTCATCTTCTTTATACAAAGTTCTTTCTCCCGGCCAACCATGTTCGTCGTCTTCGTCTTCTTTAGCTTTTTCCGGTGCTTTTTGTTCTTGTTTTTTTGCCTTTTCTGCTTTCATCTCTTCCATAGTCTTATCCCTTGCACCTTTTTCTTCTTCTAATTTATGTTTTTCCACATCAATATCTGAAGGTTGGTAATTTGACGTTTCTATTGGCTCATTTGTATTTCTATTTGTTAATGTTATTTCTCCATAATCTATATCTATTCCTAAATTTGAAGTTGTTCCATCTTTTCTTGGTACTACCATATCAACACTACTTTTTCCACATTCTCCAGGTTGCTCATTTGTCATAGCTGTTCTTGCTCCAACAAATTCTGGATTTACTTCGAATTTATTATCCGGTCTTAATCCAACTAAACATATTGAACCATCTTTTGTGATTCCCATATATTGTTCTGCATATCCAGTTTCTCTTCCAATTACATCTCTAGAGAAGTTTTCGTCCTCTATTCTAACTAGAGATACTAATTCTAAACCTGTATCTTCTTGTAACTTATTTGTTGTTTCTTCCTTTTCTTGTTCTTCTTTTCCCTCTTTTAAGTCTATTTTTCCTGCTTCTTTAGATTTTTCTTCCAATTCTTTTGGATCTACAGTCTGTAGATCTAGATAAGCTTCTGGTATAACATCTAATAAGCTTTGTTGATATTCTTCTGTTGCCTCGATAAGTCCTTCTTCGTTGCTCTTTGCTATTAACATGTAATTTTGGTATATTTCATAATCGCCTGTTTGGTAAGCAACTAATGCTAAAGCTTTAGCTTTTGTTTTTATCTCTGCTATCTCCATTTCGGATAATGAATAAATATTTTCTATCTTTCTTTGCTCGTTTTTTTCTAATTTTAGATTTTTCTCTAGCTCTACCAAATATTTTCCATCTTTTGCTCTATCCTCTAACCCTTTAATTTTTGCTTCTAAAGCTTGTACTCTTTCATTTTGTTGTTCAAGTCTTGCTGGTAAATCTTTTTCTGGCATATGCATACCTCCTTTACTCCTATTGTTTTACATCAAATGATAGTTGAAAATCATTAAAATTATTTTCTATTAATATGAATTTTTGTTCCATTTCATAATCTGTGTTTAATGGTGTTGTTATTGTAGTAAATAGTATATAATATTTTCCTTGTCTTTCGATATTATTGTATTCAACAGTTATTAATGTTGATGGAAATTTTTCCTGTGCATATTTTGCAAAATCATCCACTGTTGGGAAATAATTATTTTTAAAATCAGGATACAATAAGGCATATGCCTTATCGTATTCCTTATTTTCTACATATCTAATAAATTTTCCGCAGTATTGTTGAATTCTTGTTCTTTCATCTTTATCTTTTAAATCTTCTATTTCTAATTCATTTGTATTTTCTTCTATTTTTTCTGCAGTAAGTATATTTTGTTCTAATACATTATTCGAGCTTTCATCTGTATTATTTTTAGATTTTCTGCTGTATATAGTATTCACTACAACTAGAATAATAATTATAACAGCAATAATGCAAAATACTACTTTAAACATTACTGTATCAAAAAAACTGTTTTTCATTTTATACCTCCATTATTCTGCTGAAGCAAATATGATTTCTGGAGTTGTTGATGTCATATTTGCAAAGAATACTCTTAATTTCATATTTTCTTCCTTATTTTTATATTGAAAATTTATTATAAAGCTTAAATATGCATTTCCTCCTGCGGTTCTATATGAACTTGAATCTATCTCGCAACTATCAAATTCTTCTCCATTATAATTATAGTTTTGCAAATATTTTGCAAGTTTTACGAAGTCATCAGATTGGTTTATTCCTAAATTATCGACTATTTCTTCTTTATGATTATTAAAGTAATTTTCTAAATCTGATTCTGATAATCCATTAATATCATCAAATAAATCTGGTAAATATTTTTTTACTAAATTGTCTAAACTTTCATATAAATCATTTTTACTATTTTGCCCCTCATATTTACCAGTAAGTTCTGCTATTCCTCTTGGAAAAGTTTTTCCTTCTGAATATGATTCAACACTTTGTTGTAATAATTGTTCGTCTGTTTTAGCAGTCTCGTTTACTTCTTTTGTATTAACTGAATTTTTAATTAATGCAATTATAATTATCACAACTATAAAAATTATAAAACCTATTAAAATTTTTTTATAAAATTTCATAAAATCCTCCAATTAACTTAAACTTGCAATTTCTGACGAAGGTGTTCCATTTATAAAGTCGGTCCAAGGCGTATCTGTATGGAATGTATATAGCGGATATGATGAATCATATGGATTCCTGTATTCTTCATCCATTGCTAATACTCCACGTACATGTGCTCTTCCTCTTAATTGTTTTTCGTAAGTTGTATTCGTACCCCAGATTTCCTCAAAATCTGATAGTGTTAATGTTCCATTTGAGTTTAATCTATCTATAGCTTTATAACACAGAGCTGGTCCTGCATGGTGTAAGTCCACCAGAGCATCGAGCATACTTTCCGACAATGATCCTTCATCATCTACTCTACTTAATACATCTTCCCTTGCAGCTTCCAAAACTAATACAAATACATCCTGTGCTTCCTTCTTAGGTACTCTTCCAGAAGCTAAGTGCTCTGCAAATTGTGGATACATATTTGGAACTTCACCTGTACCAGCAACAGCTTTTGTTAATCCGAATGCTGTTGTATTTCCAGCACCATCTGCTAGTACTTCAACCCCATATGCATCTCCTAAGTCATATGGTCCTTCGCAAGCACCTTCTAGTTCGACACCTAGCCAGAAAATAAATTCTTCAGGGAATTCTGTATCTATTCCTTTATTATCTACTAATCTTATATATGTTTCTACATCTTCGATAACTGAATTTTCTCTGTTTAATAAATATAGTGTTAAATCCGCATTTGTTGTTGTTCCAATAACTGTTCCTTCTTTTATGTATTTTTTTCCATTTACTTCTAAATAAGCTGGTGCTTCTACTCTCTTTTCTTCTGCTTCTTCAAATTCTTCCAATACTCCATTTTTTTCTAGGTCTATATAATCGTCTGCATATCCATTTTCTATAAAATATTTACCCGTATGTTTTACTTTTAAATATTCAGATTCTGAATCTGCATTAACAGGTACACTTTTAAATCCTTTTATGTACATAATATATCCTGTACATACATCCCTGTATTCCTCATAAAACTCTGCATATTCTGGAATTGAAGATGTATCCAATACTTTTATTTTAATATATCCTAAACCATCTGCATCTGTTCCCTCTTCTAGGACTTCTCCTGTAACAGGTGAAACAACATTTAAATCTGCTTCAAAACCATCCCTAACTGTATCTGTTGGTGGTGAAGCGTCCTCATCATCTGCATCATCTTCTGTATCTGTGTCCTCATCATCTAAGTCTGGAACACCTGCACTACTTGCAGAAGATGTTGAATCCGGATTTAAATTTGGTGGATATATTTGTACAGATTCGTCATCTGCAGATCTTTCTGTTCCATCTGCATTTAATCCTTCTTTAATATTATCTGTAGAAACCTTACTTCTAATTAATGTTCCATGATCCTTTTGCTGTTTTTCGTATCTTCTTTGTGGCCAATATGCATCAACATATCCACTAATTGGCCATTGCATTACATGTGTTTCATCTGCTTTAAAATCATCTTTTGTAAAATATCCCAAATCTACAAATAAAGCTTTTAGATCTCTTAATATATATTCAGCATCTTCAGATTTTGAATTTTCCAATATAGAGAATGCTGAAAGCGCATTTTTCCTTACATCAACTTCTTTATAGAAGTTTGTACCATTTTTTTCTTCTTCCGCTTCTACTGCATCTTCTGCTGCATTCCTAGCTTTTCTATCATCTCTTGAACTTGAATATTCGCTATTATATGCAGCATTATATATTATTCTTAGTTCATCTATTTTCTCTGCTGTTTTCTTACTTCCATCATATACAAAGTATTTTGCAGGTCTATCTGCAGTACCTACAAATAATTCCTTAGTGTGTGGGTTTGTAGCTCCTCTTATTGCATCCTGTGTTTGGGTTACTATATCTGAACCGCTCGAAGTTTCTATTACATAGAAAGCTCCTTTATCATTTGGTGCTAAAATGCTATCATCTGATGCTGATGCCGGATTAAACATACTTTCGTATGTAGATTCACTTGTAGAAGTTTTTCCATTAGGCTCATATGCATTATGTCCATTACCCACGAATATTACATCTTTATACCAATGATCAACTACCCTTAGTATATATGGTTTTACTGTTTGTATATCTGTTCCCTGATTTTCTCCTTCTCCATCATTATATTGAATTGCTTTATCTATTGCATCTTCTGATAAACCTATTTTTCTTAATTCTTCTTGTAGTTTTTGTGAATTTTCGTCTTGCTCGCCAGCTATATCTCTAAGTAATTCTATATCTTTATCTATTTCATCTTTAAGGTCACCTAGTTTGTCCTGCATAAAAGTCAACAATTCATCACAATCACTATCCGAAAGTTCTCCATCTTCCTCTAATGAATCACGCAATTCGTAATATTCTTTCATGATACCTCTATCACCTTTATATATTCCAGCTCTTTCTTCTCCTAGCAAACCAAAATAATCATCTGTATAGAACTCAGCATCACTATCATATTCTTTTGCTTCTTTTATACAAGTATCTAAACTTTTAAATAGATTTTCTAATGAAATATCTGCCCATACTCCAAGGAAATTTTTATACCATTCATTAGAGTCCAAATAATTTTTTATTGTTATATCATCATTTTTTACAAAATCTTTAACCTGTGAATCACTAGTTGTAACTTTTAAGAATTGCTCATAATTTGTGTAGCAAGCATCCAATTTATCCAATGATTCTGACTGTTTATTTTTCTCTATAGCTTCTTTTAGTTTTTTTAGATCCTCAGATTCTAATTTTCTTGACTCACTTATATGTTCATCTAAATCTGATAGATTTGAATCCACACTGGCAAAATCAGTTGTTATTGGTGTTCCATCATCATTCGTTGCATTAATACGATATTCAAACTTTATATTTGCTGTATATTGTTCTGTAGAACCTATGACTATTTTTGTATCTTCCTGCTTATCCATATCTAATCTATATACTAAATCTGGTGCCATTGTTGCTAAATGAAGAGTTATAGATAATTCCAAAGGCTTTCCATATCTTGCCGTCCAACCTTCCATATTATATGTATAATATCTATTTGTAAACAAGCCTTCTTTTGTTTTAATCGTCATCGTTTTAGATTTAGCATCCGTATCTATACTCTCAAACCAATTCATATGTGATTCATCAATCTGCAACATACCAAAAACAGCTTCATCTTCATCAGGTGGAATTCCCAATATATATCCAACCCCATTTCTTATTCCGTGAAGTAAGTCGGATATCGCTCCTTTAATAGGCTCATCTTTAACATATGTATTGTAATCTGCAGTTAGGTAAGCATTTAAATATCTACTATTCATTGTTACTTCATCAGTATTTTCATTAGCTTCTATATAATTTCCATCTTCATCCATATACCTTCCAAATCCAAATTCGTAAGGTGGATATCCCATATTTTCCAAATATTTAGCAAGTTCTACTTGTTCATCACTATTAAAATAAGCTTTATTACCACTATAGAAACTTTCTATTGAATCTGCCAAATTCCCAGCAAATTCCGCAATTTTATTATTCATAAGTCCAGGCATTTCAAGGAAAAATCCTACTACTCCAACTAAAATAATAATAACTATAATAATTATTAAAATTATAATTGCAATTGGTCCTAATGCACCTAAACCTTTTAAGCTCTTAATAATCTTTGCAATAGTTTTTCCTGCTTTTATACCCTTTGCTGTTGCATTACCAGCTTTTTCTACTTTTTCTGCTCCGGATGTTTGTTTTCTTTCGGTTGTATCATTTAAATTTTGATTCTCTTCGTCCAAGATCTCACCACCTTACTTTGTAGGGAAATTAATTTTTAATGTATATACTCTAATTGCATTTGCTAATTCTGCATCTCTTAAATTTTCGTCTCCTGAATATGATTGCAACACTCTTACTGCATTAAGCATTAAATATTGAGGAGCATTACCATCATCACAATATTTACTAAATGATAAATTATATGATTTTGTTTCTCCTGGTTGTAAAACTATTCCATAACTTCCAACATTTCTTTCACTTCTATCTCCAGTTCCTATATTTAATGATATTTCATTATTTGAACTTCCATCAGCAAGAACAATCGGATGTTCTGATCTGTTGGTAAATGATGTTACATAAATTTCGTGATCATAAAAAACATTTTTATAATCTATATTTACCTTTAAATTTTCGTCTTCTGCAACAACATTTAAATTTTGTTTTCTTACAAAACCATCTATGGATAATTTTAGATCATCATCATTTTCTGTAAACACAAACTTTTCCTCTAAGGTTCCATAGTCAGTTCCAGTAAGACCTGTAGCCATAATATCATCCATTAGTTCTACATTATATATATACTGATTACCAACATTCGAAAAGTTTTGAATACTATATGATCTTTTTGATGGGTATCTACTATCTACATATTGTTTGAATCCATCTAGATTAGGATAAACTTCGCTCTTACAGTCATCAGAAAGCATATTATATGCACCTTCATAGTCCTTATCATTACATTTGTTAACAAATGTATCTATAGTACTTTCTATTGTAGCATGATACTTTTTTGGCACCTCATCATCCGTCATAACTGCTTTATTAGGTTCATATGTTGTTTCTGGTATTTCTTCTTTAGGTCTATTTTTTAAAATATAATTTGCCATAAAGATTATCGCCCATGCTATAATTACGAAAATTATTATTTTCCTATACTTTTTTATGGTTCTTCTTATTTTTAATCTTGTATCTACAAAACTCATATTATTTCCTTCCAGTTTTTATTTAGAACAGAAGTAACGATTTATTAATCGTCACTTCCATCTCCACCATTATTATTATTGTTATTATTGTTGTTGTTATTATTATTTGTATTTTGATTTGCTGCTTTTTGCATTTGTACAAGTGTTCTTTCCATTTCTGTCATTATAGTTTGCTGTGAAGCTCCTATTTGGTCATATGTAGTCTTAAATTGTGCTAATCCCTGTGCCAATTCTTTTTCATCATCTGCAAATGAATTTACATCTCTTCCAAGTAAAACTTCTCTTGCAATACGTTCATAATTTTCTCTTGCAGTTGCAGGATCATTCTGTAAGCCATTGTTTTGAACATAATTATTATATGCTTGTCCTACCTGTGCTGCATTTGCATCTTTTTGTGCCTGTACTGTTGCAGCATTATTTAATGCTTGTCCGGATACTTTATTAACTCCTCCAGCAAGTGATGCTCCAATAAATGCTCCGTTCATTCCTCCTGCACCACCACCAATAGCGGTCATTGCAATCCAAGAAGCTGCTTTTGCATTTAGTCCTAAAACTTTACCTGCTTTTGTATTTGCAAGTCTTGAAGCATTTGCTTTTGCATTTCCTATTTTCTGTCCTACATTACCTACTAATGATTCACCACTGCCTCTATATCTTCCTTTAGATATCTTCTTATTTTGCTTATCTGTTGCAGCAGCTGCTGCTGTTGCTCCTCCAACTCTATTATTAGCTGCCTGATTCGTTTGTTTTGGTGCTGTTGTTCCACCACCCTGTGATGGAGCCTCTCCTGCAGCTTTTCCGCCACCTGCTGAACCAGAAGCTGCTGCTGAACCAACTTGATTTAAACTTTTTGCAACGGAACTAATAATAGCTAAGTTCATAAATGTATTTCCTAGGTGATGAGCATGTTCAAAGCTAAATATTCCTCTAACAATATCTTCTGCCTGATGTATAAATAGAAGCATTATGCATCCTAAAATTGCTGCTCCCAATGTCATATCTTGCATTATATCCAATGCAGAAGTTGCAAAAACTATATATATTAAACATTGGAATGGTTGTATTAATACGGTATATACAAATTCTTTTACCCAATTGTTTAATGCTTGTGATTGATTATCTCCCATTCTATCTATTGAGTATGTTACTGTTACAATTGGAGAAATTATTACTAAAAACGCTAATGTAAGCATACGTTTAATATAGAATATTAGGAATGATAATGTAATACCAACCATTATACAAAATGCTATTGCAGATCCAAATCCCATTGTAAAAGAAAGCGGATTAGCAGCCTGCAACATAAATTGGTTTATTACATCCGAGAATATATTTCCCGCTGTTGCTGTAGATAGGGCTTTTTCAAAAATATTTACAAGTGCATTATTTGCATTGATAGTAAATCCTACAATATATTGCATTAAAAATACCAGTACAAAACTTACTACCCAATCTTTTAACATAGTTTTATATCTTGCTTCCTCTGAAGCAACTGTTGAAATTGCCATTCTAATACCAACATATACCAATATTGCAAGCAATATTCCTATAGCTAAATTTCTTAAAGCATAATACCAAATTGCTATATTTTTTCTTATTGTTAATATGGCATCAGTTAAACTGCTACTCATATCAAAGAAATTAATGTCTGTAATTGCTAATTTATTAAACAGTATATCTTCCGGACTTATATTAATATTAAATTGTCCTCCACAAACGGAAGCAATACCTCCAATTACTAATCTTACAGCTTCACCAAAAGCTATTATTAATAATCTTATAGGCCAAGTTAGTATACCAGCAATACCATCTGCAATTGTACCTAACAAAGACTCATGTCCTTCTGTTTCTTTTGCTTCTGCCTGTTGAGCTGCTGTTTCAGCATATGTTATGCTAGTTATATTTGGCAAAACAAAATTTAATAAGGTTAATGCACAAATAATAATTGCTAATGTTTTGAATAAACTCCTTTTCATGTTATTCTCCTTCCCCATTTATATCTATGTTTCTAAATGTTAGACTTGAAAGTACATTTTTTAAATTACTACGTTTTTCTTGTTGAAGACCTAAGTTTGATCCAAATTTATATAAATATGTATGTTCTCTGTTTTCCTTTAAATTAGCGTAATCCCTATCCTGTCTTTGCAATTTTTGCATTGCTTCTTGCATTTTTTCCATTCCTTCTTCTGCTTTCTTCTCTGCATTATGCTTTCTCATAACATCTTCTATTGTTGATTTTAATGTATCTGCTTTAATAGATTCAGAGAAATCAAGTTCTTGTCCGCTAATTACTGTTTGATCCGCGCCTGTTACTTCTACGCGATCATTTATTTCTTTTGTTAGTTCTTCCATAAAAGCTGTTACTCTTTCTTCTGTCTCTTCTTTTATTTTTTGTTCTGTTGCAGCATCCAATTCAACATTTGGATCTGGTTGATATTTAGCTCTAATTTTTTCAGCAATATTGTTTGTAGCTCTTTCCTGTATTTGTCCTGTTATATTTTCTATACTTTCTTTACCTAAAACACTTTCGCCAATTCCCATTCTAGCTTTGTAGTCACGAATTTGACTATCTCCATTTGCTGTATCAACACTTTTATCTACTATATCAGATACTTCAAAAACATTTGCAATAGTTCTCCTATAACTTTCGTCATATGCTGTTTTTGCTACACTTGCTACTACTTTTTCACTCTTACCTGTTCCATCGGCTCTTATTTCTGCTTCTTTATCCCTTCTACCGCTTGTATATAAATCTATAACTTCAGCCTCTGACTCTTTAGCTTGGTTAATTAAATTCATTCTGCTTTCGTAAGTATCTTGTATTTTTCCGCCTTGTTTTATTCCTCCCTCTATAGCTTCTTTTCCTGTTACTATACCTGCTGCAATTGGTCCTCCTGCTAATCTAGTTGCCATACGAACAGGTGAAGAAAATCTATATGGTTTACCATTTCTTTTAGCTTTCCTAATTCTTCTTCTTTTCATCATTCCAGTTGCACCACTAAACAAATTAGCTGCTCCCATACCTGCCATACCACTAATTCCCATTAATGGTACAGCTGTTGCAAGTTTAAATGCATCATTATATGCACTTTTTTGTGTATTTATTAACTCACTTCTAAATTTCTTTCTACTATATTTTCTATTCTGGTTAGTTTCTTTTTGTGCAATATTTAAATCATTTGATAAAGAATTAAGTTTTTCTGGTTTTCCTTTTGGAATATATTGACCTGTAGTTGCATCGATATTTTTAATTCCTAGCCAGCTTTGACCAATAGCACCTTTACCTAAATTTCCTAATCCTAAACCTTGTGCCTGTGCCAATTGTTTTGATCTCTTAAGTGTTCCCGGTGCTTTAGCAAAGTTTTTACCAAATTGTATTGCTCCTCTTCCGGCATTAAATACACCTTTTGCTATCGTTCCTCCAACAACTGCTTTTTCAACAATTTCCTTTTGTGGGTCTGATCCTAATAATGAACCAAGTGTATTATGGCTTCCTCTTTTTCCATCTCCTACCATACTAAATATAGATGTAAAAATATCAGTTGCCTTTAACATAAAGTTCATTACAATTAACGATAATATTATTCCCGCAAAAGATTGATCTGTTAGCTGTAATACAACGGTTACAAAACATGTATATATAAGTGCATGAGCACTCTGTATTAGCACAATTAATGTATAATCCTTCATCCATTGTGTAAATGCTTTTGCCTTACCAGTTCTAACTTTTGAAATAGCATAACTTGCTCCCATTACTGGTGCCATAACAGTAAGTATACATACCGCTAAAAATCTCTTTATATAAATATAGAAGAATTTTAGCATTAAGAATATTAATATAATATATAATATTGTTCCCAACATACCAGAAGAGAATTTTATTTCGTATGCTTTTGTTCTTATTGTTTCGTATATACTATCCTCATATCCCAGTACTGCTTGTGAATGATATATTGTTTTTACTAATCCTTCATTTAATCCTAAGATTAACATCATATAATAATGAATTATAAATATTATTAAAAATCCAACTACCCAGTTTAATAACATTCTTTTATATTCCGCTTTTTCTGATGCAACAGAAGAAATTGCCATTTTAATTCCTATATATATTAATATTACAAGCATTACAACTATTGCAAGGTTACGTATAAGGTAATACCAAGAAGCAAGATTTTCTCTTATTAGTTTTAATGATGAATCATCTTTTAATGTATAACCACCTGCTGAATTTGTAAACACATTTACATCTAGTAATGGAACTAGGTTAAATATAATTTTATCAACAGTTAATTTATCATCACCTTCTGGTTGTAATTCTGTAGATGAAGGTGTATATAAGTCATCACTATCTAATATATCTTGGTCATCGAATGTATTTACATCATCACCCGTTGTATTTGTAGTTGTATTTGCAGCATCTTCTGCTATACTTCCTGCCTGTGGAGAATTTGTATCTACCGCTTCGCCTGTAATAGCATCAACCGCATCTGTAACAATATTAACAAAAATATTTGCATATCCAATAACAACCATTTTTATTATCATTGTCATAAATCCAAGTAAAAAGTCTATCAATTGTGAAATCAAGTTAAATAACCAATTTAATAATTTTCCCAAACTAAAAGTACTTGATCCTGCAAAAGATCCTTCTTGTGGAATACCTTGGTAATAGAATTCATCTTCTGGATCTTCTGTAAGATTATCTTCTTCTAATTCATTATCTACATTTGGTAATGCACCTGTAGGTGTAACTTGTACATCTTCATTAAGACTAAATACTTTTTGGAATTCTCCTGCACGTCCAGGGTGAACATTTAAATTTGCATTTGTTCTCCCACTACCAAAATTAAAGTGACTTGCATTCCCTGCTTCTCTAACCATTTCAACATGACCATATCTTACTAATATATCTCCTGGTTTTGAAGTTTCGAAAGTAACTTCTGTCCAGTATGGCTGTTTTAATGATGTCATATCAGTATCTGATAAATCACTAAAGCCCAACTCATATATATTTAATCCTAGAAAAGCATTATATACATATGCAACACCTGATGTACAACATGAATGAAATGTAGTTCCTATAAAATTTGCAGGTAGAACTGATAAACTATATACAGAATCTCCGGCATGTTGTTCTATAAATTGCTCTGTCTGCTCTGCAAGAAATGCTCTGGCAGCATCATCAAAATTTCTTGCATAAGAAGATGATGTGTTAGCTATAACTATGTAAAATATAAGAAACAAAATTATTATGTTTTTAAAAAACTTTTTTAATTTATTCATCATCTTCTCCTTTCATTAATTTTCTATTTTTGCGTCTTTTCCATCATATGTTAATATCTTATTATCGTAATCAAAGTTGGTAATATCATATTCATCAGTTCCAGAAACAATTGTCTTTGTTTCTCTGGTTGTCGCATTATACATATATATACCTTCTTTATTTACACTGTAAATTAAATTATCATCGTCATACCAATATGTTTTATTAGCATATACGTTTTTATTTAATTCGCTATCTGGATTTTGTCTGTCTTTAGATGTAAACGCAATATTATATGGTCTACCATCTTCACTAAAATCTGCTTTCATTATATATTTTGAACTTTCATATGTTCCATCTGTTAAGTTAATTTGGTCTACTTCTAGCATTCTTCTATTTCTTTCTTCTTCAAATATTAAGCTGTCGCTAGTCTTATAATAAAGTTGATAATAATCTTTATGTTCATTTTTTAAATTTCCTTGATATTCTTGGAATATTTGTATTCCATTTAATGCATTTGTACTGTTATCTATCTTTACTCCTTTTAGTGGATAGTATATTTTACAATAACTTGTATCATAATAATAAGATGAATAGTCAGGCCAAATATTTGTTAATTTATTCATAAAATTATTAAAGTTATGATCTTCATTATATTGTTCAAGTATTTTTTCGAAAGAAGTATAGTCATATGAAATCCTTGGATATATAGAAATTTCATTATTTGAAAAGAATACATATAAATCTTTCCCCATATATTCTAGCGTTTCTCCCTGTTCTATATAGTTGTCACCTAGTTCATATTTAATATTTTCTAAGTCATCGCCAACTTTAATATTATTTATTACTTCTTTTCCGAATTTATCTGTAAAAACTATATTATATATTTGTCCATTAATTGTTCTTACTCTATATCCTTCATTAAAGTATATATCATAACCTCTGAATGTACTTGTTCTGTTTCCAAAATTTATATTGTCTGATTTCCATTTATTTTCTACTAGGGTTTGTAGTTCACTATTAATATTAAAATCTGTTTGTTTAAGAGTTTCGTCATTATCTAAATTTACTTCTGATAATAACTTATTAAAATACTCTGACTCTTCTACATCATTAAAGTATTTTTTTGTAATAGATGTAGAATTTGTCTCGACCCTAATTACCAAATTTCTAGACTCATCTATTAATCTAATATTTCTATATTTCAAAAAGCTTTCAATTGCTTGAATTGTAACATCATAAAAAGATTGTTTTGATTGATTTTCTTCATATGGACTATATTTAAATTCCAAATATATATCCATTTTATAATTTTCCGCTTCCGATTCTTTGCTAGAAATATATTTACATTCACAAAATTCAATTACTTGTTCTAAAGTAGTTGCTTCATTTATATTATTTATTTCTCTGTTATCCTGTCTTATTTTTAGTAAGACTATTAATAGAATAAATAATATAATTGCTATTGAAGAAATAAGTATTATTTTCTTTTTTCTATTCATTTTTTTCTTTTTCTTCATCTTAACACTCCTATGCTCTGTGAATATTTTTTGGTGCCAAATGTATGCCACTTAAAGAACTTATTGAACGTGCACCCCTTATGCCGAATATATTCTTAACTATTTTCTCTCCTCTAGATAATCCAAAGAATAGAATTACAGCAAGAACTGGTGCTACTTCTATTATTGCAGAAGCTGTTGTCATAAATACCATATAAACAATTAAGTGTAATGGTTGTATGAATATATTTATTAAAGTCTCTCTTAACCAGGTATTATATCCTTGTGCTTTATTATCTCCAACAACATCTATTGGATATGTTACAGATATAAGCGGTGCAATTATTAGCAATAGTCCAACCGATAAAACCCTTTTGAAATACAGTATAAAAAATTTAACTTGGTAATATACTACTGCCCAATATAATATAGAAATTGCAACATAGTTCCATCCTTTTAATGTAGATAACTGTTCCATTATTGATCCTTCTTCTGGATTTTTCTCTGTTCCACCATTACCATACATTAATGTACTTTCAAGATTTTCACTACTTTTTGGAATTAATTCTATTATTGCATTTGATATATTTATTGCTATAACAATTATATATATAAGAACAAATATCATACAAAAACCTTTTACCCAAGCAACAAACATATTCTTATATTTTGCTTTATCATCAGCAACTGTAGAAATTGCCATTCTAATACCGACATATACTAATACTAAAAGTGTTAATGTAATAGCTAAATTTCTAACTGCACTATACCAAATTACAACCTGTTGTGTTAATTTTCCTGTTACATTTCTAGTTTCGTTTACATTTGCAAAGAAATCTATACTAAACATATCATATTTATTAGAAAGTAAGTCCTGTATAGTATATTCCATATCTGTTGTTCCACTAAGCTGTTGAGAATTTACCAAAAATGTCATAATTGAGCTTAATAAAGTAGGTATAATATTTAGTACAGTCATAAAAGCGCTTGCAGTAGCGCCTCCTTCACTTGTACCTGTTGTTAATTTAAAGATTTTGTCCCCACCTTCAGGATGCGCTACAGTTTTACCATCATTCATAAAGCTATCCACAGAATTACCAGAAATACCATTGGCAACTTCTCCCAAGCTTTCCTGCTTAGGTTCTGCAGTATCAGCTAAAACACTTGTAATAGGTAATATTAAGTTTAAGATTGTTATACTAATTAAAATTATTAGACCTACTTTTTTAATCATTTATTCTCCCTCTTATTACTGTTCTGTTCTTCTTGCTTTTTCCTTTGCCTTCTCTTCTTGCATTTTCTTTAATTTATTAACATTTGTTTCTACGAATTCAAATTCCTTCTTAGTTGGTCTTATTGCAAGAATTGCTGTGTCTGAACCAACTTTTAGTAATCCTTCACCTCTATTACATGTTGTTAAGAAAGCTGCTTCACCTTCACTTAATTTAAATACTTCTTTTATATAAGGTATTTCAGATTTATCCTGTGCTAGGAATAATTTTGTATCTGAAGATGTT
>CALYAI010000020.1 GCA_944393475.1 uncultured Clostridia bacterium
TGGGTCTAAAGAAACTGTAAAATCACCCAATTCATATACTACTCTTAAAATAAAATACAAAATAATTAAAAATAATAAAATTAATAATATTGTTATTTTTAGAATTTTTATTTTCTGTTCTCGTTTTTTTACTTTTTCTGAATTTAAAGTAATTTTTGGTTTATTAGCTTTTTTCACTTTAAAATCCACCTTTCTTTTGTATTGCTTTATTTCGTTTTATATGGTATAAAGATTATAGGTGATTACATATGAAAAATTATAAAAAACTATTTATATTTTTAATAATCTTATGCATAGCAATAGCTATAATCTCATTTGTTTATATTTATGCAAAATATACAACATCTGCATCTAGCCAAACAAATATGCCAATAGCTAGATGGGATATTTTAGTGAATAATATATCTATAAAAAAACAATCAGACATCTCTGCAACCCTAATTCCAACTTTCCCTGGTAACGAAAATATTGCAGAAGGTATAATTGCTCCAACAGCTGAAGGATATTTTGACCTAAATTTTGATTATACCGCTGTTGACGTTGCTTTTAAATATACAATCTCTCTAAAACCATCTGACCAAAGCCCTGTTACAGACATTGTTGCAACAGGATATTCTATTGACGATGGTGCAAAACAGGATTTTGCTAATTTTAATGAAGATATTACAGATACTATTTCTTTAGACGAGCAAAATCGAACAAGAAAAATTCGTATATATGTAAAGTGGAACGATGATGCTAACACTTCTGCAATGGATAATGCTCAAGATACAGAATCTGCTCTAACAGGAAATCCTGCGTTATTTGATGTTAATATAACTTTTGATCAAGTAATTGCTTAATTTTAATTATTTTGAGTTGCAGTTAATTCAAAGCTAACCTTTAATCCCTTTTCTTGGGGATTATTTTTTTGGAAATCTGCAGAACGATTTCCCCAATAAGTATCTGCCTCGTCATCACCGGATTCAAATGGCCAGATAACTTTAATAATAAATTTTCCTTCTCCGTTTTCTGCAGCAATTTGATCAGAAGTTGTCTCTACTGTTATTTTAAAAGGATAACTATCCAAAATATTTTGTAAATCTTCCGAAGTATAATTTTCACCAACTTCGTAAGTATCGCCTAATATATTTATTGAAGTTATTTTGTAATCTAAATTTGCTAATAATTCTCCTCTATTGTATACATTAATCTCTTTAACGTAATCGTCCATTCCAGGATATATTCTATCTATTTCTATAACAACACCTGTTGTAGTTTCGTGTTCACCTGCATCAAAATTTATTTCCCAGGCTGCAACATGAGTTGTTAAATCTAATGAAGCCCTTGTTGCATATATAAACCAAGCATATGCATTAAAAACAAGTAATAAAATTAAAATTATCATTGTTTTTGGATTAATATACTTTATTATTTTTCTAGTTTTTTTTTGAGCAGTTTCGTTTTTATCCGTTTTTGTTTGTTTTACAATTTTTGTAGTTTTGTCTTTCTTTTTTTCTGTTGACTCTTTATTTTCTTTTTCATTTTTTTCTGCTTTTTCTGCTTTTAATTCTTTATAACTCATAACATTGTCTATAATAAGTTTACAAATTATTATTGCTATTGGAATAAAGATTAAGAAATAAAAAGCATATATATTATTTATTATTCCGCTTATAAAGCTTAAAATAATTGTTTTATATACTATTTTTCCATAAACTTGATCTTCCGAAATTTCTGGGTCTGGTTCTTCATTTGCAATTCCTTTAGTTGTAAAATATATCTTCCCATTTTCTTCTCTTTTTTCTATTATCTGGTGTGTTACAATTTTATCTTTAAAGTCTTGCTTTTCGCCTTTGTAGACAATATTATCTCCAACTTGAAGATCGTTTGGATCAATTTCCTTAGAAACAATTATATCTCCGACATTATATTCTGGCACCATACTACCTGTTGCAACATTAAATATTCTAAAACCTGCTATAGTAATGTTGTTATTAGAAAATCTTTGAATTACAACAACTAATAAAGTTACTAAAATTACAACATACAGTAAAATGTATATTATTTTACCTATAATTTTAAGAACTTTATTATCCAATATATTTTTCATCCTATGTTCCTCCTAAGCTAGTTTTTGCATATATTCATCCATAGCTTTCTTAAA
Organism: uncultured Clostridia bacterium; assembly: GCA_944393475.1. Classification (GTDB taxonomy): domain Bacteria; phylum Bacillota; class Clostridia; order TANB77; family CAG-508; genus Merdicola. The sequence continues at coordinate 2,147 of CALYAI010000020.1, forward strand.
TATAGCTTGTATCTCTTGTAAAGTCGCTGCTTTTTTATATTTTATTTGTTCAAATTTGTCCCCTATTAGTTCCTTTATTTGTTCAACTGTTAAATCTGCATTCATACTAATAAGTCTTTCTAATAGATATTCCACTATTTCTTCTTTTGTCATTTTTTGATCATCTGATTCATTTTTTTCTTTATTTAATGTATTTATTGCTAGATAATCCATAAAAAATGTTTCATCTGCTACTTGTTTTATTATTCCTTCATCTATATATTCTCTATGTTCTGCTGTTGGTCCTTCGGGATTATCCAAATGATCTTGTATATAATCCCATAATTTTGTAGCATATTGGAAATTAACATTTTTAAGAATCAGATTGGTCTTTTTTATTGGTGGTCTAATTAATCTTATATTCATTTTGTCTAATTCTTTATATACATCTGTAAATGTTAATTCGTTAATTTTTTTCTCTATTTTATCTATTCTAGAAATTATACTATTTCTTTGTCTTTGTTTTTCATTCTCTGGCATATTTAATGCAGTAGAAATGGCCATATTTATTGCTACATCTTTGTTTTTCATTTTACTCGTTGCAATATATGTAAGTTTTTTTTCATCCCTCATATCCTTTTTTAAGTTTTCTTCTACTAATTTTCTTTTTTTAGCACAAAACATCTTTAAGTTTTGAATTAGTGTATATATTAATTTGTTTTCATAAGTGTCGAAACTCTCTTCTTTATATACATTTAAAATTCTAGAAGGACGTACATCATCATTTTTATCTACTTCTTGTATTAGATTGGTATGTTTAGAAAGATGTTTTATGCTGTCAACAGTGATTTTTCTAGCCAATTCTATCTTTACTATTTCTTCCTCATTTACTATAAATCTATTTGGACTTCTTAAAATATTGTCTATATATGGAAGTGTTAATTCTACAATATCAATCCATTCTATATCATTTAAATAGTTTTCATAATCAATGTTTATTTTTGCATTAGAATTTATTTTAGACATAAAATAATCTACTGTAGAATTATCTGTTTCCTCATACAATTTCTTAAGTTCTAGTTCTTTCATTTGTTTTACCTCTTATGATAATTTCTTTAATCTTGAAACGAATTCAATACATTCTTTCATTTTGTTTTTTCCAAAAGTTTTGTTTAAAAAGTTTATATAAGGATCTATTTCGTCTTTTATGTATCCTATATTTAGTTGCTCAAATTTTCTTAAAATTTTCTTAGCTATAAAATAATCAACACCTGCAATTTCATCTCCACCACATGCAACATATACTGGTACGAATTTTTTCATGTGTGAAACAATACGGTTACCAAAAGCAATTCTAAAATGTTGAATTACATAATCATCCATTAATTCAATCTTTTTTAGAGTATCATCTGAAATTGGATGTTCTTGCATTGCTGTTTGGAATAGCTCTGATAGATAAGAGAAATTTACATCCATTGCATCTGTATCCACTGCTGTGAATGCTGTACCCTTATCATTTATATCTATTGGCATAGCTCTATCATATACCTTATCTGTAACCATAAATGTAGAATCATCATTGTTTATTGTTCCTATATACCACATGTTTGCAGGAACTTTTATTTTTCCTCCAATTACATGTTTTGGATCTGTTGGCCAGCTATTTGGTACAAGCTCTATTATCCATTCATCAGTGTTTGGCATTTCCAATATAGAAAGCATTTCTGCAAAATAATATTCAACACGTGAAATGTTCATCTCGTCCAATATTACAGTATATACATCATCTGTATATCCAGCAACATACATTTCTTTTAATACTTCTGTTTCATTAAACTTTTTTGTAAACTCGTTAAAATATCCGAATAACTCTGTTCTATCCCTCCATGATGGCTGAACAGAAGCTACACATGAATCATGTTTCATAAATTTCCCCCAGGCATATGCCAAAGAAGTTTTACCAGTACCAGAAATACCCTGTAAAATAACTAGTTTTGTTGAAGCTAATGCTGATATAAATAATCTCATCATATCTATTGTATAGTATAATCTTAATTTAGATGCTGCAAAGTTTCTGAAATTTTCGCATAATTCTGGTAAAGTAAAAGAATCTCCATAATTTTTAATTCTATAATTCTTATACTCTTCGTCAATTTCCGTTAATTTTGCAAATCTAGATTCTTTGCTTGGATCAATAGGTTCTTCTTCCGCATTTTCTTCCACTGGTGATTCTCCAGGCTTTAATCCCAACTGAGAAACCTTCATTGCTAAGATATCTTCTTTTTCTTTTACAAGTTTTGCAACTTTACCATTTAAATTTGCAACTTCATCCAATAATTGATCTTTCTCTATAGATGTTTTTCTAAATTTAAAATATTTTCTAAACAAAAAATATATTAATAGAAATATTGCAGCTATAAAAATAATTACAAGTGCAATTGATATGCCTACTAGCAACCATTCTGGCACAGAAAGATCTCCTTTGTATGTATTTAGTATTTCTTGATATCTTTTAAAATTAAATGCTTGTGCAAATCCAGCACCAATTCCTTTAAACATCTCTATAAAACCTGAAAAAAATTGATTTAAAAATTCATATAAAAATCTTGTAAATGTTTCCATCTTCTACCTCTTATATTTCAATTAAATTTTTTATATTGTTTATCTTTTCTTTTATTTCTTTATAATTTTTCACTTCTGTATTTAATATAGTAAATTCAAACATCTTTAATCTTTCTATATTTTCGATATCTGTCTTAAAAGAATTATCTATGTAAAGTGAAAATTTATATCCTTTTTGCATTAAAGCATATATTTCATTTCTTTTTCTTACAAATACTTTGTTAGAAATTAATAAACTTATTTTTTCTTGTATTGCTGATGAATTTATTGTGTTTAAAATACTTTTTATTTTTTTCTCTTTTTCAATTAATGTTTCTGGAAGATCTACAACATATTTTCTTTTAAAATTATGGACCAATATTTCATTTAAAACTTCCTTTGAAAGCATTGAATATTCAACTTGTAATTTATCTTCATTAGTTATTCCACTATTAAAAGCATTTTTTATAAATTCTTCATTATACATTTTTGGAAATTTAATTTTATACCCTATATCTGCATAATAAATATTTAAATCAAGCCTTTTATATTTTAAGAAAAATACTTCACTTTCATACTTTTCTTTCAATTCATTTCGCTTATTTTCATAATATACATTTTTTTCGATAAATCTACTTTTAAAATTGTCTTTACCATTATTGTTCATATATATTTCATTTAAAGAGTTTATTGCAGACTCTTCGCTCTGAACAATACTTACTGCATCAAATGATAATAAATTCTTAAATATATTTGCTTCCCTTTCGATTAGTTCTTTATCATGTGGTCTTTTAATTTCTAATAAATTTTGCGTATTAGAAATTATTTTTATTATTTTATCCCTAAAAGTTCTGATATTTTCATCATCTATAAAATTATAGTATCTAGCATCTATATAATCATTTAAAAAATCGTTAAATATGTCAGAATCAAAATTTTTGCCTAAAATTAGTTTTGAATATTCTTTAAATTCCTCTTTAACAATATCTATATACCTATCTACAATATTTTTTATCATTTTTATCTCCTTGATTAATATGTACTTACTGTTATTATTGGAGTACCTTCCCCTGTATATGTATAATCTTTTGTAATGTCTGTCTTATAAAACCTAATATTAACACTCGTAATTGCATCTATTGATAACGAAAATCTATTTACATATGTATAACCATCTATTTTTGTTGTACCAACATTTGTTCCATCTTTATATGTACCATTACTTATGTCTATTAAAACATTTCTAGGATCAAAATTAATATTTACCCTTGTAGAGTAACATTTTTGTTTGTCTTCTTCTGATAAACTTAAATATTCATCTATTGTAATTCTATCTCCAACTCTATGTGAACCAAAAGCTTGGTTTACTGTATAATATGATAATGTATTTGTAATCTTTAGTTCTAAATATGGATTATTGGGACTGTCATCTATGGCATAAGAAAGATTTTCTTTACCAACAACTAAAGTAAATCTTCCTGTTATTGTCTTTTTATATGGTCCTTTTGACGTAGCAGTAATTTCTACCCATACTGTATCTCCCGTATCTAACGCTGTATTAGGAGTAAGTACAACATTAAATGAATCTGCATTTGTGGAAGCTGGAATAGTTCCACTTGTCTTACTTATGTTACATATCACATTATCTGAATATGAATAAGTTATATCGTAATCAATATCATATGATGTAACATTTAGATTGTTACTTCTACTATTCATATTTACAACTATTTCATAGCTATCTACTCCGGACCAATTTTCTACTTGGTAGGTAGCACCTTCTTCTTTTAATTTATCACTATAAAAATAAAATTCTTTTGAACGCAAGAAAAAATCATGAATACTACTTGTTATATATTTTCCAAATACAGAAGCAATTAGAACAAATAAAATGAGAATAATAAAGAGTAATATTCTTTTGTTTTTCTTCGTTTTAATAGATTTTTTCTTTTTAGTCATTTGTTTCTCCTAATTCTATTGTATTATTGTTTGTGTAGAAGTTACAGATATTTCGATTAATTCTATAATATCTTGATAATTTATGTCTGTAAAATCCTCGGGAAAATTAACTATTAGTTTATATGTATTTGTTCCACTAATACTATGTTTATAATATCTTGGTCCAACTTTCATTGTTCTAAAATATGTCCCATCTTCATCCTTGTTCACTTCGTTTGTAAAATCATCTATAGTGTTTTCATTTTCTAATAATTGATATGTTAAGGGCAAATTAGTAGTTGTTCTTATTTTTAAGTTATACTCCATATCTGTTTCTGTAATATGCCCATCTTTTTCATTAGAAATAGAAAATGTGTATGTGTAAGGCTCTGAGCCTGGAATGATTGAATCAAGATTTAATGTCATTTGTTGGTAATCATCATTTAATATATAAAAAGCTGTATCTATATTAGCTTCGGAATTAGAACTAGATTCATATCTAGCCATTATTAATGTAATAATTCTAATTACTATCAAAAGACATATAATTAATACAATTACTTTTTTTAGTAAAATAATACTTTTCTTTGGCATTTTCACTCCACTTCTTTACTTTTTTTGTCATTTAAAAAGCATAATACTCCAAGTAATACAAGCAATACAAATATTGGAATAATAACTTGCGGAGCAAATATTATATTTTTCGCTAAAGAAAAATTAGGAATAACTTTTATAACTTTTCCTATTAAATTTGCTACATCCATTGGTTTATCTTCTGTATTATTTGCATCACCTTTTGCAATAAATTTGTCGTCCTGTATGCTTATTAATCTATGTGTTACAAATGAATTATTATCTTTGCAAACAATTATATCGTCAGGTTCTACATCATTTGTAAGTTTTACAATAATTACATCCCCAACATTTATTGTTGGAGACATACTACCTGTTGCAACTTCAAAAAAAGTATATCCAAACATATTTGCATATGACTTATTTAAAATCTTAACTTGTACAAAATAGTATATCGCAATAATCATTAAAATTACCACAAATATAATTAAAATATTTAAAATATAACCTATTATTTTTGATAATTTTTTCAAAATTCTCTCCTAGTTACCATTATATTCTTGTAATTCTTCACCAAGATATTGGCTTACTTTTACTTCTACTGGAATATTTATTTTATATTCTGGTATTTCCCCTATATTTATATCTTCGTTTCCATCATCATGCCATAATAAAGTAACTTGAATATTATTAGTTACATTGTTTTTTATATCATCCAAGGAAATAATTCCAGTATATGTATTCATATCAGTTTGTACTAAATTGTTCCCAGTATTTGTTTCTTTAACCTCATCAATCCTAATATTTGTTGAATTAATATTTTTTGTATCTAATTTTAGCTCATAAATAATAGATACATCTGTATCAGATGGATCTATTAAGATATTAAAATTCCCTTTTAATCCAGGTGCTAGTTTTCCTTCTTCAACACCTTGACTTTGGTCTATATTTATATTGTCTATTGTAAATTCCTTTGTTGCATTTAAAGAAATGTCAGTATTGTTTATAAGTATTTTCCAAGTTGCATTATCCACTTTCATGCTTCCAGAAAATTCACTTCTAAATGTTGCATAAGTAGATAATATTGCATAAACAAGGATAACACTTATAATTAGTAATATAATTGTTATTACAATTACTTTTTTATTCTTACTCATTTGCGTCTTCCTTTTCTTTAGTTCTTCCTTCTCTTATTTCTGAAAATACCACTGTTATTTCATATATAAATGCTAATAATGAAGGGAACACTATTAAAATTAAGAATCCCCATTTAGATTCCAATATTCCTAAAACAGTACCAAGCTTTGGAATTATAGTTACACCTTCTGTATTTCCTATAACATATTCACTAGAAATCGCTTGGTCTCCTTCCAATGTGTATGTATATTCTAGATTACTAACTTTTTCTACATTTGTTACATTAGCTACTGTTATTTCTACCTTGTCTGCAGATGTATTATAGAAAAATATAGAATCATTTTCTCTTATTCTTGTTTCTTTATTAACAATAACTAAATCTCCTTTATTATAATTTGGTGCCAATTCATTATTATCTATTATTACCAAAGAACTATCTCCAAATTCGGTAACCTTAAATTCGTTATAAGATAAAAGGCAAATTGTTATAAAAACTGCAATTATTGCATAAATTATAAATATTATATTTCCTAGTACTTTTTTCATTTTATCCTCCCCCGATTATATTATGTAAATTTGTCATTTGTTTTTCTGAAATAAATATAACATACCAATATTTCTTTTTCAACTTTTTTATATATTTTTATTGATTTAAATATTTTATAAATGTTATAATTATATAAAATACAAGTGGAGGATTACGAATGATTAAACTTTCGACTAAAAAAGAAGTAGAAAAGCAGATAAAAAAACAAAAGAATCTAATAAGAATTTATATAAATAGACAAATAAATTTAAGTAATGAATTGATATCTTCTATAACAATTTTTACGGAAGATATTTTTAATGATTTTGTAAAATACTTAGCACATATAAAAAAGAATTTAGAATTATTTGATAATTTAAACAATATATTGGATGAATTAAAAAATGCAAGAAATAAAACTATAAGAGGTGAAATAATAAATAAATATAATGAGCTTTATACTCCTTCCATTCTAAAAATGCTTAACACTAAATTACAAGTTGCAGAATTTATACGTAAAAACCAAACAGAAGAATCTGCTATTTTAAATGACGAAAAATCTGCAATAAAAGCAAATAACGAAAATTTACAAGAAAATACATTAATAATATCTGAAATTTCTAATAAGGTTGTTCTACCATATACAATTGAAGAATTGAATGAATTTCTGGAAGAAAAACCTGATTATGAAGACTTTAATACTGTAATCAATGAAGAGTTCACAATACCTCTTAAGCATTATAAATACACAGCCATCTCTAGATTTAAAGAAGGAATGGAATTAGCATTAAACCGTTCAGGTTTATCCTATTTAAAAGCTCTTTCCTTAAGCTTGGAATTGTTAGTAAATTATAATTTGCATCCAGCAATCATTACTGCTTGTAAAAATATTGATGAGCTTGATATTTATCTATCTTGCCTAGAAGATGATGAATTGGATGAGTTTAATTTATTTAATATAAAATTCGAAATGCTTCCTCAAGTTTCTAAAAATAAAGCTGTTGCACAAAATAGTTAAAGAAACCAAAATTACATAAATAATTTGGTTTCTTTTTTGTTTTTACTAAATTTGTAATTTATGTAAATCTGTGCTATAATAAATTTGTTAGCACATACCGTGCAGCCCATTTCTAGATATTAGGTATTTGGAAGTGGAAGTTTCGTTCCGAGAAAGGACACAAAAAATGGGAAAGAATCTTAAGAAGCGCGGCAATAGGCGTGCAAACGAGGTTCGACCTCTGGTGAAGGCTGCTGAGTCACTCTCTGAGTGCAAGGATCTGCTCGCGCAGCTTGGGACGAAGGTTGGTCGGATTGATAAGAAGCTCTCTGATCTTCCTTCCTTCTTCCCCGAGGACTACCTCAACTGCATCTGGGACCTCGAGGCGATCCATACGTCGCACATCAGCGAATCCGTCTCGATCACTTTGATCTCTGTCGGAAGCTGTGCAGATGACATCAACAGGGATGTTGCTCTTCTCACCGTCGGTGAAAACGGTAACCATCTCCTGGAGATCTCTCCCAACGGTCAAGAGGCTAAGCTCATCGTTCCCTGCTCTGCGGAGAATCGTGAAGCTTGGCTTGCAAGGTTCTTCTGCCTTGTAGCTTACTCCAAGCTCGGGACCAACAAGAAGGCTGACTAGCCCTCAAAGCTAAGTGGCGGGGAAAATTGTTATTTCCCCGCCACTGGCGATTTTAATTATATATTTTATCTAATACTAAACTTACTTTTTCCAACGAATTGGAAATATATTTTTCGAAATCTTCCTCAGAAATTATTTCTAAGCTTTTATCTTTTATTTCATGTTTATTAAAATTATTAGAAATTGCTTCTTTTAAATTAGCATCATCGGTTATTTTTAAAAATTCTTCTTTTAACGCATCAAAATCAATATTTAATTTTTTTATTAATCTTTCATCCAAAATGCTATAGTCAGAATACATATTATTCCAAAAAACATCTCTCTTTATAAATGAACTGTCTTTTTTTAATATATAAGTATCTTCGTCATAGTTTAATATAAATTTAGGTATATAAACACTAAACCATAACATATCTTCTATTAAATGAGCCAAATATCCCTGCATCATTTGACTATTAGGTAATATTTTATTGTTGTCATTTATAAATCTCTCTATATCTGGAAAATCCCCTTCATTTCCATATAAAATACCATGTCTTAGGTGATGGGTTAATTCTCTTGTTTGAGGTCCTTCTGATTTTGCAAGCATATCTGGCAAAATTGAACCATATAAAAATTCATTACCTAAATTGTATTTTTCCTTTAAAATATTTCCCATATATACATGACTAATTATTGAACTCATTTTTTCTCCTTTATTCTTCTTTTGGTTTTTCCGATATTTTTTCTGGCATATTTTCGTAAAGTGGTATTATAAAATTAAATTCTGAATCAGCGGTTTCCGACTCCTCGTACTGATCCAACAAGATGTTTGCTTCTGATAGTGGTGCGATCAGATTTTGCATATATTGATTCTTATATAGTTCGCCTTTTTTTATAACATCAAATTTTTGAAAATATAATGTGTTTTGACCTTCATCTATATATCTTGTATTTAAAAATGATATTCCCTCTTCTAGAGCTTTCTCCAAAGAGAACCATTCTTTTGAATATGCGTATTTAGCAGCATTCTCCAATATAGCAGATGTAGAGTTTCCCGATGCAGAAATATTAAATGGATTATATACTGTTTTCCCATTATATTCATATCCTTGTGATAATTTAGTACCTTTCTTTCCTTGTTCCTGCAATAGTCTAGAAACAACAAAATATGGATCTAAATTATTTTTCTTTGAGGAATTAATTATTGCCTCTGCAACATCCTTACCTTCTAGAAAACTTCCATCTGTTTTACTCATTATACCTTCTGCTGTATTTGCCTCTTCTGTATACGTTAGTTCTTTTAATTGAAATATATTATTTTCATTTATTAAATTTCTTGAGTCCATCTTATACTCTATTGCTTTTTTAGAAGCAGCTACCCAATCACCATTATCATATTTTTTTCCATCATCTTCTGCCCATTCACCTGAGTAGCTATCATTATCTGGTACTAAATTTAATGGTGTTTTTCTTGTTGAAGAATGTGATTCGTGCTTAATAACGGTATTCCAATTTAACTTAGTATAATACAAGGTAAATGTCCAATTTGGATGCTCATCCTTTAGTTTATCAATTAATTCTTTATATCCTGGATATCTTGCTTCATTTAAATTTTCTCCATCATAAATAATTGCCTTTTGCATAGTACTTTGTACAATAATAATACTAAATATTAATATTAATAAAATTATTAATACAATAATCCCTATAAGTGTTTTTGGCGGTATGTTTTTTATATTAGTTAAAATTCTGCTTTGTTTTCTTCTTATTCGTCCCATTAATTATTCCTCTGTAAATCTCTTTTTTTAAATTATATAATTCATATATATTCTTTTCAAGTAAAAAAGAAAGATTTTAACTTGTTAAAAGTTCTGACTCGCAATTTTTAATAACATTATTTATAGTTTCTACTTCTTTTTTCACTCTTTCTTCTACTCTTTTTATATTTTCATTGGTATCCATATTCCAGATTTTTAAATAATAAAAAAGAGAATTGTAGACTTCTATTGCATCATGAAGGTTTTTGATCCATCTATTTCTATCAGATGATTGTGTAATGCTATTTATGTTTGTATTATACTTATATAATATATCATTAATAAAAACAGCTGACTCAATATTACTAAATATTTTTAGATTAAGTAATAAATCCTCTCCATATCTTATTCTTTTGTTTGAAAATTTTAAGCCTTGTAAAATTTCTTTCTTTATGCAATTATTCCAAACAGCATTTAGCATATATCCTTCTATAAACATTGGATATACCTTATCTTTAAAATCTTTTTTTTCTATATATGTTTCATTCTCTTCAAAATATTTATATTGGTCATATTCCTCTTTTTTATATCTAAATTTTATTAGGTCAGGATTATATTTATTAATTAGTTCAGTCATTCTTTCGAAAATCCCATCAAGATATTCATCATCAGAATCTAAAAACATTAAATATCTTCCATTAGCATTTTCTATTCCATTCTGTCTTGCCCAAAAGGCTCCTTTATTCTTTTGATAAATAACCTTAACTCTATCATCTTTTTGTTTAATTCTATTACATATTTCCAAAGAATTGTCTGTTGCACCATCAATTACAAGTATTAGCTCTATATCCTCTCTTTTATCTTTTAATACTGATTTTGCGGTATTTTTTATTGTTTCTTCAGAATTATATACTGGTATAATAACTGATATGCTTTTTTCTTTCATCTATTACCCCCTTTGTTTTTAAACACTTTGTCCCATATCTAAGATTATATTTTGCCCATTAATGCATTTAGTTATATCTAATAAAGAATATATTGTATCTGCTACATCTGTTGGTCTTACAAAATGTTTTATAGGTAGGTGCTTAGCATAATTTTCGAAATATTCATCACCTTCTATTTCTTGTTCCATATGTGGAACTGTTCCTAATGATAATGTATTTACCCTTATACTAGATTTACCTAATTCATTCAATATTGACTTCATAAATCCATATATTCCAGCTTTAGCCGCACTATAAGCAGGTAAACCATATGTAGTAATTGCATTAATAGAAGATATCATTAAAAATGCTCTTCTATCCCTTTCTTTCGAATTTTCTAATAAATCAATCATTATTTTTATTAAATAAATATGTGCATTAAGGTTTAGTTTTATTGATTTGTCAATATCATGCATTTTCATTCCTTTTAAACCTTCTACTTCACTCTTCATATTTATTCCTGCCATGCTAATAAGATAATTTATATGGTTATACTTATCCTTTATAATTTTATAAGCTTTTTTTAAATCCTCTACATCTGTAACATCTGTCTTTATAAAAGTATAATTTTCATTAGCTTTTACCTTTTCGGATGATGTATCCTTTACATCTAGTACAATAACTTTTGCATCTTTTTTTAGTAATTTTTTTACTAGAACAATTCCTATTCCACCATGTCCACCAGTAATAACAAAAACTGTATCTTCCATTATAACACCTCTTCTATTATTTTATTAATATTAGAAATATCATTTTTTAAATTCTCCGATATATATTCATATATTCTTATTGATCCTTTAGCATTCAATGTATTTATAATTTTGTTAAGAGTAATTATTTCTATAACCAATTCCTTCTCGAAGCTATATCTTGAATTAAAAGCATATTCCGTATCTATTAAATCTAGGTTTGGGAACTCTTTAATAGTTTTTATAATGTCCGGTATTTCACTTTCATCCATTATAAAATGTTTGTCCAGTCTATCTTTATATCTGTTTTCTTTATCTATATTCCCAGAAATATGTAATATTTTCACTTTTTTCTTATTTGCCAATTTATTAATATAATCTTCATATGTAATACCTAAATCTTTAGAAGCTAGTTTTGCATGCGAAATATCAAATACTCCAAAATCTAATATTCCCCAAATATTACTTATTGTTTCCGGTGATATAATATCTCTAGCCAATCCATAGCCACCACATTGGTTTTCTCCACCAAATTCAATTTTTGTACTATATTTTTCCCAAAACTTTTCTTTTATTAATCTGATATTATTCAGTAAAATATCATTTGCCTCTTCCATAGTAACATCTTTTTCAGAACCAATATGTGTACTAATACGATTTTTATATATATTTTTTATTAAATCATTCGTTAAGTTTGACCATTCAACTTTCTCTAACATATGTTCGCTATTTGTTTTTGGCTCCATATTTGGAAGTCCATGTAAGTCTATTTTTACTTTTGTCTCTTTTGCTAAATTTATACAATAATTTAATTCTTCGTAACTGCATAATTTTCCAGGAAATTTTAAAACATCAATTAATTCTTTTTTTATTAAATATGAATATAGTTCGTCATATTTGTTATTGTTACCTTCCAATATATAATTACATCCAATATTAATCATGTTTTATTCTCCTAAACTCTCTAACAATTTATCTATGCTCAAAATAACTGTATTTATATCAAATTTTTGAGTAGTATTTTTTATATTATCTTGATAATGTTTTCTGAGTTGTTCATCAAGTATTAATTTCTTTAATCCCTTATATAAATTATAAGTGTGATTTGGTACAATTAATGCATTTGTATCATCTTCACCCAAAATATCGTTCATTCCTGAACAGAGAGTTGTAATAATTGGTTTATCTAAAACAGCTGCTTCTATTACAACAGTGCTTAATCCTTCTATTCTAGAAGAACATACAAATATATCTGCAGCTTTTACATATTTATATGGATTCTGTGAATACCCAATAAGTTGAACTGTATCTTCCAGATGATTGTCTTGAATATATCTTTCTAAATATTCTCTTTCTAATCCTTCTCCAACAATCCATATAGTATTTTTTATTTTTTCTCTTAATAATTTCCTATGCACTTTTAATAATCTGTCATATCCTTTTTCGTATGCAAGTCTTCCAACTGCACAAATTACAACACCTTCACGCTTTAATTCTTCTGTTATTTTTTCATTTGACTTTTCCTTTATTTCTTTTATATTTATTGGATTCATTTGTACTATAACATTGTCCGTTATTCCTGTCTTATGGCAAAAATGATATTTAACATCTGTCGACACACATACAATTTTATTAAATTTTTTGTAACAATTAATTTCGTCTTCCAATGATGTAAATATATTTTTCCTTGTAATATTTTCTATATCAGTATGTATCCACGCAATTTTCTTAGAGTTCTCGTTTGTAGAATTAGCAATTATCTTCGATACTTTTCCCTCAAGAAAAGCTATCTCTATGTCATATACTTCCTGTATATTTTTTTTATACAAATATTTTGGAAAATGTTTCATTAAAAATAGATACCACTTCCAAATTATGCTCATTGTTCTATTGCTGATTTTATAAAATTTTGAGTCTATGTCATTTCTACTCTTTTTAAAATAAGCTTTAAAAAAATATTTATATTTTATATTTGGTATATTTAATACATCCTTTTTAAAAATACCATCATCTACTATTGATAATAATGTAATGTCATACTTTTCTTTATCCATTTTTTTTAATAAATTAATTACTATTTTTTCCACCCCTCCAAGTTGAAGAGTGTGCACTGCGATTAACAGCTTCTTTTTCATCTTTTCCCCCTATTCTGATAAAATACAGGTTGGTAATAAAGTATTCTGTTTTTTAATAAAATCCAGTTTCCCAGTTTTTTTATTCCTTGAGTAAATTGAAATTTCATCAGAATCTTGATTAGCAACTAATAAATAATTCTCTGTTTTATCAATTTCTAAATCTCTAGGAGTATTTCCATAGGATAAAATATTTTGTACTAATTCTAATCTACTATTTTCATATTTAAATACCGATATACTATTATGTCCTCTTATTGATGTATAAATAAATTTACCATCATTAGAAATTTTAATGGCTGCACCTGTGTCATTCTTTGTTTTTACATGTTCTTTTGGTAGTATACTTATTTCCTGGAGGATTTCTAATTTATTGTTTTTTAATTCTAGTTCATATAATTTGCAAGAAATCTCTGTAATTAAAAACAATCTATCATTTGCAATTGCAATATGTCTTGGCTCTGTTCCTTTTTCTAATTTTTTTGTAGTAATCTTTTTTAAATTATCTTTTTCTATTTCATAAACAGTTAAAGCATCCATTCCAAGGTCAACAGTTATTATGTTCTTTTCATTATTAAATACTTTACAACAGTGTAAATGTGATTTCTTATTATCTATTACTTCATTATAAATTAAGTCTCCGATTGAACCATCGGAATTAATTTTATATACACTAAAAAACCCATTCATATAATTAGAAATAAATAACATTCTATTTTTATGACTAATTTCTATATGACATGGGTTACTTCCTGCAGAGCTTTTTTTATTAATATACTCTAGATTATTATGATTTTTTTTATATGAAACCACATATCCACAATTATTTGTATCGCCAATTTCTTGAACTGCAAATACATAATTTCCATCCTGTGCTAAATACGTACATCTTTCAAAATCCTGTGTTGAAGAAACAAATTGCATCTTGCCAGATAAAAATGAATATACATTAATACCTGATCTTGACGTATTTCCAACATAAATATATTCCTTTTCCATTTACCATTCTTTCCAATTTATTTTTACGACATAATCGATATAATTATACCATATTTCATGCATTATTGTCAATTAGTATGTTTTAAATGTTCTCTTAGAGCCATGCGAGATATACTGATTTAAAAACTTAATAGGACCATATACTTTATGTAAAATGTATATGGTCCTATTTTTTAATTTTTATTCGTCCAATTCTTCCTCCAAAACTCTGGAACTATCAGTATTTGTATTCGTATTTGTATTAGATTGAGAATTTGTATTGGTATTGGTATTAGTATTTGTATTACTATTATTACTATTTGTATTAGTATTTAAGTTTGTGTTTTCATTTGTATTTGTATTGCTATTGCTATTTGTATTTACATTACCATTTGTATTTATATTAGTATTTGTGTTTCTATTTAAATTTTCGTTTTCAGATTGAATTGGTGCATCTGTTGTTACAACATTTGTATTCATCTCTGGTTCTTCTGCATCTATGTCATTTTTTATTCCTTCTACTGTTCCATCATCTTTTTTTGGCTTATTAGTATTTGTTACTTTTAATTCGCTTCCACCATGTTTATTACATAATTCTGGAGTAGTAAATGCTAAGAAATACTCTGTATATGTATTTGGACAATCTGATCTTGCCTTCATTCCTGTTTCGGAACAAATTGTTACTTCTTTTACTCCTGATGGTTTTTCGAAATGTGATGTTTTTAGTCCTGTATGTATTCTTGCCATAACATTTGCCCATATTAAACCTGCTGGATTACGTTTGTTAAAATTAACGGTTTCATTTTGATCATATCCATACCAAGTTACAGCTGTATAATATGGAGTAAATCCACATAACCATCTATCATAATTAGAATCTGTCGTTCCTGTTTTTGCAGCAACATCTATTCCATCTATTTTACAGTAGGTAGCTGTACCATTACTTCCAACAACTGGCTGTGTTAACAAACTCTTTAAAATAAAGGCTGTTTCCTTAGAAAAAACTCTTTGTTTTTCTTGTTTTGGAGTTATTATTGTTCTTCCAACATAATTTTTTATATTTTTATAAAATACAGGCTCTATATATTCCCCATCATTGGCAATTGCTGAATATGCTCCTGCCATTTCTAATGGACTTATTCCTTTTTGCAAGCCTCCAAGTGCTAATGATAAATTATTATCCTCTTCTGTTAATGTCGTTATGCCCATTTTTTCTAGATAGCTCATAGACGTCTTTGGCTTTAATTCCTGCATTATTTCTACAAATGGTATGTTTTGTGAGGACTCTATTGCTCTTCTTACAGTTATCTTTCCTAATGATTTACTATAGTCAACTGGATGATATCCTCCTGGAAAATCTTTTTCTGTATCATCATAAATAGTTGATGCAGTAATAATCTTTTTTTGTATTGCAGGCCCTACAACAGCAATTGGCTTTATTGCTGAACCTGTTTGCCTAATACTTTGTGTTGCTCTATTTAAAGAACGCGGTTTGTCTTTTTCTCCAAGTCCACCAACACATCCTAACACATATCCTGTTTTATGGTCTATAACTACCATAGCTGCTTGCGACGAATCTCCACCGATTTGTGAAGGAATTGAATATTTTTTCTTTTCCATTTCTGTCTCTATTTGACTTTGTATCTTATTATTTTGAGTACTTGTTATTTTTAAACCAGCCATATAAATATAATTTGTAGCAAAATCTGAAGAAATATTGTATTTGCCTGCAATATCTTTTGTAACATCTGTAATAAGTGCATCTGTGTGGTATGAATATACACCATTTGAAGATTCTACTGTTCCTTTATTAAATTTTAAACCACTATCTACATTTGCAACCGCAGTATTATACTCTTCTTCATTTATATATCCAAGTTCTAACATTTTTGACAATACTGTTTTAGTTCTGTTAGAAATCTTTTCTGTATTATCTTTTTCTCCAAATGGATTATATGAATTTGGGGAATTATTTATTCCTGCTAAAAAAGCACATTCTTCCAATGTAAGGTCTTTGCATGATTTATTAAAATAATAAATACTACCTGCTTCTACACCATAAATGCTTGGACCAACATAAATAATATTTAGATATGCTCCTAAAATATCATCTTTATCTGTTATACATTCCAAATTCCATGCAAGCCACCATTCTTTCACTTTTCTAAACACACTATCTGTCGAATCGCTTGTCATATTTTTAACTAATTGTTGTGTAATTGTACTTCCTCCATATGATGAATTGCCAAAATGGAAAATATAATTTAGAATTGCAGCTCCTGTCCTTTTTATGTCCACACCTTGATGTTTATAAAATCTTTCATCTTCGATTGAAACATATGCATTTTTTAGATTATTTGGTATTTCTGTAATATTTATTTTTTTCTGCTTTCTTTCGCTACCAAGTTTTGCAATTTCGTTTCCATCTTCGTCCAATACTACAGAATTTTCATTAATTAACATGTCTGCAGCAAGATTTCTCCATCTTACAGCTGAAATAGCAAGGAAAATTCCCGCAATTATTAAAAGAATTATTATGGCTAGAATAATAAATCTTTTTAATTTTTTATTTTTTTGCTTTTTAGGATTTTTTCTTTTGGTTTTCTTTTTACTTGTTTTTTCCGATGTATCTATTCTTTTTTCTTTTTTAAAAGCTTTTGGGACAAACTCTTCTTCATCCTCGTCTATATATCTTTTACCTCTCATAAATTAAGCTCCTTAGAGAAATAAGCAATTTTATCCGTTTCTGAAAAACCAGAATGATTGTACATTTCTATTGCATGTTGATCATCTATATTACAATTTGCTGTAAGTTTTTGGCAACCTCTATCTTTTGCCCAAATCTCACACTTATTTAGTAATCTTTTTGCAAGTCCTTTGTTTTGATAATTTCTTTTAATAGTTATCTGCTCAACATATCCAGTTGGCTTTACATCCTCTTCTCTTAAAGAACATCTTGCAAATGCTACTGGAATTTCGTTTTCATAATCGATAAAAATAACCTTACTATAATCTGTTAATGCCTCCTTAATATTTTTTGCATCATCTTCTAATAAAGTTTTTTTGTCATCATCAGTAGCAATCTTAGAGATTATGTCATAATCACCTATCATAGCTTCTTTAATCATAAATAATCCCTCCTCACTTTGTTTTAATATAACAAAAGTTTTTAATTATATCAATATTAATTTTATGTGTTTTCTAGAATACCTCCACCAAGGACTGTATCTCCCAAATAAAAAACTGCGGATTGTCCCGGTGTTATTGCTTTCTCCGGATCTTTAAATATCACCTTTATTTTGTTATTACCAATTTTTTGTAACTTTGCTTCAGATTCACTTTTTGAATATCTTGTTTTCACTTTTACATTAAGATCTTCCATATTAATATTATCTATTAATATATTAATATTTCCAACTATTGCTTCTTTTTTATATATTTCATTCTTTGTTCCGACAAGTACTTCATTTTTTAATATATTAAATCCTACAACATATAAAGGTTCTTTATATGCAATTCCTAATCCCTTTCTTTGACCAATTGTATAATAATATAAACCATTATGTTTTCCTAGGATTTTTCCATCTGTTGTAACAATATTTCCTGGTTTTGGTTTTATATTTGAATTTTCCTCTAAAAATTTTTTATAGTTTCCGTCCGGTATAAAGCAAATATCTAAGCTGTCTGGCTTATCTGCAACAATACTTAAATTATTTTCTCTTGCGATTTTTCTTATCTCTTCCTTAGAATTAAATTCACCAAGTGGAAATAGGATTTTATTCAAAATTTCTTTTGGTATAGTGTATAAGACATATGATTGATCCTTCAAAATATTAGAACATTTTTTTAATACATATTGATTGTACTCTTCGCTATATTCTATTTTTGCATAATGCCCTGTTGCTATAAAATCACAATTTAATTCTTTGGCTTTTTTGTACATCTCGCCAAATTTTAGTCTTCTATTACATTCTATACAAGGGTTTGGAGTAATTGCATTTGCATAACATTCTATAAAATT
>CALYAI010000021.1 GCA_944393475.1 uncultured Clostridia bacterium
AATATCTTAAATGTGCATTTTTCTTAACAAATAATTCTACACAGCCAACATGTAAATTTACTTTGTTATATTTTGGTGCAGAACACCCTTCTATAAAATGCAAACTTGCTCCTTCATCTACAATTATAAGAGTATGTTCGAACTGTCCTGACTCTGGTGAATTTAATCTAAAATATGATTGTAGTGGTATATCCACTTTTACACCTTTTGGAACATAAACAAATGACCCACCTGACCATACAGCTCCATGTAATGCAACAAATTTATGATCAGATACTGGCACACATTTCATAAAATGTTCTTTTACTATGTCTTCATATTCTCTTACAGCTGTTTCCATATCTGTATAAATAACACCTTGTTTTACTAAATCTTCTTTTATACTGTGGTATACAACTTCTGAATCATATTGTGCTCCAACACCTGCTAAAGATTCTTTCTCTGCTTCTGGAATTCCTAATGCATCAAATGTATTTTTTATATCTTCTGGAACATCGTCCCAGCTACTTTTCATATCTGTTTTTGGTCTTACATATGTTGCAATTTCATCCATATTTAGATCGTCTAGATTTGGTCCCCATGTTGGAAGTTCTAGTTTATTATATGTTTCTAATGCTTTTAATCTAAAATCTCTCATCCATGCAGTGTCCTTTTTTTGCTTAGAAATTTCTTCTACAATTTCTTTTGTTATACCTTTTTTAGATTTATAGCTATATTCATCTTTATTTTTTATATCATAAATATTTCTAGAAATATCATCGACCTTAGTCTTCTTTTCTGCCAATTTTTTCACCTCTATTTTTTATATTCTTCATATCCATTTTTCTCTATTTCATCAGCTAATTTTCCATTTCCTGTTTTTATTATTTTTCCATCTACTAAGATATGAACATAATCTACATGTAAGCCTTGTAAGATTTTTGTACCATGAGTTATTATTAAGACTCCATTATTTTCGTTACTATACATTTTTATACCTTTAGAAACAGTTTTTATTGCATCAACATCCAATCCTGAATCTGTTTCATCTAAAATTGCAAGTTTTGGATTTAATGTTAACATTTGCAATATTTCGTTTTTCTTCTTCTCCCCACCAGAAAAACCAACATTTAGATTTCTATTTGCATATTCTGGCTTCATTTTTAACTCTTCCATATTTTTTTCTAATTCTTTTTTAAATTCAAATATTTTAACAGGTTTACCTGTTGTAGCAATTTTAGCATATTTTAAAAAGTTAGTAACACTAACTCCAGGTATTTCTTTAGGTGATTGGAAAGACATAAATATTCCTTTTCTAGCTCTTTCATCCGTTTTTAAATTATTTAAATTTTCCCCATCCAATATAATTTCTCCATCTGTTTGCTTATATTCTGGATTTGCCAATATTACATTGGAAAGTGTGGATTTACCTGCTCCATTTGGTCCCATTATTACATGTATTTCACCCTTATTTATTTTTAGATTTAGTCCTTTTATTATTTCTTTTTCTCCTGCCTTTGCATGTAAATTATTAATTTCTAATAATACTTCGCTCATATCTAAAACTCCTATCTTTATAAATTAACTCTATTTTTTACAATTTCTTTTTGTTAGCTTACGCTAACTTTTATACATATAATATGTGCAATCGCTAAATTGCACATAATTATTTTATTATATCTTTATTTGTTTGTCAATGCTAACAATTCATTTTTACATAAAATTAGAGATTTTAAGATGTTCTTAAAATCTCTATAAAGGTTTATATATTTTCTTAGACTCTTTATATTTACCATATTCTTTTGGAATATAATTATCACTCCAATAATGTTTTTCTCCTACATTATTATTAATTGTTTTCGTATTATATACTTTATTCCTATGTTCTAATTTTGGTAATTTTATATTTTTTAATGCCTGTAGCATCTCATCTATTACTTCTGCAAAGGACTTTTCCTCTTCTTGTCTATATAAATATACAATACGTGGTTTTCTATTTTCTTCTTTAATTTCGTCCCTTTTTTGCTCTTGCTTTACATTTACTTTTTTACGTTCCTTGTTTTCTTTATTTTCTTTTATTCTTTTGTTTAATTCTTTTTGTTCTTTATTTTCTTTTATTTTTTTATTTAATTTTTGTTGCATTTTGTTTTCATCATTCAATTTTCTAATAAATTTATCTTCTTTTTTATTAATTAGATTATTTATATAATCATCTTCATTATTTTTTATTGATTCAATATATATCTTGTTTATCATATCCGATTTCTTTTTCCCAATTTTACGTTTTGCATAAATCTTAAAGCTTAACACATATATGCCTAATTCATTAAGCTCCACTCTTACTTCTATTGGCTTATTAGAAATCTTGTTAAAACTTTTTTTTATATCTTCTATCTTTATTTTTATATCTTCACCAGAATATATTTTAGAATCAAAACAGTATTCTACAGTTTTTTCTCCTAATTTCAAAATACATCAACATCCTTTTCTCTATTTGTTTATGTTAACATATTTTGAAGATTTTTTCAAGTTTCTATCTTATAAAATTTGTTTTTACCACTTTGTTTTCAGGTTTTTTAATATTATTATCTTTTCCAGATTCTATACATTTTAATAACCATGCCATATTTTTTCCTAAATTATACATCGTTTGCATTCCTTCTAAATCTTGTACAACCTCTTCTTTGTTATTACCATGTACATTATTCCAATATGTTGATGAAACTATTGGCATTTGGTTAATTGAAAAATATTTATTAAGTACATCAAAAGAAGCAATTGTTCCACCTCTCCTTGCAGTAATTATACTCGCTCCTGGCTTAAATTCAAAAGCTTTTTTCCCTGCATAAAAAGCTCTGTCCAATACTGATAAAATTCTTCCAGATGGATGTGCATAATATACTGGTGATCCAAATACAAATCCATCACTTTTCTCAGCTTTCTCTATTATTTCATTTACAATATCATCATTGAATATGCATCTATTATTTCCGTTTTTAGAACACATTCCACAGCCAATACAATCCCTTATTGGATTTCCTCCAATACTTATTATTTCTGTTTCTATTCCCTCTTCATTTAAAGATTCAGCAACTTTTTCTAAAGCTGTATATGTACATTCCTTTCTTGCACTTCCATTAATTAATAAAACTTTCATTTTTTCACTCACCTTTCTATTATTATTTTAATAAATCTCCTAGCACAATCGAAGTTGATATTTCTAACTCTCTTTGCATATAATCATAATATTTTTTTAGTTTTGTATCATCTTCAACCATTTCACCTGTTTTTATATCATACCAGTTCTCATCATAATAATAATCTTCTGTAACAATTCTTTCATTATTCAAGCATATAAAATCTTTTCTGGCTAACATATTTGTACCTAAAGATATTCCATCATCTAAATTAAACAAATATGCTAATGTTGGCTTTATATCTAGCTTACTAACTGGCTTATCTATTTTTAATTTTTCTACTCCTGGTATTTTCATTCCTGCTAAAACTCTTATATAATTTAATTTTATATCTGTGTCCGTATAATTTTTTATTTCATTTAATGTTTCTATCATCTCTGAATTATACATATCCAAACCATTGTGGTCTCCATATAAAATAATTATACTATCATTATATAAATCTGCTTCCTTCAATTCATCAATAAATATTCCAAACGCATAATCTGCATAATTAACCGATTCCAAATAATTTCCAAAAAAAGTATCTTTATATTTACCAACATCTATGTTTACTTTTGATCTGTCCTGCAATCCATCCAATGTAAATCCTGTATGTGAAGAAGCAGAAACAATATATGTTATAAAAGGTTTTTCATATTCTTGCAATTTTTTTACAGCTTGTTTATACAATAATTCATCTGATAAATATCCCATTATATCTTCTGATGTATCTGTAAAAGAGTCTTTTAATTCTATATGATCTACATTCATATTTTTATATACATTTGATCTATTCCAAAAATATCCATAGTTTCCATGCATATATGATGTTGTATATCCCTCTTTCTTAAAAAGTTTAAATATATCATCATAAGAATTTTTATAATATTTACTATATGCCATTCCATTTTCTACAGGATATAATGATGTAAGTGTTGAAAATTCTGAATCAGCTGTTGTGGAATAACTTTGCATATACATATTAGAAAATCTTATATTTTCATTTATAAATTTATTTATATTAGGTGTTATTTCTTTTCCGTTTATAGTTTTATTAAGAACAAATTCTTGCATAGATTCTAATTGTAAAATTATTACATTTTTTCCTTGCATTGTACCAGCTATATCTAAATAACTCGCTCCGTATTCTTCATTATATTCCTCTTTTAACAAATCATATTCCTTTTTCATTTCATCTTTCGTTTTATATTTTATTTTTTTTGAATTATTAATTGCATTACTTAAATCTGATATGTGATATCCAAATATAGTTGATTTTTTAATTTGTGTATCTCTATTATACATATCTTCCAATGCTTTATTGCTACCATCAATACTAATATAAATAAATATAAATATCGAAAATATTGAGATCATTGTTTTTGCTACAGTTTTTAATTTCTTAGCTTTTTCACTCTCTTTTAACTTTATATTTTTAGTGCTAATTAATATAAAAATTATAAGAATATCTAAAAAATATAAAATTTGATATGGTTTTAATAACATTGGTAAAGTTGATATTATTTCTTCGCCATATTGTACATTTGAAATTTGCAAAACTGATAATACATTACTAGAATATATATAATACAAATTATCTACAAATAATAATAAACTAATTAATATATTTATTATAAGACCTACTATGTTCTTTGCTTTTCTAGGCATAATAGCTAATATGCCAAATAATGATATTATATAAATAATACTGTTTCTAATTGTTACTATATCAAGACTTTCATTTACACATACAGTATTTTTATAAAATAATATCGTTTTTAAAATTAAAAAAATTGCAATAATTACAATAAATAAATCTGAGTTTGTTATTTTATTTAATATTACTTCTATTTTTGCTTTCATTTTCTACCTTTACTCTTTAACTTCTATCTATAATATATTTAAATAAACATTCATTTATACTTTCGTTTTCAGGATGAAATTGTACCCCTAAAGTTATATCATTATACTCTATTACTTCTATAACATCATCTTTAGACTTTCCTGTTATCTTTAATGGTTCTGCAACATATGGTAATGCAACTCCATGTAAACTTGGTTCATCTATAATTTCCTTTTGGTATATTTTATATATTGTACTCTCTTTATTTAAAATAACTTTATGTTTAATTTTATCTATATTTGCATTATTCCTTTTAAATCTATCATTATTATGACCTTGAACACGTATAGTAAAGTATTTGTCATCTTTTTCTACTATTTCATTAAATAATTGCAGTATATCTCCATCATATTTTCTTATTTTCTTTTCTTTAAGTAATAAGAAATATATTGCTAAAGCTTGCATCCCCATACAAACACCTAGAAATGGCTTTTTATTTTTTATTGCATAATCAATAATTTGTAAATGGTATGGAAAAACTTTGCAACCTCCAGACATTACAAAACCATCATATATTTTTAAATCTTCTGCGTTAATATAGCCATCACATGGTATTACTCCACATACAATGCCACCTGCTTTTGTTATACTTTGTGCATAATTATTAGTAAAAATATATTGATCATCATATACAAAATCCGTCTTAAATAATTTATTTGATGATGGCACTAATCCAATAATTTTTTTCATTTAATCACTACCCATTTTTTTCTTAAATATATCATATAAATCTTAAATTATCCATAAATTTAAGTTATAAAAATATCCTTAATTTGAATAATTTACATAAATATGGTATAATATAAAGTGACCTATTAACTGTTGCTATTTTTGTATCATAATTGATACTTAAGCAACCAAATAAAAAAAGGAGAATTACATTATGGCTAACAACAACAGCACCACCAACATCGGCAACAAGGTTCTTCCTAGCACTGTTACGAAGAAGACTTCCGTCTTTTCACGTTTCAGCGATTGGTTGGAGAAGAAGTTTCCTACCTGGACTCCCAGGAGGTTCTATCCCTCCATGCAGAAGTTTTGCAATGGCATTAGTCACTTCCTCCGGAGCTTCCTGCTCCTCGGGCTAGTTTCTTTGCTCGTTGTTCACTTCTGCCCAGAGTTTAGCTCCAAGTACCCTGTTCTCTTCCAGTTTTTGGAAGGGGTCTTGGAAGTCTATAACTTCCTTCTCCAGGTTGGAATGACCCTCCTCAAGTTCTTGCTTGAACTGGTCACCTTGCACTGGGGTGATGCTTGGAATACCATCGGTGCCTTCTTTACGTCTACGTTTGCAGGTCTTTCCGACCTCCTCTCGCAGTTCGTAAGCTGGCTGGAGACGGTTTCATTCTAAGCTCTCCTAAAAGACCCTCCCCTTATTACCACACTGTGGATTGGGGGAGGGTCTTTTTATTCTATGCTCTTTAAACTACTTATCATATCTATCTTCTTTAATGCAAAATATGTAATAATATTTACAATTATAGTAAATACAACTGTAATTAATACTGAATATGCATAACTCCAAGGATGTATAATCTTTGCAAACCTAAGCATATTAATCTCACATGTTCCAATTATAAAATAGTTTAAGAAATAACCTAGTACTAATCCTAAAGCAATACCAATTATTGTTAGTAAAACTGTTTCCCTTGTAACATATGAATATACCTCTCTATCGTAAAAACCCAATACCTTAATTGTTGCAAGTTCTCTTTGTCTTTCGCTAATATTTATGTTTGATAAATTATATAATACAACAAATGCAAGTAAACCTGCTGAAATAATTAATATTACTACAACATAATTTAGTGATTTTAATGTATCATCCAAAGTTCTTTCAATGGTTAAATTTAAAGATACTGTGGAAACTTTTCCATCATTTAATAATTTTCTAGAAATTTCTTCTTGTTTCTCTTCAGATAATTCATTTCCTTTTACTAATAATAAATTTGGAGTATATTGTTCTTCATATATATTTTTATACAGATCTTTTGTCATATAAATATAATGACCAATGTAGTTTTCTGTTATTCCTAGCACTTTAAGTTCTTTATTTGTATCTTCTAGAGTTATTGTATCTCCAGCTTTTACATCTAACAGTTGTGCTAATTTATCTGTTAGTATTATTCCATCATCACTTAAACTAAGATTTTGATCTTTATTCTTAATATTATTAATTGTAATAACATTTTTTAATTCTTCCGTACTATCTGGTACCATTATTTGTACATCTTCAGCATAATTATTGTGGTGTGCAGTATCTGCTACCATATATGTCTTTACAACATCTGTGATATCTTCCATATCTTGTAACTCGTTAACAACACTTTGCTTCTCTTCTTCTGTTAAAGAAGTCTTCATACCAACTTGAAAATCATATAAAAATACTCTTTCATATTGATTTGGTAAAATCATTGATATAGAATCTTTTATTCCAAATCCTGTTAATATTAATGCTGTACAACCACATATTCCTATTATTGTCATTAAGAATCTTTTTTTGTATCTAAATATATTTCTTACTGTAACTTTTTGTGTAAAGTTTAGTCTTTTCCAAATAAATTTTACTCTTTCTAATAATACTCTTTTTCCTATTTTAGGCGCCTTTGGTCTTAATAAATTTGCAGGCTTTTCTTTTAATGCTTTTAGTGCTGCATATAATGTTGCACCAACAATACATATATATATAAGTGTTAAACCAGATGATGAATGTTCTGAATTAAGAGCTACAACAAATTCTGGAATTGTATACATCATGCTATACATCATCCAAATTACTCTTGGTATTAATTGTAATCCTATGGAAATCCCCATAACACCACCAATTATACATGCCAATGTTGAGTATAATATATATTTAAAAATTATTTGTGCCTTATTATAACCTAGAGATTTTAATGTTCCTAATTCTGTTCTGTCTTCTTCTACCATTCTTGTCATAGATGTTAAAGATACTAATATTGCTATTGCAAAAAATACTATTGGAAAAACTAAGCTTAAACTATTAACACTTTCTGTGTCCTGCACAAAACTTGCATATCCGCTATTTTGATTTCTGTCTAAAATATACCATTCAGCTGTCTCTATATCATTTACTTTTTCTTTTGCATCTATTAATTCTTTTTCTGCATCTGAAATCTTTGTATTAAATTCTTCCTTATTAGTTGCAAGTTCTGCTTCTGCGTTTTGTATTTCTTGCTTAGATTTCTCTAATTCTGCTTTTGCACTACTTATTTGTGAATTAGTCTTTTTCTTTGTAGAAGCTAATGTTTTTTCCTGTTTAGATATCTCAGTTTTTGCAGATTCTAATTGTTTTTCTGCTTCCTCTATTTGGCTATTTGCAGAATTTATTTGATTATCTATCTCTGTAATTCCCGCTTGTATTTGACTTCTAGATGTTTCTAATGTAGTTTTCTGCTTTTCTAATTCTTCCTTTTGTACTTGTAATATTGCTTTTTCTTCTTCACTTAAATTATTATCATTTAATTTACTAAGTACATAATTATAAGTCTGTATTACTTTGTCTAATGAACTATTTACTGTTTGTAAATTTTCATTTAATTCTGCTTTTTTATTATTTGCTGTATCTATTTGTGATTGGGCATTTTGTTTTTGTTCTTCTAAAGTCTCTTCATTTTTAGATATTTCAGCTTTCGCAGAACTTATTTTCTTTTCTGCACTAGCAAATTCTTTATTTGCTTTTTCTTCATTAGCCTTTATTTCGTTTTCTCCTGCAGTTATTTGGTTTTTACCATCTAGAATTTTTGCTTCTGCGTCAGCTATTTGCTTTTCACCATCTGCTTTTTGTGTATTAAATTCATTTTCTGCTTTTTCGATTTCTGCATTTGCTTCATTTATAAGCTCATCATATCTTGCTTTTTCTCTTTTCTCTTTGATTTCTTCTATTCTACTTTTTGTTTCTTCTACATAATCTTTATATTTATTTGAATTTGTCGTATATTCTTCTGAATTTTTTAGCTTTACATATATTTCTGTATATGCTTCTGAATCAACATTATCTTTAGAAACATATATATAATTATTTATTGTTCCTGCACCTAAACTTGTTGTTCCTCTTTCTCTTGATATGTACAGTGGACTTTCTGCAGTTCCTACTATTTTTAAGTTAACTTCTTTTAAAATTTCGTTATTTTCGTTTGCTTCTAATTCAATATTATCTCCTATTTTTTTATTTGATGAATTTAGGAATGATTGTTCGACTAAGCATTCATTTGCATTAGCTGGCATATTTCCCTCTATTAATCTAGGTTTATTAACATCTTCTATTGTTAATATCTTAGAAACTAATTCTTTACTATCCACTTTTATTAAAATGTCTTCCGAATAAGTTCCATATACATTTTCGACATTCTCTATATTCTTTATAGCATTAATATCATCATTTGTAAGTCCTAATGTTGATATTATTTGTATGTCATACACATTTTGCTCTTTATAGTATCTATCTATTGTATATACCATATCTGGGGAAGATGCTCTTAATCCTACAAAAAATCCAACTCCTAATAATGAAATTAATAAAAGAGAAATAAATCTTTTAAAAGATGTTTTTATTTCCTTAAAACTATTTTTTAGTAGTGCTTTTTTCATCTCCCACCTCCTATATTTACCATTCTATTTCTTCTATTGGCATTGGCCTTTCATTTATTAATACATCTTCTGTTGTTCCATTTTTAAATTTTATAACCTTATCAGCCATTGGAGCTATAGCTCCATTATGTGTAATTATAATAACAGTCATATTTTCTTTTCTTGACATATCTTGTAATAATTTTAAAATCTGCTTACCGGTTTTATAGTCCAAAGCTCCTGTTGGCTCATCACAAAGTAATAATTTTGGATTCTTAGCTATTGCTCTTGCTATAGCTACTCTTTGTTGCTCTCCACCAGATAATTGTGATGGAAAATTGTTTTTTCTATCTGTCAAACCTACTTTTTCCATTACTTGATCTGGATCTAAAGATTTTTTACAAATTTGTGTTGCAAGTTCTACATTTTCTATTGCTGTTAAATTTTGTACTAAATTATAGAATTGGAATACAAAACCTATATCCTCTCTTCTATATTTTATTATATCTTTATTTTTTAGTCTTGTTATTTCTTTGTTATCTACAATAACTCTTCCAGAAGTTGCATCATCCATTCCACCTAATATATTTAATGCTGTAGTTTTACCAGCACCACTAGGACCTACAATTACGACTAATTCACCTTTTTCTATGCTTAAATTTGCATTCTTTAAAGCATGAATAACAACTTCTCCCATTTTATAATCTTTACAAACATTTCTGAATTCTATATATGACATAATAATCACTCCGTTCTTAAGTAATTATATTAACTTTTTTAGTATTTATTATTTTATCATATAATTATGTTTTTTTGGTAAAATTTAATATTTTTTAAAATTTTTTCGTTTTTATTACGCTTTTTTTATATTTTTATTACATTTTTGTAACAAAAATGTTGACATTTTTTAATATTTGTCCTATAATGAATGTATATTAAGAAAAATACTAATGAAATTTACTAATTTACGATAGATAAAAGGAGAGAAATACAATGGAAAAGGAAAATTTTAATAGAAGTGATTGTTTAGCTTTAACAATTAGAAAAGAACATAGATTAATAGTTGTAAATAAAGCAGTAAAGAAAACTATAACAGTTTCATTAAAAACAATATTTGCTGCAATTTGTTTAACATTGTTAAACGTCTTTGTTTAATATATATTCAATACAAAATAAAAAAGACATCTTTTAAAAGGATGTCTTTTTTATTTATTATTAATATAATAAACTTCAAATCCTGATATTTCATCTATTTTAGCATATTTATCTCTTATATATGACTTAATAAGCTTAGATTCTTGACCTGTTATATCTTCATCATTTATTAAAAAATAAGTATTTTCTAAACTTTTTATTTTGTTTAAAACTCTTTCTTCACCTTTATACCCCCAATTGCCAAGTAAGGGCATATCCAAGTCTTGGTTATTTCCATTTAAAACTAATTGATATATATTTGCTTCACTCGAAAATATAATTACTTTTTCATTATTGAGTTCTTTTTCTTTTACAAAATTTACAATTTCTTTTATTTTATTATCCATTTCTTCTGTCACATATGTTCCAAAAAACGGCTGATCATATGTATATTTATAATCTTTAGCAAATATCATATTAAAATAATCATAAATATAATACATGTTTATTCCAACTAATATTATTAAATATAAAGATAATATGATCTTAACAACTTTTAAGTTAAACAATTCCTTAAATTTAATTACTAATTGTTCGATACAATATATGCAATATATTATTGAAATAAATGTCGCTAAAACTATATGTGTCTCATTAAAAATCGGATATCCCATAAATAGGCTTGGAAACATAAAGCATAAAAAGAATATTGTATTTCTTATAAATTTATTTTCATGCGTTAAATTTAATTTTCTTTTTATAAATATTAATCCAATTAAAGTTAAAAATGGTATGCTATAAAAAATAATATATTCAGAGTTAAATAGAATATTTCTATTTGCAAATTCTCCCAATCCTAAGAAACAGTAATTTATAAAGTCTTTAAATTGTCCTTGCCATATTAATGCTAAAACCCATATTAATGTTACTAACATAAAAAATAAGTATGTGCAAATTAATTTTTTTAAAATACTTTTTATATTTTTTCTATATTTATAAATTATAAATATACTTAGCCCGATTAAGTAATATATACCTATATTTTGTTTTGTCGCAAATATTAATGCAGAAATAACTCCTTGTTCTAAAGGATTTATCTCTAAATTTTCTTTCCTTACAACTAAGTACATACCAAGCAACCAAAACATTAGCCCTAATACATTATAATTCACTCCAGAATTGCAAAAGTTTTTTGAAAATGGTATTATTATTAAAATTATATATAATACAGCTCTCTTTGTTGGTACTTTTAATTTTCTTAGTATATTTAAACTTAAAAGAAATATTATTTCGAAAATGATAATTGCAAATATTTTATATGAAAAAAAATTAAATCCAACCACGCTTAAAAATGCATTTGCTAAATAAAAGTATAATGGTGTATCTATTATGTTGTTCTGTGAATATAATTGCACTCCATTATGCAATTTATAAATATTCGAAAATGTAAAAGTAACTTGTAATTCTTTTAAAGCAAATACTATACCAGAAAAACAAAATAATATTAATATCGCACTATAAAAAATTTTATGTTTTTGAATATGTTTTTTTGTTTTCATATAATACCTCTTACATATCTTTGCATACATCTATATATTTTATTTTTTTAATAATCTTAAACTATTTAATACAACTGTTAAACTACTTAAAGTCATAGCTAAACTTGCAATCATTGGATTTAATGCTATTGGTAATAATCCTGTTGCAAGTGGTATCATACATACATTATAAAATAATGCCCAAAATAGATTTTGTTTTATTATTCTAATAGTTCTTTTACCTATATTAAATATGTTCGTAATGTTGTCCATATTTGAATTAAGCAATATAACATCTGAAGAATCTGCACTAATATCTGTTCCATTTTCGACACTTATTCCAACTGTTGCAGATTTTAAGCTTGGGCTATCATTTATACCATCACCAACCATTGCAACATTATTATTTTTATTTAATTCCTTTACCTTTTCTAATTTTTGCTCTGGATTTACATTACTTATAATATTTTCTATTCCAATTTGTTTAGCAATCACCTTCGCGGTTTTTTCATTATCACCTGTAAGCATTATAACTTTTTTATCCATATTTTCAAGATTTGTTATTGTTTTTGTAATTCCTTCTTTAATTGTATCTGCTAAACCTATTATTAAAAGAGTTTCTTTTTCATCAAATAAATAAACAATGCTTTCTCCCTTATTTGCAAAAACAGCTTCATTATTCTTTAATTTATTTTCAACTTGCATTTTATTAACAAATTTGCTATTTCCCGCAAAATATTGTTTTCCGTTTATAATACCCTTTACACCTAATCCTGGGACTTCACTAAAATCTTTTACTTCTAATACTTCTTCATTTTCTGTGCAAATGCTTTTTGCAAGAGGATGATTAGAATTTTTTTCTAAGCTTTTTAATATTTTTATTGTTTCTTCATTATATACACCATCTGCAATACTCATTTTTCCAGTTGTTAATGTACCTGTTTTATCAAACACAATTGTATCTATCTTGTTTATTGCTTCTAATGTCTCACTTGATTTTACTAATATTCCTTTTTTACTACAATTTCCTATGGCAACAACCATTGCAAGTGGGGTTGCTAATCCTAATGCACATGGGCATGCAACAACTAAAACACTTACCAATGCCAATATTGATTGGTTAATATCTTTTGTTATTATAAAGTTTAATATAAATGAAATTAAAGCAATTATAAATATTGCAGGTACAAAATACCCACTTATTCTATCTGCAACTCTTGCAATAGGTGCTTTTGTATTAGTTGCTTCTACAACCATTTTAACAATATTAGAAATACTAGAATCTCTTCCTATTTTTTCTGCTCTATATTCTATATATCCGTCATAGTTTATACTTCCTGCAATTACTTTGTCACCCTGTTTTTTACTAACTGGCTTGCTTTCCCCTGTTATAAATGATTCATCAGTATGTGTTTTTCCATTTACAATAGTTCCATCTACAGCAATCTTTTCACCCGGTTTACTTACCACAATATCATTTTTTTGGATCTCATTTATTGTTACATTTATTTCTTTTCCATCTTTTAAAATTGTACCATTTTTTGGTGTTATTGTTACTAAATTCTTTATTGTATCCACTGCTTTTGCTTTATTTTTTCTATCTATATATCTACCTAATTTTACAAAAAGAATAATTATTGCAGAAGATTCAAAATATAAATGGTGTACCAATTCTGTTTGTCCTAGAAAAATTTGTACAGTATTCCATATACTATATGCAAAATTTACTATTACACCAACACCAACTAGTGAATCCATATTTGGCATTTTGTGAATAATATTTTTTATTCCATTTTTTATAATGTCAAATCCATAAAAAATAAATACTAAAGATAAAACTAATAATGTAATTGCATATATCTTTGGATTTTCTGACATGCTTAATACCTTTGGTATTGGTAAGTTTAGCATTTGCCCCATAGATATATACATTAAAACAATACCCAATACTGCAAAAAGGATAAGAGATATAAATTCTTTTCCTTTTTTATCTTCTTTTCTTTCACCTAAACTTTTAAAACCTGCCTCTTTTACAAATTTATTAAGGTCTTTTATAGTTAAATTATCCTCATACTCTATTAAAGCTGTAGCCATAACTAAATTAACAGTAGCATTAATAACTCCTTCTTGCTTGTTTAAATATTTTTCCAATCCATTTGAACAAGCACTACAAGTCATACCTTCTATATTTAAAACTGTCTTTTTCATTTTTCCTCCTTATGGACGAAGAATACTTCTATTTTTATTCTTTGACTTTAAATCCTAAATTTTCTATTTTCTCTTTTACCACTTCCATATCCACATCTTTCTTACTCTTTATTACTACTTTTCCTTCTTTATGATCTGCTTGAACATCTTTTATATTTTTTACATCACTTAATGCATTTACAATTCTTTTTTCGCATCCTTCACACATCATACCTTCCACATCTATAATTATTTCATTCATTTTTATTCCTCCTTATGTGTTTTTTCTATATAATATACTCAATATATTTATACGTCAATATATTGATATATGTATTCGGTAAGCAAAAAAGCTCTATTTCCATAGAGCTTTTTACATTTATAATATTATTTCCCTGTTATAGGTAGATATATTTTATACCAAAAGAAATATACATATGGATTTGTTTCTGTATTTACTGTTATTTTTTTAACACAATTATTATTTATAAATCTACTTTCTATTTCTGTTACATATTTTTTATCTGTTTTTACAATATATGATGCTGGCATAATATTGTTAGAAGCACCATACCCTGCAAGTAAATTTTCATTTTCTTTAAATCTTTCTTTAAGATCATTCAATGCTTTTTCCTTTGATTTATATTCTATTTCTGCATTTTGATCCACTTCTTTTATTATATTTTCTATATTTTTTACATCTTCCTCACTTATATTGTCTTCCAAAAATATTTCGACTCTTCCTGCATAATCATTATAGCTAATAAATACAGTAATATTAAAAATGATTAGAAAAATCAGTAATATTAAAACAAATATAATAATTTTGGTCTTCCTTTTCATTTTCTTTTTTATCTTTTTTAGATAGTCAATTTCTGTTTTTTCTGTGTTTCCACTATCTTCTTCATTGTTCATTTCTTTATAAATTTTGGCGCATTCTTCACATTTTGTTAGATGTTTTTCAACAAATTCTTTTGAACCCTGCTTTAAGCATCCATCTTTATAACTGAACAATAAATCTTGAACAATATCACATTCATTTTTCATGTTTTTAGCTCTCCTTTCCTTCTTTTAATTTTTGTTTACCTCTAAAATAAGTTACTCTTACCCAATTTGTGGTTTTATTCATAATCTCTGCAATTTCTTCATTTTTTAGCCCACCTAATAATTTTAAATACATTACACTTCTTGTTTCCTCATTTAAGTGTTGAACCTTTTTTAATAATTCCAATCTATCTTCTTTTAGCAAAATATCCTCTTCGAGTGATTTTTCGCTTATTAAATCACTTTCTATTTCTTCTAAAGATATATTTTTTTGCTTATTCTTTTTCCTAATATCTTTATATAAAATAAACTTTGCTATCTGACATAACCAAGTTGAAATCTTACTTTCTCCTCTAAATTTATCTATATTTTTAACAGCTACTAAAAAAGTTTCTTGAACAATATCTTCTGTTTGCTCTTTGTTCTTTGTTAGGCAGAATATGTATTTATATACCGTTTGGGCATAATTATTATATATTTCTTCTATATTCTGCATAATTTCCTCCTTTCACTTTATTAGTGTTAAAAATTTTATTTTTATTACATAATATATTGAATTTATATATTTTACAATACTTTATCACACACAAAAAGCACACTAAAAAAGTGTGCTTTTGATTATTAATAAATTTATATTTTTCTATTTTATCTCAAATTCTGTATAAACAAAATCATTTGCTTCTCCTACTTCTATACCTATTCTATATTTACCATTTTTTAAATTTCCATACCTTTCTTCCCAGTTTAATTCTAATTTTACTTGATTATTTTCATCTACTAGATGGGCTATACTATCTATATTATATGATTTTGTTGCTTTTACTGAAACCCAATTTCCGTTTTCTAATCTTTCTAGTTTATAATCTTCTCCATATCCATATGGAAAATCATTTTTATCTGTAATAATTAAGGTAGCACCTGCTTTACTTAATGTTCCTTCTTTAATCTTTATACTAACATTATTAATACTTCTATTTTCTACTAATTTGTCAATTTCCTCTTTAGTTAAGTTAGCATATTTATCTTCAATAACAACATTATTACTGATTGGATTTAAAACTTTTACTTCGTTTTCTTTATTATCTTTATAATTTATTAATATAATGAAAATTGTAACTATTATTAATATTATAACCATTAATATAATATATTTCTTTTTCATAAGCATTCTCTCCATCTCTTATATTTTTAAATCATATATGATATTTTTTGTTTATATTAATAACTTCAAATTATAATTATTATATATCATTATTTACATTATATGTCAATATTTTCCTATAAGTAAAATCTGCTTCACTACACATAAAAAGCACACCTTAGAGTGTGCTTTTTATTAATTTATTTTTCCTTTTCCACCTTTTAGTCCGCCATCTGCATATCCTTCTAATACATTTGTGTCAAAAGAAAATACCATATTATTTTCCTCACGATTTCTTTTTAATGCAAGTTCAATCATATCATTTAACAATTCCTTATATTCTTTTCCTGCTGCTCTCCATAAGTGGAAAGATAAACAACCAGGAATTGTATTGACTTCATTTACATACACATTATTCGTATCCTCATCTATTAAGAAATCTATACGAATTACTCCATTACATCCTAATACTTTAAATGTTTTCTTTGCTAAATCTTGAATTTTATCTTTTAATTCATTTGGTATGTCTGCTGGTAATTTTAATACTCCCGCATTCATATGGCTCTTACTACCACCTGTCTTTTTTCCACCTGACATATATTTATCTTCATATGATAAGATATCTGCTGTTTTATCCAATTCTTCACATTCTGATGCACTACATTCCTCATAATCACCCAATACAGAACAATTTACTTCTCTTAAATTTTTAATAGCTTTTTCTATTAATATCTTTCTTGCATATGTAAAAGCATCTTCTATTCCCTCTTCTAATTCATCTCTATTTTTAGCTACAACAATTCCTACACTTGATCCTAAATTAATTGGCTTTACAATTACAGGATATTCAATATTTGCTTCTACTTCTTTTATAATATCTTCTATTTTTTCATTTTTATAAAAACATTTACAGTCTAACACTGGAATGTTATTTTCTTTTAATATAATTTTAGAAACATATTTATCCATACCAATAGCAGATGCTGTAACATCACATCCAACATAAGGAAGATTAAACATTTTTAAATATCCTTGCAATGTACCATCTTCTACATTTGTACCATGAACTATTGGAAAAGCGATGTCTATGTAATCATATACTTCTTTTTCATAAAATTTCTTATTTACTCTTAATAAAACAACCTTATTATCTTTTTGAACTAATGTAACTTGTGTACTTATTCTTAATAAATTTTCTATGTTTTTATATTGCTTTATATCACTTACAAAATCACCACAATACATTCTATTATCCTTTGTTATATATATTGGAACAATATCATATTTATCTCTATCCATATTTTCTATAGCTTGTAATGCTGTTATTATAGAAACTTCGTGTTCAACACTTTTTCCTCCAAAGAAAACTCCTAATTTTATTTTCATAAAAATCACAATCCTTTCCAATTAATTATTTTAAACTTCTATAAATTATAATTATCTGGTAAATCATTTTCTAATAGAATTATTGCATTTTGTAATCCCCAACTAATTATTTTACTAACAGCTTCCTGTGGCAAATTAACTCTATATACTTTACTCATATCATAATTATTTTCTTCTATTCCTTTTTTTATTGCTTCATAATTATCAGATCCAACAATAAAAATATAATCACATATCTTTGCCATATATTTTCCAAATTCATAATTATATTTGTCCTGTTCTTTTCCAAGTTCTATAAGTCCAGGAGTTACAATTATCTTCGTTCCAGTAAATTCACCTAAAGTATCGACTGCTGATTTAGAACTTATTGGATTTGCATTATATGAATCATCTATTATTGTAATATTTCCACTTGGTAATAGTTCTAACCTATGCTTTACATTTTTTATCTCTCTTACCTTGTTTGCTAATTTATCCATTGGTATTTGCAAATAATTTGCGATTGCAATCGCACCTGTAAGATTTTCTATATTATGCCTTCCAATTAATTTTGTTTTAAATTCTTTCTCCACTTTATTTTTATTATCACTAACATTAAATTTTAATCCCCTATTAGAAGATTCCAAATTATATGAACTATAATCTAATTCTTTATTTTCTATTCCATATGTTATTTTACTCATATTAATTTTTTTACTCTTAATATATTCATTATCATAATTTAAAAATATAGTTCCGTTATTTTGCTGTACACTATCTGCTAATTCAAATTTTGTATTTATAATATTATCAACGGTCTTAAAAGTCTCTAAATGCTGTGGTCCTATTGATGTTATTATTCCCATTTTTGGATTTACAATATCGCATATTTCTTTTATATCACCAACATTTGTTGCACCCATTTCACATAAAAATATTTGATGTATTGGTTTTAGTTCCTCTCTTATTGTTTTTACAACTCCCATTGTTGTATTAAAATTTTTAGGTGTTTTTAATACTTCATATTTTTCCGATAACAAACTATATAAAAAGTTTTTCATACTTGTTTTTCCGTAGCTACCGGTTATTCCTATTACTAATAGATTTGGCATTTCTTTTAGGATTCTTTTAGCATCATTTATGTAATATTTTCTAATAGATCTTTCGATTGGTCTCTTTATTAAATTTGTTAGTACAACTAAAAGATTTGCAAAAATATTCAAACATAATAATTTTAATATTAAGTAATTTTTAATTCCTCCAATTATTAGAACAATTAATGTAATTAAAAGATCTGTAAATATCGCCCTTTTTACTCTACTTGTATATTTTAAAGATATCTTAGACTTCTTTTTAGGAATATTATATATAATTGAAATTGCTAATAATATTATCGAAATTATATTTAAAATATCATTATTAAAATATATGCATACTGTCGAAATCACAATAAAAAACAGTTGCATGAAAAGTTTCTTTAAATTTTTTTTCATCCAATGAAAATGTTTTCCAAAAAAATATGAATTCAACTGTAACATATGTGTATTAAAGAGTATTAGTAATATATAGTTTATTAATAATTCTATTAATATTATTGTCTTCATACAGTTTTTCCTCCATTAATGAAATTATTTATAATTGTATTTATTTGTACAGGTCTTTCTAAAAATACATAATGTGAGCAATCTTTAAAGCTTACTAATCCTGCATTTGATATCTCTTTTTCCATAATCTTTGCATCTTCAAAAGGTGTTTCCTTATCATTTTCGCCCCATAATAATAATGTTGGAACTTTTATTTCTTTCAAATTTTCTTTTAAATCTTCATTTACTAGTTTTACTAATTTATCTCTCATAATTGGAGTTGCATTTTTTTAAT
>CALYAI010000022.1 GCA_944393475.1 uncultured Clostridia bacterium
CTTTCCATCTATTAATATTCTCCCCTCATCAGAATTTAGAATTCCAGTTATCATTTTTATCGTTGTTGTTTTTCCAGCACCATTTGGTCCTAAAAATCCAAATATTTCGCCATCTTTTATTTCTAAATTTAGATCATCTACAGATTTTTTGCCTTTTATATATGATTTAGATACATTTTCTATCTTTATCATCCGTATTACTTCCTTTCTAAATAATTATTATATATTTATTTGATTGTACCTGTTTTAATTTTCCTAGTCAATAATTACTTAAAATTTTCTTAATAACCTTTACAGCAGAGCAGTTTTGCTGTATACTTGTATTTAGACGAGTTATTAGGGGGTTTTTTACAAATGATAAATTAATTAGTTAGTATTTTTTAAATTTTAAAATAGATTTTAATATATTCCTCCTATGCTTTGTTGTAGGAGGATTTTTATGCAAGAGTCAAAAGCTTTAGTTGTGAAAAAGAAATTATCTGAAAAAGAATATACAGTATTGTATTTTTTCTTAT
Organism: uncultured Clostridia bacterium; assembly: GCA_944393475.1. Taxonomy (GTDB): domain Bacteria; phylum Bacillota; class Clostridia; order TANB77; family CAG-508; genus Merdicola. The sequence goes on from CALYAI010000022.1 coordinate 516, forward strand.
ATGCATTTATTGGATGGTGCTTGGAAACCATTTATTCTTTATTGGTTTTAGGACATTTCACTAAAAGAGGCTTTCTTTTTGGTCCAATTTGTCCGATATATGGTTTTGGTGCAATATTAATGATTTTATTTATTGGCAAATATAAAAAGAATTCTTTAAAATTATTTTTTGCATCTGCAATTTTATTTTCTGCATTTGAATATTTCGTTGGATTTGCTTTAGATGCAATCTTTGCAGCAAAATGGTGGGATTATACATATGACTTTTTTAACCTAAATGGTAGAATTAGTATTTTATATACAATTTTTTGGGGACTTGCTGGACTACTTTTTATAAATAATATTCATCCATTCTTTTCTAAAAAAATAGAAAAGTCAATCTCGTCAATACCAACATATATTTTAAAAATTTTAATTTATTTACTACCAATTTGTCTTGTTGTAGATACTGTTCTATCTACTTTAAAATATTTAAATGTTCTTTAATCTATCGAATTTTGTAGACATAAGTCGAACGATTTATGTCTTTTATTATTGAATTTTTTACCAATATATGGTATAATATACTTCGTGCTTAAATAAGATTATATTAATTTTATTTATCACAGAAACTGACTTAACGAGGTGATTTTATTGTTGCTAAAGACAAATAACCCGTCGGATAGCAAAGCGGAAGAAGAGTCCCCTTCTAGAGGACAACCTATAATCACTCTTTCACCAAAGCAACAAGAAGAACTAAAAAAAAGACAAAAATTACTTGCTTTATACGATCGTTACAAACAAGTTTATTTAAAATATTATGTAACAATATTGGAAAAAGAAAATGAAGCATTAAGAGAAGCATTTCCCGGTGTAGAATTCACAATTATGTCTAGAGTAAAATCTAAGCACAACTATACGGATAAATTATCACGAAAAGGAAGAGTACAAGATATTTTTGGTGATAAGATTATAATCCTATCTGCCGATGGAAAAACCGACGAAGAAACTCTTACTTCTGTAGCTTACCAAATCGAAGAATTCTTAACTACATATAATCCTAATATTACAGAACTTCCAGAAAGAAGAAAAGACTATATTGCACATCCAAAAGCCAATGGATATTCTTCTTTACATTTAACTAGGGTTGTACGAATTCCAGAAGAAAGATTTGCATTCTACAGAGAGACTCAAATTAAAACTTTTAGAATGAGAGAAACCGAAAAAACTGGCTCTGCAGGACATTCTACAGTCTATAAATCAAATAGACATTATTTTTTAAATCGTATTGTAAACCCAGAGTCTGCAGAATATTTCTTACCTTTATATATGCATTTTGAATTTGATAAACAAAGTAGATCGGAAAAATTAGTTCCAGATAGTTTTGAAAATAGATTTAGATATTATTTTGGACAAGACTATGAATCATTTTTAAAGCAAAGAGGTATTATTGTAGAAGATCAATCTGCTACTTATTCTTTCGAAGATAGATAATTATTTTGTATAAAAAAAGACCAAAATTTGGTCTTTTTTTATGCGTATTAGTTAAATCTACTTATTGCTAATCCATCTCCTACTTCTAAAATTTCTGTTACACAATCAATATCTTCTGTTACTTCTTTTATGTATTCACGTAAATTTCTAACTGCTGTTCTTTGTTTATGCTTATTATAATCACTCATAACATATCCTTTATATAGAATATTGTCTGCAAAAATTATTCCTTTTTCGTTTAACATTCTTTTTGATTGTTCTAAGAAAAATGGATATTTTCCTTTAGCAGCATCTATAAATACAATATCATATCTATTATTAAGAGTTGGTAGAATTTCTACTGCATCACCTTCTAATATATTTATTTTATCTTCTACTCCAACCTTTTTTATATTTTTCTTAGCCTCTTCAACTCTTTCATGTTCTCTTTCTATTGTATCTATTCTTCCTCCTTCTGCTAAATACCTAGAAAAGCATATTGCTGAATATCCTACAGCTGTTCCTATTTCTAATATTTTTTTAGGCTTTTTTTCTTTTAAGATTTTGTCAATTACTTCTAATGTATCATCCATAATAATTGGGATATGTTCACTTAATGCCTTTTCTTTTATTTTTGCTAATTCTTCTTCATTCATTTTTTTCTCCTCAGGAACATTCCTATTCTTTTATTTTTCTTCTAGCTTCTCTTTCCCTTGTTTTTGTATCTAAGATTTTCTTTCTTAAACGAATACTTTTTGGTGTTACTTCTACTAGTTCATCATCTTGAATAAATTCTATTGCTTTTTCCAATGACATTTGAATTGGTGGAACTAACCTTAATGCTTCGTCAGATCCTGATGCTCTTGTATTTGTTAAATGTTTTTCCTTACATACATTTATTGCTAAATCTTCCGGTCTAGAATTTATTCCTACAATCATTCCTTCATATACTTCTACTCCTGGTCCTATGAATAAATCACCCTTATCCTGTGCATTGTATAAACCATATGTTATTGATGTTCCTGCTTCGAATGCTACTATTGTTCCTCTTGTTCTTGCAACAACTGTACCCTTATATGGTTCATATCCTTCGAACACATGGTTCATTGTTCCATTTCCTTTTGTATCTGTCATAAATTCTGTTCTATATCCTATTAAACCTCTTGAAGGTATTTTAAATTCGACTTTTGTATGTCCTTCTTCTGCTGGTTCCATGTTTTGCATTTCTGCTTTTCTTTTTCCTAATTTTTCTATTACATTACCAATGCAATCATCTGGAACATTTACTACTAGTCTTTCTATTGGTTCGCATTTTTCACCATTTATTTCTTTTATTATAACTTTAGGTCTAGAAACTAAGAATTCATATCCTTCTCTTCTCATTGTCTCGATTAATACAGATAGATGTAATTCCCCACGACCAGCTACTTCAAACGCATCTGCAGAATCTGTTTCGTTTACTCTCAAGCTAACATTTCTTTCAAGTTCTTTAAATAATCTATCTCTTAAATGTCTAGATGTAATAAATTTCCCTTCCTTTCCAGCTAGTGGTCCATCATTAACACTAAATGTCATTGTAACTGTTGGTTCATCTATGTCTACAAAATCTATTTTGTCAGGATGTTCTGCATCACATATTGTTTCTCCTATATTTATATCTGTAATTCCTGATAGTTCGATAATATCTCCTGCACCAATTTCCTCTACTTCTACCTTTTTAAGTCCCATATGTGTATAAATTTTTCCAACTCTTGCATTTTCTAATTTTCCATCCTTTTTGCAAATAACAACAGGATCATTCACTTTTAGTATTCCTCTTTCCAATCTTCCTATTGCCATTCTTCCAATAAATTCATCATAGTCTATATTAGATACTAGCATTTGTGCTGGTCCTTCTTCATCACAAGCAGGCGGATCAATTTCTTTTATTATTGTTTCGAAAACACAGTTAATATTGTCACTACTATCTTCCATATGCATTTTTGCAATTCCGTTTTTCGCAGATGCATATATAACTGGGAATTCCAACTGTTCATCTGTTGCATCCAACTCTATAAATAATTCTAAAACCTGATCCAAAACTTTTGATGGATTTGCACCAGGTCTATCTATTTTATTTATTACAACTATTGGTTTTAAGTTTAAAGATAACGCTTTCTTTAGAACTTCTCTTGTTTGAGGCATTGGTCCTTCGAATGCATCTACTAATAATAAAACTCCATCAACAGTTTTTAAGACTCTCTCTACTTCTCCTCCAAAGTCAGCATGTCCTGGTGTATCTACTATGTTTATTTTTACACCATTATACATAACTGCTGTATTTTTAGAAAGAATGGTTATTCCTCTTTCTTTTTCTAGTGCATTTGAATCCATTACTCTTTCATCAACTTTTTCATTATCTCTAAATACATGGCTTTGCTTTAAAAGAGCATCTACCAATGTTGTTTTACCATGATCTACGTGTGCTATGATTGCTATGTTCCTAATGTTTTTGTTTATCATTTTTATTACTCCTTTATTCCTTATATTCGTTTGATGTATTCTCTAATTCTCTTATTGACAATTCAATTTTTTTGTTTTCTAAGTTCATATCTATAATTTTTGCATTAACTCTTTGGCCAACATGTAATTCCTCTTCTGGTTTAGCTATCTTTCTTTCACATATTTGTGAAAGATGTACTAAACCTTCTATTCCTGGCTCTAATTCTACAAATGCACCAAAAGGCATTAATTTTACAACTTTAACAGTTATAATATCATTAATATTATATTTTTCATTTATGTTTTTCCATGGATCTGGACCTTTTTCTGAATAAGTTAGTTTTATTCTTTTATTTTCCTTGTCCACATCTATTGCAATAACATCAATTGTCTGTCCAATTTTTAAAATTTCATTTGGTGGTGTGTTTCTATTCCATGTCATCTCAGAAATATGTAATAGTCCTTGTACAACACCCAAATCAACAAAAGCTCCATATGTACTAATACTTGTTACTTTTCCTTTATATTTCTTTCCTACTTCTGCTTCTTCCCAAAATTCTTCTATTTTTTTGTTTTTCTCTTCTTCTAATACAGCTTTAATAGATCCTATCAATCTTCTAGGTCTAAAAGTACATTCTATTAATCTAAATTTAACTAATTTATTCTTATAATCGTCTATATTTTCATTTCTTGTTATTCCTGATAAAGAAATCGGTATAAATATATCATATCCTTCTTTAGAAATAATAAATCCTTTATCTGTTACCTTGGATATTTTTTCTTCAAATACTTCTTGTTTTTTAAATTTATCTTCTAATTCTTTTTGAGCTTCTTTTGATTTATATCTTTTTGTTGAAAGTAAAACATTTCCCTCTCCATCATTCATTTTTAATACTTCTGCTGTTATAGTATCTCCAATTTTTAATTCTTTCCTTGGATCTGCAGATTCATTATATGAATATTCACCTCTTGGAATTATTCCATCTGCTTTATATCCTATATCTATAATTATTTCACCTTTTTTATTTATATTTATTATTATTCCTTTAACAATTTGTTTAACATTTACTGTCTTCATTGATTCTTCAATCATTTGTTCAAAATTTAATTGTTCTGACATAATTTCACCTTCCTATAACTTAAATTACATCCTCTTTTGTTTGGTTTATCTTTATAAATGGCGTTTTTCAAAAATGAAAAACGCCTATACGCAGTAAACTGCTAATATTATATATTATTGTTTAATATTTGTCAACATAATTATGTTATCCATGATTTCCTTGCTAACCTTATCTAGTTCTTCTTTTGAAGGCTTTTTAGTCATCCTATCACTATAGTCTAAAGGTTTTCCATAATTAACATATACTTTTTTAAATGGCTTTTCTCCTCCGCTTATTCCAACTGGTTGAACTTTTGCACCAGTCTGTAGTGCAAAAAATGCTACACCATCTTTTACTCCTTCTCCTTTTGCTAGTCCATTCCTTGTTCCTTCTGGGAACATCGCTACACTTTCTTTGTTTTTTAATGCTTTTAGCGTTGTTTTTAATGCACTTATGTCCTTGTTATCTCTTTTTACATATATTGCATTAAAAACATATCCTAAAAATGCTAGAAATTTATTTTTTGCTAGTTCTTCTTTTGCCATAAATCTTACATGTCTTCCCGCTGTTACAACTATTAATGGAGGATCTAAATAACTTCTATGGTTTCCACAATATATTATAGGACCTTCCTTTGGAATATTTTCTTTTCCTATTACTTTTAATCTATAAACAACTTTGCAATATGAATAAATTGCTGTTCTTACTATTACTCTTAAAAATTTTTTTATTATTTCCATCCTTAATTCCTTCCTAAATATAGAATATATTATTCCTCTGTCTTTCGTCTTATTATTTCTAATATTGCCTTTTTGTTTTGCTCAATGGTTTGATTACTAGAATCGAAATATACTGCATCCGGTGCTCTTTTTAAAGCTCCTACTTCCTTGTTCATATCATTTTTATCTCTTTCCATTATTGCTTGTAATACTTCTTCAAAAGGTTGATCTATACCATTTTTCTTATTTTGCCTAAATCTTCTTTTTGCTCTTTCTATTGGTGTAGCATCTAGATATATTTTTACCTTTGCATCTGGAAAAACAACTGTTGTAATATCTCTTCCTTCCATTATTATGTTTTTTCCCTCTTCCATCCAAGCATTTGCTATCTTTCTTTCTAATTTTGTTATTTCCTCTCTTACTTCTGGAATACTTGAAGTTTGAGAAACTATCGCACTTACTTCTGGCTTTCTTATCTCTTTTGTTACATCTTCACCATTTAATAATACAAATTGTTTATTGTCTCTATTTTCTAACTGAATATTCAAGTCTTTTAAGATATTTATAATTTTATCTCTATCATCTAAAGATATATTATTTCTTAAAGTAGCTAAAGCATGTGTTCTATATAACATTCCTGTATCTATACTAACTAAACCTAACTCCTCAGCTACTAGCTTTGTAAGTGTTCCCTTACCCACTCCTGCAGGTCCATCAATCGCAACAATATATGACATTTTATCACCTTTCCTTAGTTTGTTTTTTCTTTATTTATATGTATTTCTTTTACAATTATTTTTATCGTTTGCACTCTCATTGCAGTTTGTTTATCCAATTCTTTTAAGATTTTTTTCTTAAAATTCTCTACAACATCTCTTATATTTACGCCATATTCTACGCTTAATTCTATATAAACATATGGCCCTTCTGCTTGATTTTCTATCCTTGTTCGAAGTACATCATATATATTAGTTTCTTTTTTTGCAATATGCTCTATTATCTGCCTAAAGACGGTGTCAGAAATAGTAAAATTACCCAAATAACTGAATGTTGGTCTTATTATTGATTTCTCTGATATATATGGTTTATGGTCCCTTCCTTTAAATCTAAAAATTTGAAGTGGATCCAATATAAAACCTGAAAAATCTTTTTTTATTTCAAAAGTAGGTACAGGAATAACATGTTTTCCTTCCGTAACTCTACTTCTTCGTGCTTCTTCTATTTCTTCTTTTGTAGCAATTTCATCAATATATATAATTTTTTGAATTTGTGGTAATCCAAGATTTGCAGCAATTTTTTGTACCATTCCGTCTGAAGTTCCTAAAATTAATATTGATTCCGGTTTGTATTTTTCTATTGCTTTTCTTATCTCGTCTTTTTGTTCTTGTTTTAAGAATAGTGCTTTTTTTACCGTCTCTATTTTTGTTGGCGCTTTTTTTGCAGATTCACCCGCAATTATTTCATTATCATTTATAAAAAGTCCATCATCTATTATATAATGAATATTGTTTTCATTTGCTACCATCTGTGCTCTATAGCTCTTTCCTGTTCCAGATGGTCCAACAAATGCATATACTTTTATATTGTCCATTTTATCTCCTTTTATTTGTTTTCATAACCTGGTTTTCCAAGTAATCTAAACATATTTGTTTTATATGCTTCTACACCTGGTTGATCAAAAGGATTTACTCCTAATAATTTTCCAGACATTGCACATGCAAGTTCAAAGAAATATATTAATTGTCCTAAGTTTTCTTCGTCTAATTTTTCCATAGAAATTAAAATATTTGGTACATCTCCATCAACATGTGCAGAGATTGTAGCTTCCATTGCTTTTTTATTAACATAGTCAAGTGATTTTCCTACTAAATAGTTTAGTCCATCAAGATTATCTTCATCTGACTCTATCTTTATATCTGTTTTAGATTTTTCTACATTTAAAACTGTTTCGAATAGATTACGTCTTCCTTGTTGAATATATTGTCCCATTGAGTGTAAATCTGTAGTAAATTCAACTCCTGCAGGGAAAATACCTTTTAGATCTTTTCCTTCACTTTCTCCATATAATTGTTTCCACCATTCTATAAAATAATGCAATTTTGGTTCATAATCTACTAATAATTCTATATCTTTTTTATTTCCATATAGAATATTTCTTGTAACAGCATATTTGTAACAGTCATTATATTTTAAATTTTCTTCTGCATATTTATTTTGTGCAGATAAAGCTCCTTGCATTAATTTGTCTATATCTATTCCTGCTACTGCAATTGGTAATAGTCCAACAGCTGTTAATACAGAATATCTTCCACCTACATTATCTGGTATTACGAATTCCTCATATCCTTCTTTGTCAGAAAGTTGCTTTAATGCTCCTTTCTTTTTATCTGTCGTAACATATATTCTGCTTCTTGCTTCTTCTATTCCATATTTATTCTCCAAGAATTCTCTAAAAATTCTAAATGCAATTGCAGGCTCTGTAGTCGTTCCAGATTTAGAAATTACATTTATAGAAACATCTCCATCACCTATAAATTCAATTATATCATTTATATAATCCGGATTTAGGTTATTTCCTGCAAAAACTACTTTTGGATATTTTACTTGCTCATTTGGAATTGCACTAGCAAAATTGCTTGTTAGTGCTTCTATTACTGCTCTAGCTCCTAAATATGATCCTCCTATTCCTATAACAACGAAAACATCAGAATCTCTTTGTATCTTTTTAGCAGCCTTTTCTATTCTTTTAAATTCTTTTTTATCATAATCTGTTGGAAGTTTTAACCATCCTAAAAATTCTTTTTCATCATCTGATTTTTTATATAATTCATTATGTATCTTTGTTATTTTCTCAGAATATTTTAGTATTTCTTCATCCTTTATACCAGTATTTTTTAATTCAATTTTTAAATCTTTCATAGGTATTACCTCTTTTCTTTTTATTATTCGTATACATTTTATATCATATTATAAATTTATGCAATGGGAAAAGAGGGACAGTCCTTAAAATAACTATTTTTTATAAAAAAATAGGAAAAGGTTATTTCCCTTTTCCCTATCTTGTTACCCATTGGATTAAATCTAAATTAGTTGTGTTTAACATCATATCTGTTTGTGGCATAACTCTAAATGTATATCCATAGTTTCCACCTGTTTTTAGCTCTATTTTTGTTGAATATTTATATGTTCTATTTTCTTCATTTTTTTCAACTAATTCCATTGGAACTGTTTGGATTTCTTCCATTATTCCATTATCTAATATTTTTCCGTAATATGCTTCTGCTCTAATAGAATTGCAATCAATGCTTTCTGGTAAATTAATTATACAGTGAACTTCTATTTTATTACCTGCATCTATTGTAATGTTGTCTAAATTATTGCTTTGTGATATTTTTATATCTTTCCAATTTGCATATAAATTCTTTTTCCATTCTGTAAATTCTGTAACCTTATCCAAATCCTCATAATATTTATGATATAGTTTTATTTGTTCCATATAGTAGTCTTTTGTATAATCTATTACCATTCTTGATGTACTATATCTTCCACCTGTAGATATTATTGAATTCTTAAAGATTTCCATCCATTTATCAGACACACCATCTTCTTTTTTATCTTCATAATATAATGGTATTATTTTATTTTCTAAAGTATTATATAAACTCTCGCTATCTGCTTGATCCTGTTCTTCATATGATTGATATTCTGTATTATCTCCTATTGTCCAACCATTTTTTTGGTTATATCCTTCTGCCCACCAACCATCTAATACACTAAAGTTTATAACTCCATTTACAGATGCTTTTTGTCCGCTTGTACCAGAAGCTTCCATTGGTCTTCTTGGTGTATTTAACCATACATCAACTCCACTTATTAGATATCTTGACATTGCTATATTATAATTTTCTAGTAAAAATATCTTACCTTTAAATTGTGGTTTCATTGATATTTCATGGATATATTGTATTAAATCCTGTCCTTCTTTATCTGCTGGATGTGCTTTTCCTGCAAATATTAATTGTACCGGTCTATCTGGATTATTTAATAATTGTGTTAGTCTTTCTAAATCTTTAAATATTAATGTTGCTCTTTTATATGTTGCAAATCTTCTTGCAAATCCTATTGTTAATGCATTTGGATTTAATTTTGATACTATTTCATTTATTTCTTCATAATTATATCCACTTGATTTTAATCTATTAGTTACATTGTTTTTTACTAATGCACAAAGTTTCTTTTTCCTATCTATATGTGTATCCCATAATTCCTTGTTAGGTATGTTTTTAATATTTTCCCAGGTGTCGTTATTTTGAATATTATCCTGCCAATATGGTTTTAAATATTGGTTAAATAAATTCTTCATAGAAGGAGCAAGCCATGAACATGTGTGAATTCCATTTGTAACATAATCTATTGGAGATTCATCAGGTGCTATGTTAGGCCATACATCGGAAAATAATCTTCTAGATACTGCTCCATGTAATTTACTTACACCATTTTTCTTTCCAGCCATCCTTAAAGCAAACATTCCCATATTAAATCCTTGTTCTAAGCCTTGATTATTTTTCATTCCCAGTCTTAAGAAATCTTCACGAGAAATTCCAAGTTGTGGCCAGAAATTAGAAAAATATTTATCCATTAGTTCTATTGGGAAAATATCATTTCCTGCTGGAACTGGTGTATGAGTTGTAAATACAGTCTTAGCCGTACAAATTGCTTTTGCTACTTCAAAAGAAACTTTCTTTTCTTCCATTATATTTTTCATTACTTCTAAGTTAAGAAAAGCTGAATGTCCTTCATTCATATGGTAAACAGTTGGCTTTAATCCCAATCTTTTTAATAGTTTTATTCCTGCCATACCTAAGACAATTTCTTGTCTTATTCTCATTTCTTGGTCCCCACCATATAACCTTAAGGTAACAACTCTATCTTCTGCAATGTTATCATCTATATCTGAGTCCATTAAATATAATGATATTCTTCCAACAGAAATTTTCCAAACTTTTAAATAAAGTTTTCTATCTGGGAAATCCACATCTATAACTAAATCCTTACCATTCTCATCTTTTACAGGTAATATTGGTAAATTGTCTAAATCTATATTTGTATATTCTGTTTTTTGTAGACCTGTTCCATCTATCTTTTGATTGAAATATCCATTTTTATATAATAATCCTACTGCAACAAAAGGCAAACCTAAATCACTTGCTGATTTTAAGTGGTCACCTGATAGAATTCCAAGTCCTCCAGAATATATTGGGATTATTTCGTCCAATCCATATTCTGCTGAAAAATAAGCAATTAAATCATCTGCATTTTCTGGATAATTCTTAGAAAACCATGTCTCTTTAGCTTGCATATATGAATTAAAATGGTCTACTACCTTATCATATTTCTTTAAAAAATCTTCATCTTTTACTATTTCTTCTAATCTTTCTTGAGAAACTAATTTCAAAAATTTTACAGGATTTTTAGCTACTGAATCCCATAAATCAGAATCAATTTCTTTAAATAGTCTTAAAAATTCTGTATTCCAAGACCACCATAAATTATTTGCAATATCTAATAATTTATCCACTCTTTTTGGTAATTGTGGATTTACTGTAATTTTATTAAATATATACATTTATATTTCCTCCTTAGTTTATCTCACACTTTATCTATTGTACTTCATATATTATCTATTATTGTTTTATTTTTGTCAAATAAAATTTATCATTTTTTATATATTTTTCTTGCCGAGAAAAAATTTAAAACAATTTAATTTTCTATAGTTTTTCTATTGAATTTATTTTTATTTTGATATACTATATATGTAGTTATGCGAAAACACAAAGGAGGAAATTAAATGCCAAGAAAAGCTAAAGATGAATTAGAAAAAACAAAAACTACAAAAAACATTAAAACTACTAAAGCTTCAACAAAAAAGGATGCTGTAGCTAAAAAAACTACTAAAGTTGCAAAAAAGGCTATTACAAAAACTACAAAATCAACAAAAATACAAGCCAAAACAGCTACAAAAAGTCCAAAAAAGTCAACAATAAAAAGAACAAGAAAAGCTTCTTCTGGCAAAAAAACTCCTGTAAAAAAGTCAGATACCATTAGTGGTGAAGTTTTTTCTATTGCAGAATATTATGATTTGCCATATAGATATAATCAAACCATAGTAAAATTACTTTATCAAACGCCTAATACATTATTTATATATTGGGATATTTCTGATGAAGATAGAGAAAAATTTAAAGAACAATATGGTGATGACTTTTTCGAAAAAACTAAACCAGTACTTTTAGTTTATAATGAAACAAAAGGATATAGTTTTGAAGTAGAAATTAATGATTTTGCTAATTGTTGGTATTTAAATGTTAATGATAGTAAATGTAAATATAAAATAGAATTAGGTAGAAAACCTTTCGAAATAATGTATAATGGTGAAGTTACACAAGTAAAAACAACTCCTAAAATAACAGAACATTATATTCCTATAACTTCATCAAATGAAGTAGAATCACCTAATGACCATATTCTTTTCGAAAAAAGACAAGAAATGATTTATTTTAGGAATGTAAAAAATAATAATGTAACCGCTAAAAATATTGCTAACCTTAATTTTGTTAAAAGTATTGGAAAAATTTATAAAGTTAATGACTTGTATAAGAAGTTTTATAAAGATGAGAATTTAGATTTATTTGGAAAGGAACAAAACCCTTCATCTAATAGTTTAAGTTCTTCAAGTTTTAAATAGAATTTTTTAATATCACCTTTAAGAAAATTCTTATGGGTGATATTAATGTTTATACCATTAAAACCAAAAGGAGTGCAAAAATGAATAAAAATGTAAAAGGATATGTAAGTTTTGTTTTACACGCTCACCTACCCTTTATTCATCACCCAGAAAGTGATGATTATTTAGAAGAACAATGGCTATTCGAAGCAATGTCAGAAACTTATATACCTCTTCTTAGAAATTTTAAAAAATTAGTTGATGAAAAAGTAGATTTTAGAATTACAATGTCAATGACACCACCTTTACTTTGGATGTTGGATAATAAATTGTTGCAAGAAAAATATATTCACTACCTTAATGAACATATTGAACTTTGTACAAAAGAAGTAAAAAGAACTTCGTATGATTCTAGATTAAATGAACTTTCTAAGTATTATTTAAATAGATATTCTGATGATTTATATTTATTTGATAAAATATTTAAAAGAGATTTAATCTCTGCTTTTAAACATTTTCAAGATATAGGTGTTTTAGAAATTATAACATGTGGTGCAACACATGGATTCTTCCCTATTTTATATGTTAATGAAAAAACTGTAAAAGCACAAATTGCTGTAGGTGTACAAACATATAAAAAATATTTTGGAAGACAACCTAGAGGTATTTGGCTTCCTGAATGTGGATATGTTCCAGAAGCTGATAAATATCTTAAAGAATTTGGAATTGAATATGCAATTTTAGAATCCCACGGTATTTTATATGCTGATCCAACACCAGTTTATGGAACTTTTGCTCCAATAGTTTCTCCTGGTGGATTAATTGCATTTGGTCGTGATATGGAATCTTCAAGACAGGTTTGGAGTTCTATAAATGGATATCCTGGGGATTTTAATTATAGAGAATTTTATAGAGATATTGGATATGAAGCTGATTATGACTATATAAAGCCATATATCGCACATGATGGTGTAAGAGTTAATACTGGAATTAAGTATTATAGAATTACTGGTAAAACTGACCAAAAGGATTATTATAATTTGCAATGGGCTCAGGATTCCATTAATAAGCAAACTGGTCATTTCTTTGATTGTAGAGTTAAACAAATAAATGAAATTGCTCCATATATGGATCATCCTCCAATTATCTTATGTCCATATGATGCAGAATTATATGGTCATTGGTGGTATGAAGGTCCGGACTGGTTATATGTCTTATTCAAAAAAATTTATTATGATAAATGTAATTTTAGCCTTATTACCCCTAGTGAATATATAGACAAATATCCAAATATTCAAATTTCTTCACCTTGTAGGTCAAGTTGGGGAGCTAATGGATATAACGAAGTATGGCTTAATCCTTTAAATGATTATGTTCACAGACATCTTCATAAAGCTGGTGATAGAATGGTAGAACTTGCACATCTATTTCCTAATGAAACTAATAAGTTAAAACGTTTTGCATTAAATCAATGTGCAAGAGAATTACTTTTAGCACAAAGCAGTGATTGGCTATTTATTATTACAAATCAAACAATGGTTGACTATGCAAAAAAAAGAATAAAAGATCATATTGGTAGATTTACAAAATTATATTTACAAATAAAAAATGATAAAATTGATGAAACATTTTTAAATGAAATCTATAAAAAGGATAAAATCTTTGATGATATTGACTATATGATTTATTATTAATGAACAAGTTGCAAAATATGTCTTCTTTCATATTATATGTATAATGATACTCTATTTAGTAGATAATACATATATGTGAAAGGAGATTTTTTAATGAAATCATTTTGTATTAAAACTAATAATAAGAATATAATCGATTATCTACTAGATAATTTTTCATTTCCTAACACATATATTTCTGTCAAGAAATTTAAAGTCTATAAAAATATAATTATTCATTTTGTTGGAGAAACTAATTCAAAAGAAGAAAATTCTTTCTATAACTATCTTTCTAATATTTTAGTAAATATAATAATTAATTTTTATGAATATAAATTATTTAAATTTATTATTACATCTAATTACTTTTATTTTTCAGAAAAGGAACAAAAACTTATTTTAAAAAAATGCATTGACCATGTCTCTAATAACAATACTACCGAACATGAAGTTAGAATAGAACATCTATATATTGCAGTATTAAAATATATATCAAATAATAAATCCATGATTCTCGATGGGTTTGTTAATTTTAGGATATCAAATTATATGAAAATACTTGACTATGTAGTAGATATTTCTGTAAATGATTTAGTCATTAATAGGGAGTATAATGAATTTATTAACTTATTAAAGACTTATATAAAATCTAAATCCATAAATATTGGCCTTGTACATTTAATTTATAAAAGAACAAACTCTTTTTTGTTAAATAGTAAATATGAAAAAATACCTCTTTCTGATAATATAAATGATTTAAACTATATATCAGACGTTTCTTTTTCAGAAAATGATATAATCCTTAATACATTGCTTTCTCTTCTTCCACAAAAAATAATAATTCATCTAGAAAAAGAGTCAGATGAATTTATAAAAACTTTAATATCAATCTTTGAAGATAGAGTACAAATTAAATAGGGATTTTAGATAAAAGATTGAAATCCCTACTTAATCATATTACATACTCATATTTATACCTCTTGCTACTACGTCTTTCATATTTTCTACTAAATTATCTATTTCTTTCGGTGTTACTATAAAATTATATTCTCTAGGTATTAATGCTTCTTTTATTTCTTCATAATTATCCTCTTCTTTTAGCTTATTTAAATATTCATTTGATTCTGCTTTTTCTTGAAGTTTTTCTATAAATACATCTAAACAATCATTTACAACAACTGCTGTTTCTACAACTGTTGGAATACCTAATGCAATTACTGGAACTCCTAGTGTATTTATTGTTAATTCTTTTCTAGCATTATCAACACCTGCACCAGGAACAATTCCTGTATCTGCTAGCTGAATTGTACTACTTATTCTTTCCATACTTCTTGATGCCAAACTATCTATAACAATAACTAGTTTTGGCTTTACATTATCAATAATTCCTTTTAATATTTCTGCTGTTTCTATTCCTGTTGTTCCTAATACTCCTGGAGAAATTGCACTTACTGGTCTTGTATCTTTATCCAAATATTGTGGCACATATTTTAACAAGTGTCTTGTGATGTCAATTTCATTTATTACTTTTGGTCCCAAACTATCTGGTGTTACATAAATATTTCCAAGTCCTACTACAAGTATCTCCTGTTCTCTATTTATATATTTTCCTATCATATTTTTTAATTCTTTACATAATACTTCACTTGCCTTTTGAATTTCATCTTCGGCCATATACTTCATATTTTTTAAATCTATAGTTATATAATCTCCCTTCATTTTTCCAAGTGCTTTTTCTCCTTGTTCATTTATAATTCTTACTCGTGTAACTTTTATATTATTATTAATCTCTTCTTCGTTTGCCTCTATTCCATCTATATCATTTTCTATATTATTTGCTTTTTTATATAATTCCTTTCTTTCGTCCGCAAGATCCGTTCTAAAATTTAACATAAAAATCTCTCCTTTCTATTATATATTACTATATATATTTTAAGGAGATTTTATTGTTTTTATACAAATATTATTGTATTAACATTCTTTATTTTAGGTATTATATATATAATACTTTATATGCGATAGTAAACTTATCGCCTTTATAAGAATAAAGGAGCTTTTATGAAAAATAATTTTTTTAGTTTTTTATTACTTATCTTATCAATTGTGATTTTTATATTTGCTTTATTAAAGAGCTTCATATATATATCTGAAGGGAATTCAAATAAAGAAATCATGCAAGAAATTAATAATAATATTCAAACCACAGAAAGCAATGTTATTACAAATGATTTTAATTATATAATTAATTTTAATGAATTAAAAGAAAAGAACACTGATGCAATTGGACTTATAGATTTACCCGGTACTAATATTAGATATGCTGTTGTACAGTCAAAAGATAATGATTTTTATCTATACCGTAATTTTAACAAAGAGAAAAATTCCTCCGGATGGATTTTTGCAGACTATCGTAATAAACTAGATGGAACTGATAAAAATGTAATTATTTATGGGCATAATATGAGGAATGGTACGATGTTTTCTAATTTAAAAAATTATCTTAAACCTAGTTGGTATGGTGAAAAAACTCATAATATAATATATTTTGTAACTCCTAATAATTATTGTAAATATGAAATTTTCTCCGTATATGAAATTAAAAACGAAAATTACTATTTAAAAACCAAGTTTAAATCTGATGAATTTATAAATTATATAAATACAGTTAAATCTAGAAGTGTTATTAGCTTTGATGTAAAAATAGATAATAATGATTCGATTCTTACACTTTCAACATGTGGTAGCACAAATGATTATAGGATTGTTTTACACGCAAAGAAAGTGAACTCCCCTTGAGTTCACCCTATAATAAATGTTCATCTGTTTAATTTCTTATAAAAAACTTTTTAATTTTATTCCACATTCTCTCCAATATATTATCTTGCTTATATACTGCTAAACTAGTGTTCTGATCATGTGGTATTATATTTGTGTCATCTTCAAGCACAACATAATCTTCTTTTTCCTTTTCATTTTGCCAATATATATTTAAAATTTCCTCTCGTTCATCCGGTTTGCACCAATAATCTAAATTTAAAACAGATAAAAGTATTAATGTTTTTCTGTGCAATTTTTGGTCTTCTAATGGTAATTTTGGATTTATCTGGACTTTATAATTTTTATCTCTTTTATTTTTAAATATCTCTAGTACATCTTTTGGTATTTTATTTAAATATGATATTGGTATATACTTTAAAATTTCATATACTTCTGAATATGCTTGTGCTAATTCGTTTTCCATAACTTTCTCCTATTTTTTACTAAGATTTAATTCATCTTTTATCGTTTGGTATGCTATTAATTCTTCATTTCTTTCTATCTTGCTTCCACTCTTTAAAGAGCCTTGCAATCTATTAAAAAAAGTCTCCGGTGTTAAATTTGATTCATTTGCCATTTCTAACTTTATTTTTAAATATGATAATGAATCTTTCACTTCTTCTTCTAATTCTTTGTCTTCAACTTCGATTTTAGCTGAATAATTGTTTATTTTTTGTAATACTTCTTTTCCTCTTTCGATTTCTACTTCTCTTTCTAAATCATTTATTAAATATTTTATTACTTCTAATACTTGTTTTGCAATATAATTATTAATTTTTTTATATTTTAATACAACTAATATATTTTCTATTATATTTGCAGACATTACTCGTTTTTCCATATCTGTTAAATTCTCTAGTTCTTTTATAAGCCAATCTTCTATATCATCTTTTATTTTATTAGTGTCTTGAATAATACTTAATAATTTATCAAATTCATCTGCATCTATTTTATTTATTTTTAACTCTTTAAAATATTTTTTTATAATTTCTGAAGCAGTGTATTCTCTATCTAGAATATCTTCTTCCTGCATTTTTTGTTGCAAAATGTAAAGTGGCAATATTGAGTTTTTCTTATAATATATATTATCTCTGTCTATATCTGTTAATGCAAATTTATTTTTTTCATAAAATTCCCTTAGATTAAATTCATCTTCTTTATTTCCACCATTAAATATATTTTGTTTATATTTTTCTTTATCACCAAATATATATTCCAAAAGCATTTTTCTGTCAATTTTTAATTTTTCTAATACATACATTCTTGTTCTAATTATACTATCTTCTTCTAAATTTTTACTCTCAACACTGTAGTTTTTGTCTATGTGAAATCCAAGGTTTTCATATGGATGCTTTTTTATGTAGTTGTTCACTACTAAATCCACAAAAATGTCTGAATTTCCATCTTCTAGTACCTTATCTTCGTTTTCTTCTACCTCATCTCTATTTATAAAAGAGTGAGCATATCCCAATAAAATATATCCAAGCAATTTTCCTTGTCCATGCCTTACTTTTTCTGATATTGTAATAGTTCTTTCTTTTGTATCTATTATTATATCTTGCTCATTCTCTATTTTATTAAGAATTACATTTGTTCTATTAAAAATAATATCAACAACTTCTGATTTTTCTACAGGTACTTCTGTATAAACATCTTTTAAAAATTCTTTTATCATTCTTTGTGCTAAATAAACCATTCTAAATAAATCCGGAGATACTTTATGCTCCAAGCTACTTATAATTTTATCCCTTGATTCTTTATCTGTAAAATTTTTTAAAAATTCTAATTTTGCATCATTATCATTTTGATTTACTAAATATGAAACCTTATTTTTTTCATCATCTATAGCGTTTACTACTCTTTTTATCTTTTCTTCCATTTCTGTATCTGGCATAATTATCTTCTCCTATGTTTAGAATATTTTATTTTGAACAATTATTACATAAAATCGTTTCTAATCCTATATTTAAGTCTATATTTCCAATTTTATAATTATAGTCTAAATTAATAAGTTCTTTTATAATATTTGAAATTTCTGCTTCTGTAAAACTTCTTGCTTGCATTTTATATTTATTAACTAAAAAAATCTGGTTTGGTTTTAAGTTTAATGATCTTGCAATATCTAATTTATCT
>CALYAI010000023.1 GCA_944393475.1 uncultured Clostridia bacterium
GTTTTCTGCTGTATATAACATTATAACTGAATTTTTTTTTTTTTTTTTACCAGGTTTTGGGGTTTGGTATGTTACTAATGTAGAATTTTTATCTCCAGTTATAGAAATTTTGGTTGTAAACCCAGCTTGTTTTAGTAATTTTTCTGCTTCTGTTACAGTTTTATTTCTTATATCTGGAACTGTAATATATGAATTATCTTCCTGTGTTGAAGATACAGTAGTTTGAGCATTATCCGATGTTATACCCATATATGGTAATATTTCGGATAGCATTTGTGAAACTACCGGTCCGCATACTTGTCCTCCTTGATGGCTACCTTGTCCATTAGGATTTGGATCTTTAATTGCGATTAACAAACAGATTTCTGGTTTTTCTGTAGGGGCAATTGCGACATATGATGCAATATATCCTTCATCTTCACGCCCAGCTTGAGGTTCTGAGGTACCAGTTTTTCCTCCTATTGAATATCCAGATACTTTAGCTAATCTACCAGAACCATCTTCAACAACTGATTTCATTAAATCTCTCATTCTTTCGGATGTAGTTTTTGAGATAACTTGCCTTACTTGGACAGGTTCGATATCTGTTGTAGTATGTGTTTCTGGATTAATAATTTGTTTAACAATTCTTGGCTTCATTAAAATTCCATCATTAGCAATTGCAGATACTGCAGAAACTAATTGAATAGGTGTAATTGTAAATCTTTGACCAAATGACATTGTTGCAAGTTCTACATCGTTAACATCTTCCAAGGCCCAATATGTACTGCTAGCTTCTGAAGGTAAATCTATGCCAGTTTTATCAAAAAATCCAAAGGCTTGGTAATATTTATATAATGTTTCTGCACCAATACGTCTACCAAGTTGTATTAATGAAGGGTTACAAGAAACTTCTAGAGCTTGCCTTAATGATTTTCCGCCCTTATGATTTTGTGTCCAACAACTAATTGTTCTGTCAGCTACTTCAATAGAGCCATTACAATAAAAATCATTTGGAACATCTTCACTTGTTATATTTTCTTCTAGCGCAGCAGCTGCAGTTATTAATTTATATGGTGATCCTGGTTCATAAGGTGTAGAGATAACATCATTCTTCCACATATTATATAATTCGTTTGATTGAGTTGTAGAATCCAATGTATCCCAAGTTGCTTTTAATTCTTCGGTATTTGGTTCAAATGGTGTATTTAAATTATAATCTGGATAACAAGCCATACCAAGAATATCCCCAGTACTAGGAACCATGGCAACTACAGTTCCACTTTCTGCATAATTTTCTTCTACAGCTTGTTTTAGATATTTTTCTAATATTGTTTGAATATATACATCTATAGTAAGAACAATATCGCTACCATTTTCTGCAGGGATATATGTTTGATTGCTATCTGGAATTTCTTCTTGTATAGCATCTGTTGCAGTTGTTAGTTTACCAGGTGTACCCTGTAACACTTTATTCCATTTATCTTCTATTCCTTGTAATCCTACATTATCAGTACCGCAAAAACCAATTAAATTTGAAGCTAAATTATTATATGGATAAACTCTTTTTGTATCTTCATCAATATTAATTCCTGTACTAATTTCTTCATCTTCCATCCATTGTTTTAGTTGATCGATTTTATCCTTATCCACTTTTTTTGCAATGGTTTGAACACTTGAATTACTATTTAATTTTTCTAGTGTTTCATTATAATCTAGTTGAAAAATATCCGAAAAAGCTCTGGCAAGTTTTTCCTTTTTATTTTTTGTTTCTTCATCTGTTTTTCCTACAATTTTTTTAGGATTAACTGTTACAGTATCTGTAGGGGAACTAATTGCTAATTTTTTACCAGTGGAATCGTAAATAGTTCCTCTACTTGTACTTATTATTTGATCGGTTGTTTGCTGATTATATGCTTGCTCTTTTAAGCTTGAACCATCAATAAATTGCAACCAAATAAGTTTAAGTACAAGAAATAAGAAGATTATTATTAGGACTGCTAAAACAATTCTAAATCTCTTAACAGATAATCTATTTGTAGCAAATTCATTGTTGGCTGATTTATATAAAGATTTATTATTTCTTCTTTTTTGTGGTAAATTAAAGTTATTATTATTCTTTTTCATTGGCACCACCTAAAATTAATTTAAAATACTGCATATATTGTATATTAAGTGTTATTTAAAATCAACAAAAACACAGATTTTTCACAAAAGAATTTGACATAATTCCAGAGATGTTGCTATAATAAAAATAGTGAGTTTATTACTAATAAAGGAGTTTAAAATATATATGAATTTATATGAAGAAACTAAATTTTTAATGGATAAGTATAATATAAAGGCTAATAAAAATTTAGGACAAAATTTTTTAATTGATGATAATGTTATAGAAATGGCAATAGAAAAATCAGGAATTAGTAAAGATGATCTTGTCATAGAAATAGGCCCAGGACTTGGAACGCTTACAAAATATTTATTAGAAAAGGCAGGAAGAGTAATTTGTGTAGAATTGGATAAAAGAATGGTAAACATCTTAAAAGAAAGATTTTTTTTATATGACAATTTCGAAATTATAAATGATGATATATTAAAAGTTAATTTAGATGAGTTAATAAATAAAGAAAAAAATAAGTACAGCCTACAAAATGCTAAGATTGTAGCAAATTTACCATATTATATTACAACTCCAATAATAATGAAATTATTAGAAAATAAAATTGATATAAAAAGTATTACAGTAATGATCCAAAAGGAGGTAGCAGACCGTTTAGCAGAAATACCTGGAGGGAAAAATACAGGAGCAATAACATATACTGTGTATTATTATGGGGAGACGGAAAAATTATTAGAAGTTCCTAAAACATCGTTTATTCCAGAGCCATCTGTTACATCAGAAGTTATAAAAATAAATATAAGAAAAGAACCTCCTGTAAAAGTAATTGACGAAAAGAAATTTTTTAATTTAATAAAAGTAGCTTTTTTACAAAGAAGAAAAACATTTTTAAATTCAGTAACTAACAATGGAATTTCTACTAAAAAGGAGCTAACAGAGATTTTAGAAAAGTTAAATATTGATGAAAGAGTAAGAAGCGAAAAACTAACAATTGAGGAGTTTGCAAATATTTCTAATTTGTTAAACAAATAATTAGTTTACTAATTAAAATTCATTGCAAAAAAACAGCTTAAATGATATAATTAAATCGTAAAAAAATATAAAAAAGGAGGTAGAGCATGAATCAGATTTTGGTCACGGAAAAATTATATATTACGCCCGAATTAAAGAAAAAGAAAAAGTTCTATAAATTTGAATTTTTTGTTTCTTTTCTTGTTGTTTGTGTTTTATCTTCTTATTATATATATGCTGAATATAGCAAAAATAAGGATGAGGCTTTTTCTAAAGACATATTGGCAAGTGCAAATATTGTTGGGGAAGATCAGACAACAAAACCTACTGATAAATTAGTTGTAAATCTTGATAATGATGCAAATGTTATAGATGACGATTCTGCAATAGAAAATTTAGATGAAGAAACAAAAACATTATTAAATAATGAATATACAACTGAAGATGGACACAAATATAAACCAATTGCGACAATAAAAATATCTAAAATAAATATATATTATCCTATCCTTTCGGAGACAACGGATGAATTATTAAAAAAAGCACCAACTAAATTTTTAAGAGGAGAACCAAATGAAGTTGGAAACTTTTGTATAGCAGGTCATAATTATAGAAACAAAAAATTCTTTAGTAAAGTTCCAACATTGGTAAATGGTGATGTTATAGAAATAACAGATACAAAGGGAAGAACAGTAAAGTATACAGTATATAATAAGTATACAGTATCTGCAGACGATATGTCCCCAATATCACAATTAACAAATGGTAGAAAAGATATTACTTTAATAACTTGTACAGATGATTCAAAAGACAGAGTAATAGTAAAGGCAACAGAGGTGTTATAATGGAATATAATGTTGGAGATATAGTAAAAACAAAAAAAGCACATCCATGTGGTAGCAAACTTTGGAGAATAACAAGAGTTGGTGTGGACTTTGGATTAAAATGTGAAGGTTGTGGGCATTTTATATTAGTCGAAAGACAAAAAGCTTTAAAAATGATAACTAAAAAAATAGAAAAAGAAGGTTAATAATAAAAGAGATTTAGAATTATAAAATCTAAATCTCTTTATTTTTATATATATTTTTCTATTTCACTCCATACATCTTCTGAATATATTCTTCTTTCTGAAGAGAATGGAAGAGTAGTAATATCACCGATTGGGTTTAAGTCTTTTTGAATTTTTGTGGTAGCCTCATTTACTTTAGTAACAGCAATTTTATCAGCTTTATTTGTGATAATAATAAAAGGTAATTTACTACTAATTATATAATTATACATTAATTTATCATTTTCTGTTGGTTTATGTCTAATATCCACTAAAAAGATTATTAAAGATATTTGTTTTCTTTTTTGTAAATATTCTTCTATAAATTTTCCGACAACAATTTGTTCTTTCTTAGACATTTTGCTATAACCATAACCAGGTAAATCTACAAAATAAAATTTTGAATCCATATTATAAAAATTTATCTGTCTTGTTTTTCCTGGTTCGCTACTAGTTTTAGCTAATTTTTTTCTATTTATTAATGTATTAATAAATGAAGATTTACCTACGTTGGATTTTCCTACCAAAACAATTTCCGGCAAATTATTATTTGGATATTGTTTTGGACCAACAGCTGAAATTTCGAATTTTGGTTCTTTTATTATCATAATTTTCTCCTTTAATCTCTTACAATCAAGTCATCATTTGCTGGACCTGTTCCAAGATATTTTACCTTTATTCCAGAAGCTTTTTCTACAACTTCGATAAATTTTTTAGCAAGTTCAGGAAGAGCTTCATATGTTTTACAATTTGAATCGATTGTCCATCCGCCTTCCAATGTTTCGTAAATTGGTTCAGGTATTTCGTGACTTAAATTCATATCATCAGGATAGTAATTAATAATTTTTCCTTTATATTTATAAGAAGTACAAACTTTTACATATCCTAGTTTTAGACCGATTTGCCCAAGAGTATCTAAGTGATTAAGACATAGAAAATCTATACCGCAAGTATATTTTGCAGAACGTAGAATAGGGCAATCCATCCAGCCACATCTTCTAGGTCTTTTGGTTGTTGTTCCATATTCGTGACCTAATTCTCTAACAACATCTCCTTCTAATTCTAAATCTGATTCTATAAGATTTCCATTTTCATCAATAGAAGCAGGAAGTTCTGTAGGGAAAGGACCATTACCAACACGACTATTATATGCTTTATCAACTCCTATTACAGTTTTTAAAGCTTGAGGAGGTAGAGCTGCACCACATAATGTTCCAGATACTACAGGATTTGAACTAGTTACCATTGGGTAATCACCATGGTCTAAGTCCAATCTAAAAGCTTGTGCACCTTCTACAACTATTTTGTCATTATTTTCTATAGCATCAGAAATTATTGGACTAATATCTGTAATTTGATTTTGTAATAATTCTCCGTATTCATGATATCTTTTTGCAAGTTCTTCAGCATTTGCAACACATTCATTCATATTATTTGCCTTGAATAATATATTATGTGGTTTTATTGCTTCTTCAATTTTTTCTTTTAGTTCTTTTTCTGGAAGTAATAAATCATAGATCCTTATTCCAGTTCTATTATTTTTATCTCCATAACAAGGACCAATACCTCTTTTTGTTGTTCCTACAGGATGTTTTTTGAAATTTTCATACAATACATCCAATTCTTTATGATATGGAAGAATTACATGTGTACGACCACTTATTTTTAATCTTTCTTCCACATTTGGTATGCCAGCTTTTTTTAGTAATTCGATTTCAGATAGTAGAACTTCTAAATCTAAAACAACCCCAGGTCCAATAATACAAATTGTATTTGGATACACAATTCCTCCAGGTACTAAATGAAGAGGAAGTTTTATATTATTAAATACAATTGTATGACCTGCATTATTTCCTCCAGTAGCTCTAATTACAAGCTTTGCTTCTTTTGCCTCCCTTGATGCAATTTTACCTTTTCCTTCATCACCCCATTTTGTTCCTACAATAACTGTTACATTTTTGTTCATGGTATTTCAACCCTTTCTATATTAAATTATATTTATATAAATAAATATCAAATTATTTAGCTTGTTTAGGTTCTATTTTTTCTAAGCCACCCATATATGGTCTTAAAACTTCTGGAATAATTACACTTCCATCAGGTTGATAATTATTTTCTACAATTGCAATAAGCATACGAGGTGGGGCAACAACTGTATTGTTTAATGTATGTGCAAAGTAGTTGCCATTTTCACCCTTTATTCTAATTCCTAATCTACGAGCTTGAGCATCTGTTAGGTTAGAACAACTTCCAACTTCAAAATATTTCTTCTGTCTTGGGCTCCAAGCTTCTACATCACAAGATTTAGCTTTTAAATCAGCTAAGTCACCACTACAACATTCTAGAGTCCTTACAGGAATATTCATACTTCTAAAGAACTCTACTGTGTATGACCACATCTTATTATACCAATCCCAAGAATCTTCTGGTTCACATACAACAATCATTTCTTGTTTTTCGAATTGGTGAATTCTATATACTCCACGTTCTTCCAAACCATGTGAGCCTTTTTCCTTTCTAAAGCAAGGAGAGTAAGATGTCATTGTATATGGCATATTTTCTTTTTTTAGAATTTGACCTTTAAATTTTCCAATCATAGAGTGTTCACTAGTACCAATTAGGTATAGATCTTCACCTTCTATTTTATACATCATTGCATCCATTTCTTCAAAACTCATAACGCCTGTTACAACATCACTTCTAATCATATATGGTGGAATACAATATGTAAAACCTTTGTTAATCATAAAATCCCTAGCATATGTTAGAACTGCAGAATGAAGTCTTGCAACATCTCCCATTAGATAATAAAAACCTTGTCCTGCAACTCTTCTTGCACTGTCCAAATCTAATCCTGCTAAATTTTCTAATATTTCTCCATGGAATGGAATTTCATAATCTGGAACAACAGGCTCTCCAAATTTTTCTATTTCTACATTCTCACTG
This sequence comes from uncultured Clostridia bacterium, assembly GCA_944393475.1. Lineage (GTDB taxonomy): Bacteria > Bacillota > Clostridia > TANB77 > CAG-508 > Merdicola. The sequence goes on from CALYAI010000023.1 coordinate 7,101, forward strand.
TCATCTTTACCAATTGGGACAGATTCATGCATAATATTTGGAATCTTCATCATTCTTATTTTTATTTCTTCAGCATATTTATTTTCGAAAGCTTCATTTTCTTCTAGTTTAGAATTAATTTCTTGTACTTCAGATTTTATTTTTTCTGCTTCTTCTTTTTGTCCGTTTTTCATTAAATTACCAATTTCATTGCTTAAAGTTTTTCTTTTATTTCTTAATTCATCACCAGCAAGTTGAGATGCTCTATATTTTTTATCTAAATCAATTACTTCATCTACTAAAACTAATTTTTCATCTTGGAATTTTTTCTTTATATTTTCCTTTACAATGTCAGGATTTTCTCTTAAAAATTTAATATCTATCATAATTATTCCTCCTTATTATTTTTTGTATAGTCAAAAGTTAATTCTTTGGCTAATTCAAATCTATGTTTTTGACCTGTAATATTATCCGGTCTTTCCGGAATTTCTTCCAAAAACATTTTTTCTGGTCTAACCCACATGCAGGAGCCTTCTTCACTAGGATAAAGGGGTTTATATACTACCATTCTTTCTTTGTTTTCCGAATTATAAGCAATGTTCTCTACGAAATAATAATTGCCCTTAAAATGGCGATAAACTTCACCAATTTCTACTTTATTCATAACATACCTCCATACAAACAAAAATCGTCCTTATATAAAATATAAGGACGAATACAATCCGCGGTGCCACCTTAAGTTATTATAAAAATAATACACTCGATTAGTAGTATAACCGCCTAACTTACGGTTTAGTTTTCACTAAAAAGATCTAAGAGTAGATTCGCATAAACATTTTATTTACTTCCACCAAACGTAAACTCTCTTTAAAAAATGCAATATGTTACTATTCTCTTATTAACACTTATATTAAACTCTGGTAGCATTTTACCACAGAAAGCAAAAATAATCAATAAAATCGAAGAAACAATATTCAAAAGTTTACAAAGATTGAAAAATCAAGCAAAAAGTGGTATAATAAAAGGTGTACAATAGTTTTTTGGACATTTAAAGTTTAAGCTTTGCAATTTAGTTTGAGCTAGGCTTAAACTTGGAAAGGGAGGATTTGCACTTTAAACGTACCAGTCAAAGTCATGGAAAGGAAAGATAATGGACATCTCGAACAACGCAAGGTTCTGGCAGAAGACGACGATTCTCTTTGCATTTCTTACGGTGCTTGTGGCGGTGATTGCGATCATCTTTAAGCTTACGATTAACACCCAGCAGGATACCATTGCGATGCAGGATGAGTACATTGCAACCCAACAGGAGCAATACGATCTTCTCGCTCAGAAAATCGAAATCCTCGAAGGGCTTATGGATGAGTCCGAAAATGAGGGAACAACGGGTGAAGAATCCGAGGACCTCATGAAGACTCAGTACGAGGAGGTGTATTTCGCCGAATTCGCGTAATGCGAGCAAGGGCACCTGGTTTTACCAGGTGTTTCTTGCGTTAAAAGAAAATTACAAAAAAACGAAATTTTGTTTGACAAACAAATAATCATATGATAGTATGTAGAAAAATAAATTGGAGGGATACATAAGTGAAAACTGATAAAAGTGATTTAAATAAAAGAGAAAAACAAATTTTAACTTATATAGCAAAACAAATAAAGGTTAATCAATATCCACCATCTGTAAGAGAAATATGTAAGGCTGTTGGACTAAGTTCTACAGCAACAGTACATGGATACCTAGAAAAACTAGAACAAAAAGGATATATTAGAAAAGAATCACAAAAAGGTAGAGCTTTAAAAGTGGTTACTAATAAAGATGTAATAAAAAAACCAAAAGATGTATACTCTGGAAAAGAAATGGTGGATGTACCTGTTGTTGGAAAAATAACTGCAGGAGCGCCAATATTAGCTGTTGAAAATATAACAGATACTTTCCCAATACCATTAGATTTTGTTGGAAATTCAGATAGTTTTATGCTAACAGTAAGAGGAGAGAGTATGATAGAGGCAGGAATATTGGATGGTGACTATATATTAGTAAAACAACAAAATACTGCAGAAAATGGCGAAATTGTAGTTGCTTTAATAGATGATGAAGCAACAGTAAAAACATTTTATAAAGAAAAGGGATATATCAGATTACAACCAGAAAATCATACAATGGACCCAATAATTGTAGACGATTGTAAGATACTTGGTAAGGTAGCAGGAGTATTTAGAAAAATATAAAAGAAAATGTGGATTTTTAAAAATCCACATTTTTTACTTGAAAGGATATGCAAACAATGATAAAATAAATAATATTAGAAAAGGAGGAGTAAAATGGAGGGGAAAAGCAAAGAAATTTATTCTGAATTAGATGCTTTTTTGGAAAGTATAGACGAAGAAAGAAAGAATAAAATTCCAAGAGATTTAAGAGAATTAATAAAAAGTAAAAAAGATGATAACTATACACCAAAATATCCAAAAGGTGCTCCTTTAGAAAAACTAAAAATGAAAAAAGAAACCAGGGATATGATTAATTTATTAAATTTTAATTATTGGTGTGAAAATGCAAAAGAAAGAAAAGAATTAATGGAAGAGATTGCAACTGGTAAAAAACCAGTTAAAGTAAAGAATACTCCATTCGAAAGACTAAAAAATATATTTAAAAAAAGATAATAAAAAGGTTCTTAAAGTGCTATATAAACTTTAAGAACCTTTTAGCTTATTCAAACTGACTTTTATACATATTATAATAAGAACCTTTTTTATTCATTAGCTCACTATGAGTTCCAATTTCTAAAATTCTTCCTTCATCCATAAAAACTATAAAATCACAGTTTTGAATTGTAGATAATCTATGTGCAATAATTATAGATGTTGAATTTTTTGTAATTTCTAAGATGGCTTTTTTTATCGAAGCTTCAGTTAATAAGTCTATATTGCTAGTAGCTTCATCCAATATTAATATAGGAGGTTTTGAAAGCATTATTCTAGCAATATTAATTAGTTGAACCTGTCCTTCTGAAAGTTCATCCGAATTATTTATAAAAGTATTATAGCCATCTGGAAGATTACTAATAAAAGAATCAGCATACGCTAACTTAGCTGCATTTTCTATATCTTTAAAACTTGCATTAGGGTTACCATATGCGATATTTTCCTTTATTGTTCCTTGGAATATTTTTGTGTCTTGTAAAACCATACCAATATTTTTTCGCAAATTATTTAATTCTATATCTTTAATGTTTATATTATTAATTAAAATTTTGCCATCATCAATTTCATAAAATCGGTTTAATAGATTGATAATTGTAGTTTTTCCAGATCCTGTTTTACCAACAATTGCAACGCTTTTCCCATTTGGAATTAAAAGGCTAAAATCTTTAATAAAAGGTTTGTCAGTATAAGAAAAAGAAACATTTTTAAACTCAATAGAATAATTATCTTTTTCTGGAAGTTTTATATAATTTGTATTTATATTTTTTACAGTAAAATTTGTTTTTAAAAATATACTAACTCTTCTATAAGAAGCTAGAGCTGTTTGTATTTCACTAAAAACTGAAGTTATTTCATTAAAAGGCCTAGTATATATATTTGTATATATTAAAAATGAAGACACAGTTCCAATTGTGATAGAGGAAGTTTTACAAAAGATAATTCCTAAAATTGCAATTACTATATATGCTAGATTAGAAATTAATCTAGTGCTAGGATTTGTAAGTGATGAGTAAAATTGAGTTTTATAACCATATTTGTAAAGTTCATTGTTTTTTATAGCAAATTTTTTTATGATTTGTTCATTATAATTAAAATTATCAAAGTTAGTTTTACCATTTATAATTTCTTCAGTATATGAATTTAAATTGGCTAGTAGATTTGCCCTTTTATTAAACATATTATTTGTTCTAGAAATAACAAATCTAGAAATAATAAACATAAATAAAGATAAAACTAATAATATAAGAGTTAATTGTATATTTAATTTTAACATTATGATTGTTGCTAATATAATTGTGAAAACACCACTTATAATTTTAGAAATACTTTGTATCATACCATTTGATATATTTTCTGTATCTAAAGAAAACATATTTATAATATTGCCATTTTTATATTTTTCCATATATTTTATTGGCATACTATTTACTTTGCTAAAAAGCTTATTTCTTATTTCCTTAGAAACTTTATTAGCATAGATATTTAAATAATAATTTAATAACATATTACTAATAAATAATAGGATAAATATTACTGCAAGAAAAATAAATTGATAACTTAAGTTGTTTGCAGATCCTATTTTATCTATTATATTACCTATAATTAAAGGATATAAAATAGTTAATATAGCAGAGAGCACAGAAAAAATAGCAATTAAAAAAATATAAAATTTAGAATATTTAAATTTTAATAATTTCATTATATTAATCTCCTTAGTTATTCTGTAAATTATAAATTTCTTTATATAATTGTGAAGTTTTAAGTAATTCATTATGTGTTCCGATATTTTCTATATTTCCATTATTAAAAACTAGTATTTTTGAGCAGTTTTTTATTGCTGAAGTTTTTTGTGATGATATAAAAGTTGTTATATTGTTTTCTTTTGAATAATTAAATATATTAGTAATTACTTTTGCTTCTGTAGATAAATCTAGAGCACTTGTTACATCATCGAAAATTAATATTTTTGGATTACCTATAAATCCCCTAGAAATATTTATACGTTGCTTCTGACCGCCGGATAAATTTTCTGCATTATTTTTAATAATATAGTTTAATTTATTTGGTAATTTGTTAATAAATTCATCTGCACAAGCTAAGTGTACACATTCTTCTAAACGAAGAAGATTAGTTCTTCTTCCAAGAGTGATGTTTTCCGAAATTGTATCTGTAATAAAACTAGGATGCTGACCAATATATATTATTTTTGATTTAATAAAAGTACTATCATATTTATTAATATTTTCTCCAAATAATTTTATATCACCGGAGGTTGAAGAAATACTATTATTAATTAGTTGCAAGAAAGTACTTTTGCCTGAGCCAGTAAGTCCAATTATTCCAATAATCTCTCCAGGTTGTATATTTAACGAGATATTTTTTAAAGTCAAATTATTTAAATTATTAAAATATGAAAAGTTTATATTTTCAAATTCAACTGAATAATTATTATCCTTAAATTCCTTTATTGTACCATTTTTAGTTTCCGCGTTTAAATTAAGTAATTCTAAAATTCGATTAGAGGAAGCAAAGCACTTTGTATAAATTGTAACTAGATTAGAAAGAACAATTACAGCAAGTAGCATTTCAGAAATATAGTTTATTATAGCTATAAGCTCACCTTTAGAAAGAAAGCCCATATCAAGTTGAATACTTCCTAAATTTAATATAATTAGTATTGTAAAATTTAATATAACTATGGAAATAGGATTTAAAATAGAAGATAGGACATTTGCAATTCTTGAATACTTATATGCTGAATTATTAATATCTTCAAATTTTCCTGCTTCATCTTTTTGTGTAACAGAACTACGTATTAATTTAACATTTATTAAATTTTCTTTTATTTTTAAAGTCAATTTATCAAGAAATAAATTAGCTTTTTGGTATATTTTACTCGCATATTTTGCAATTATAAATATAATTAGAAATAGGATTATGCTTGAGGCTAATACATATATTGCTATTTTAAGATCTATAATAGAAATCATTATAATAGATCCGATAAAGATGAATGGGATTCTAATTACAAGTCTAATGAACATAGCTATTCCTGTTTCTATATTTGTAACATCATTTATAATTCTATTTACTATTGCAGAGGAGCCAAAATGGCTTAGTTTACTTGTTGGTATTTGCAAGATATGTGAAAATATTTTTTCACGAAGGAGCTTACTATAACCCTGGGATGTTATAGCTGCAATATATTGTGCCATAGATGCAAAGATAAAACCGAAAGAAACTAAAAGAGCAAGTATAATGGAATATAACTTTAATTCATCTGTTGAAAAGTTATTATAATTATCAATAAAAAAGGCTATAATAAATGGTAAAGAAATTTCTATAATTGCCTCTAAAAGCTTTAAGATTGGTCCAATAATTAAATTTAATTTATATTTTTTTAAATATAAGAATAATTTTTTCATAAAAAATATTTCCCCTCTAAAAATATTGTTTATACATATTATTTTACATTTTTTGGTTATTATATCATAAAAAAACATATAAATGAAACATTTATATAGTGGACATTTTTAGTTAGATAATATAAAATGTAAATTAGAATTCAGGGGGAAAATATGGAAGGTAAAAAAGCACTAGTTACAGGAGCCTCATCAGGAATTGGCAGAGATATTGCAATAGAACTCGGAAGAAGAGGATATAATTTAATACTTGTAGCAAGGGACAAAGAAAAATTACAAGAAACAGCAAGTAGAATAAAAACAAATGTTAAAATTATTGTAAAAGATTTGTCAAGTATAGATAATTGCAAAGACATTTATGAGGAAACTAAGAAAGAAGAAATAGATATTTTAATAAATAATGCAGGATTTGGGGTACATGGTAAATTTGTAGATACAAATCTAGAAAAAGAATTAAAAATGATAGAAACAAATATTACAGCTGTTCATATCCTAACAAAATTATTTTTAAAAGACATGGTGGATAGAAATTCTGGGCATATTTTAAATGTAGCTTCTATGGCAGCATTTGCACCAGGACCATTAATGAGTGCATATTATGCGTCTAAAGCGTATGTATATAGGTTATCTGAAGGTATAAAAACAGAATTAAAAAAGAATGATTCAAATGTAAAAATTTCTGTATTATGCCCAGGACCAGTAAGAACGAATTTTAATAAAGTAGCAGGAGTAAATTTTGCAGCACCTTCACTTAGTAGTAATTATGTTGCAAAATATGCTGTAAAAAAGATGCTAAAAAATAAGTTTACTATAGTTCCAGGAAATTTAATGAAGGTAACTAGAGTTTTGGAAAAATTGGCTCCACATAATTTGGTTGGCAATATTTCATATTTTGTTAATTATAGAAAAGATAAATAATTTAAAGGTGATATATTATGAAATTATTATTTGCATCAGATATACATGGAAGTGAAAATTACTGTAAGAAATTAAAAAAGGTGTTTTATAAAGAAGAGGCTGAAAAATTAATATTATTAGGGGATTTGTTGTTCAATAAATCTATTATGTCCTTAGGAAGGAATAATGAGAGAATGCGAACAGCAGGAATTTTAAATGATTTAGAAGAGTACATTATTGCTGTTAGAGGAAATTGTGATACGGATCTAGATCAAGATTTATTGGATTTTTCCATTATGAATGATTATAGAAAAATAATGATTGACGGATATGAGTTTTTTATAACACATGGACATATTTATAATAAATATCATTTACCTCAAACAGATAGAAAAGTAATTTTAATACATGGGCACACACATATTCCATGCATAGAAAACACCAAAGAATATTTATATTTAAACCCGGGTTCTATTTCTACACCAAGAGAAGGAAATCCAAATACATACATGGTATATGAAGACAAATATTTTACAATAAAGACATTGGATGGAAAGGAAGTAAATAATATTAATCTAGATGAATGCTATTAAATATCAAATAGAATATAGAAAAATAAAAAATTTATATATACAAGTAAAAAATGGAGAAGTTATTGTAAAATCACCTAGGTACGTAACAAAAAGATATATAGAAGCAGTTATAAAAGAAAAAGAAAAATGGATTTTAAAAAAGCTCGAGGAAAATAGAGAAGAAGAAAGAAATTATACTAAAGAGGATGTGAAAAAACTAGAATCAAAATTAAATATTATTTGCCCAAATTTAATAAAAAAGACGGGGCTAAAGCCCAACAAAATAAGAATTAGAAATATTAAATATGCGTGGGGGAGTTGCTCAAATAATAAGAACATAACTATAAATTTAAAATTAATAGATAAGTCTGATGAAGAAATAGTATATGTTGTTTTACATGAACTATGCCATTTAAGATATATGAATCATTCAGAAAAGTTTTGGGCTTTAGTAGGAAAATATATGCCAAATTATAAAGAAATTAGAAAAAAACTTAAAAACAATGGATAGGACAGGAGATATAGAAATGATAAGTTCAAAAGACGGAATAATAGGATTTGCAGTAGGTGATGCAATGGGTGTTCCAGTGGAATTTACAAATAGAGAAATTTTAATGGAAAAACCAGTTACATCAATGATTGGATTTATGAGACATAATGTAAAAAAAGGGACATGGTCAGATGATACATCTATGACAATTGCAACAATGGATTCAATAATTAGTTCAAATGGAAATATAGTTGCAAATGATATGGCGAATAGATTTTTAGACTGGATGGAAAATGGAAATTATACACCCGGAGGAAAAATTGTAGATATTGATAGAACAACTTTAAGGGCACTTGGGAAATTTAAAACAACAAGAAGAAGTGCAGTAAATTGCGGTTGTACAAGCAATACGGATAATGGAAACGGATCTTTAATGAGAATGCTTCCAATTATCTATTATTCATATTTAAATTGGTTGGAACAGGATAGAATATTAAAATTGGTAGCAGGTATATCATCTATAACACATGCAAATGAATTAGTTATTATGGGATGTTACATGTATGTAAATTATGCACTAGAATTATTAAGTACCAATAATAGGAAAAATGCATATGCAAAAATACAGAACCTAGATTATTCAATGTTTTCTATGCAAACAATTAGAGCATATTCTAGAATATTGGATGGAGAAATATACCATTATGGAATTGATGAAATAAAATCTTCTAGTAATATTGTAGATACATTAGAAGCAGTACTATGGGTATTAATGAATACAGATACATATAACCAAGCAATAATAGGTGCTGTTAATTTAGGAAGTGATACAGATACAGTTGCAGCTTGTACAGGAGGACTAGCCGGAATTATATATGGAATTAAGAGTATAAATCCTGAATGGAAGATAGATTTAAGAAAATATGAAGAAATAGTAGAAATATGCGAAAAATTTGACGAGACACTATATAAAATAAATGGAAAAGAAATAAACAAGAATTATTTAAGTAGAAGCGACATATTAAGAAGAATCGAAATTGTAAATGGAGATATAACAGAAATTCCAGCAGATGCACTAGTTTGTGCAAATTCATCAGGCAATTTAAGCAGAGGTGGAGAAGGAACAATATTCACTAAGGCAGGATTAGAGCTAGAAAATAAATGTAAGGAGTTTGATGAATTAGAAAAGGGACAAGCAAAAGTAACAAGAGCATATAGAATAAATACAAAATATATTATTCATACAATTGTACCAAAATGGTATGATGAGACAGAAAAAAATCAAAATGAATTATTAAGTAAATGCTATGAAAATATTTTTAGGATTTCAGCAGATTTTGATATAAAAAGCATTGCAATTCCAACATTAGGAATTGGAGCATGTGGTGCACCAGTTGATGTTGCAGTAAAAATAGCAATTAATGAGATAGAGAATAATTTTTTTAGAAATGATGAAATAGAAAAAATATATATTGTTTGCAGTGATTCAAGAATAAAGAAAGAATATGTTGAATATCTAAATAGCTTAATATAAAACAAAAGAGCTAATATAGTATTATAAAAAATACATATTAGTCTCTTTTTTATTAGTATTTTACAATATCATTATATGTCTCTATTGCATAGCTATCAGTCATACCGGAGATATATGTAATAATTGCATATATATAATCTTCTGGCTTATTCATATCATAAATAATTTTATTTTTTAAATTATTTCTATTTGTTGGTATATTCCAATAGCAAGAAATCCATTTTATAAAACTATCTATAATTTTAGGATAATATGAACTTGTTTTTAGTAATTTATTTAAAGTATTCATTCCATCAAAGCAATTATTTAATAAATTAAAAATTTCGGTTATAAGTAGTTCGAAATATCTTTCTGATGGATGCATGCTTGGATGTAAGTAAATGTGTTTATAATTAAATGCTTTAATTCTTTTTATCTTTTCGAAAGTAGCATCGGAAAATTTTAATCCATCTGCAATGGAAGAATTAGAACATAGGTCAGATATTAAGTCACCAATTATATTTGTATTATTTAAATTTGCAGTCTTAGGTAATTCTAATAATTCATATAATTCATTTAAATTACTATCTAAAATTCCCATGGAAATAGCATCTTCTATATCCCTTCCTAAGTATGAAATTTTATCGGATACTTTTACAACACATCCTTCCCAAGTATATGGTGAGTACTGGTTTGGTCTAAGATATTCATCTTGTAAATTTATATATTCATTTCTTGGTTTTAAAGAGTTTTCATCAATTTCACCACAGTGTGAGATTATACCATCACGTACAGCATATGTTAGGTTTAGATTTTTTTCTTCATTATTTATATTTGTTAATAATTCAATATTATCAACAAAATTTAATCCATTACGTTCATGCCAAAATGGAGGCAATCCATGTTCTTTACAAATCTTACTTAAGACTCTTTCTCCTTTATGACCAAATGGACTATGTCCAATATCGTGCGAGATTGCAATTGATCTAGTAAGTGTTGTATTTAGACCAAGAGCTTTAGAAATTGTGTAACTTGTTGCGTCAACATTATATACATGTTCAATACGAGTACAAATATGGTCATTTTTAGGTAAAAAGAAAACTTGAGTTTTATGTTTTAGCCTTCTAAAAGCATTACTATAAATTATTCTATCATAATCTCTTTCGAAGTCTGATCTAACATCATTTGATTTTTTGTATAGTTCAGATTCCCTTGATATTAGTTTTTCCCAGTTTGGATTTTGGGGAGTAGCAGAGACATCTTTAAATTTTAAATCCATAATATACCTCCTATTAATACAAAAATATTAAAAGATAAATCTAGTGTATCAGATTTTAATATAAAAATGTAGAAGACGAATAAAAAATATTGAAAAAATTTAAAAAACTATTGCATTTTTTTGAAAAGAGAGTATAATGATATTGTAAAGGTCAAAGAAAGTCAAAGTCAAAAGATATACAATCAAAGGAAGTGATGTAATGAGAATATCTGATGTAATTGAAGAATTTATTAAAGAAATGTTAAAAACGGAAGATGAACTAGAAATACAAAGAAATGAACTTGCAGAACATTTTAATTGTGTACCATCACAAATAAATTACGTAATATCCACAAGATTTAAACCATCACAGGGGTATTATGTAGAAAGTAGAAGAGGTGGTGGTGGTCATATAACCATCAAAAAAGTAAATATTACGCAAAGTAATTATATTATGCATTTAATAAATAGCATTGGAGATTCTTTAACATCTAATGAAGTAGATATATTTATAAGTAACTTATTGTCAGATGATATTGTTACAAAAAAAGAAGCAAAACTTTTAAAGGTTGCAACAAGCGACAATGTACTTAGCTTGCCTATAGAAATTAAAGATAGTTTAAGGGCAAGGATATTTAAAAATATGTTAATAAATTTAGTTGATGAGTAAGGAGGAATTTATTATGAAATGTCAAAATTGTGGAAGAAAAGAAGCAAATGTAAGATATACACAGATTATTAATGGTGTAAAAAAAGAAATGAATTTGTGCGAGGATTGTGCAAGAGAATTAGGAATAGGAAAGGAATTTGATTTTAATATGTCAATGAATTTACCAAGTTTTCTAGGTGGCTTCTTTGATGATTATAATATGGATTCTTTTATTCCTACAATAGGATCTATAAGACAGGAAGGATGTAATACATGTAGTACAACATATAATGAATTTGCAAATACAGGATTATTTGGTTGTATGGATTGCTATGATGTTTTTTCAGATAGGTTGGACCCAATATTAAATAATATTCAAGGCTCAAATAGACATGTTGGTAGAAAAGCAAAAAGATTGGATAAATCAATTGTTAAAAATATGGAAGAAAAACAAAAAGAATTAAAAAAGGAGAAATCTAATAAAAAAGATGATACAAAATCTCTAGAAGAACAACTAAAATTAGCTATAAAAGAAGAAAGATATGAAGATGCAGCTAAAATTAGGGATGAAA
>CALYAI010000024.1 GCA_944393475.1 uncultured Clostridia bacterium
GGGACGCCCCTTTTTGGGCGAAAAATAATAGTAAAATATAACTAGAAGGGAGAATTATACAATTCTAGCGATGAAGAATTAATGAATGAATTTATGCTGGCAAAAAAAATATGTAATGAATTTAATAGGTTAGATGTAGAAGATACAGAAAAAAGAAATAATATAATAAAAAAATTGTTTAAAAGAACGGGAAAAACTTTTTTAATATTACCAAATTTTTATTGTGATTATGGTTTTAATATAGAAATTGGAGAAAAGTTTTTTGCAAACCATAATCTAATTATCTTAGATGCGAACAAGGTAATATTCGGAGATAATGTTCAAATTGGCCCTAATTGTGGGTTTTATACATCTGGTCATCCAATAGATAAGGATTTAAGAAGAAAAGTAGAATATGCTAAACCAATTACAATCGGAAATGATGTTTGGATTGGTGGCAATGTTTGTGTTATGCCAGGTGTTAAAATTGGAGATAATACTGTAATTGGAGCAGGAAGTGTTGTTACTAAGGATATTCCATCAAATGTTGTTGCAGTAGGAAATCCTTGTAAAGTTATTAGAAAATTATAATAAAGGAAGTGTAATAAAATGGAAAGTGTTGCAATAGGATTATTAATACCATTTTTAGGAACTACATTGGGTTCTGCTATGGTATTTTTTATGAGAGATAAAATAAATATTAAAATTCAAAAACTATTATCTGGATTTGCTGCAGGAGTTATGATTGCAGCATCTATCTGGTCATTATTAAATCCAGCGATTAGCATGGCAGAAGAACAAGGAAAGATTCCTTGGATACCAGCAGCGGTTGGCTTTTTATGTGGAATTGGTTTTTTGCTATTATTGGACAGTATAATCCCTCATTTGCACATAGATTCTAAGAAGCCTGAAGGTTTAAGAGCAAAATTAAAAAATTCGACTATGATGGTCTTAGCTGTAACACTTCACAATATTCCAGAAGGGATGGCTGTTGGTGTCGTATTTGCAGGGGTGCTATCTGGAAATGTTACAATGTCAGTTACAGCTGCACTTGCATTATCAATAGGTATAGCAATACAAAACTTTCCAGAAGGTGCAATTATTTCTATGCCATTAAAAAGTGAAGGAGTTTCTAAAACAAAAGCATTTTTACTTGGAACTTTATCCGGAATTGTAGAACCACTTGGAGCTTTATTAACAATTGCAATTACAAGTGCTATAACACCGGTATTACCATATATTTTAGCTTTTGCAGCGGGTGCAATGATATATGTAGTAGTAGAAGAATTAATACCAGAATTACATCCTGGGGATCATTCAAATATTGGTACAATTGGAGTTGCATTGGGATTTGTTTTAATGATGATATTAGATGTTGCTTTAGGATAATTTATTCACGAAAATTATAGGGGAGTAATTATTGAAAATTACTCTCTTTTGTGATAGTATGCAAAAAAAAAAATAGGAAGTGATATTTATGAATAAAAAAGACATATATAATTATTTAAAGGAAAGAAATATATGGCATGAAATTACAGAACATGAAGCAGTATATAATATGGAAGAATTATCAAAAGTTAATATACCATATCCTGAAGCAGATGCAAAAAATCTTTTTGTTAGAGATGACAAAAAAAGCAATTATTATTTAATAACAGTTAAAGGAGATAAAAGAGTAGACTTAAAAGAATTTAAAGAAAAAAATAATACTAGAAGATTAAGTTTTGCCTCTTCTGATGATTTAATGAATATAATGAAACTAATTCCTGGAGCTGTTACACCTTTTGGCCTTTTAAATGATGAAAATAATATAGTAAAATTTTATTTAGACAAAACTTTTTTCGAAAATGATCATATTATTGGAGTACATCCAAATGATAATACAGCTACAGTTTGGCTAAAAACAGAAGATTTGGTAGAGATAATTAAAGAACATGGAAATGAAGTTAATGTTGTAGAAATATAAATGATATATGCAGGAGGTATTATAATGATAAAAGCAGCATTAGTCTTAGAAGGTGGAGCATTAAGAGGAATGTATACAGCAGGTGTTTTGGATACATTTTTAAAAAATAATATGGAATTCGAAACAGTTGCAGGGGTATCTGCAGGAGCTTTAAATGCTATGAGTTATATATCAAAACAAATAGGAAGATCTGCTAGAATAAATTTGGAATTTTGCGATGATCCAAGATATATTGGGAGAAAGGCATTTATAAAAAATAAAGGAATAATAGGATATGATTATTTATTTGGAGATATTTCTATAAACAAAGTACCTTTTGACTTCGAAGCATTTAACAATACTAAGCAAAGATTTGTAGTTGTTGCCACCAATTGCGAAAAAGCAGAAACAATGTATTTCGAAAAGAGTAATTGCAATGACTTTTTTAAAGCTACACAAGCCTCTTCTAGTATGCCTCTTGCATCAGCAACTGTAGAAATAGATGGAGAACACTATATTGATGGAGCTGCTACAACCAGCATTCCTGTAGATTGGGCTCTAGAACAGGGGTATGATAAAGTTGTTGTTGTACTAACAAGGGATAAAAAATATAGAAAGCCAATGGCTTCTAATAGGATTAAAAAATTATATAAATTGGCATATCATAAATATCCAGAATTAATTAAAAAACTAAATACAATGCCGGAAAGATATAATGATTTACAAGAAAGAATATTAGAACTAGAAAAAGAAGGTAAAATATTTGTTATAAGACCTAAAAAAGAAGTATCTGTTTCTAGATTAGAAAAAGACAAAGGAAAATTAGAAGACTTGTACCAAGAAGGTATTTCCGAAACAGAAGAATGTTTAGATAAATTAAAGGAATATTTAAATAAAATTAATTAATTTATAAGTTAGGAGAATTATGAAAAGAACAAAACTAAAGGATAGAATTCTTCCCCAATATACAAAAGGAGAAGAAATATTTAATATGACATCACATATTATTGGAGGAGTATTAGGAGTTACTGCACTAGTTTTATGTGTGGTTTTTGCAGCAATTCATGGAAATGGATATGGAGTAGTAAGTGGAGCAATCTATGGTGTTACAATGATAATTTTATATACTATGTCAAGTATATATCATGGATTAAATCCAAAAAGAAAAGCTAAAAAAGTTTTTCAAATTTTAGATCATTGCTCAATATATTTATTAATAGCAGGATCATACACACCTTTTGCACTATGTCCATTAAGAGAATATAATACTGCACTCGGATGGTCAATATTTGGAATTGTATGGACTATGGCAATTTTAGGAATAGTTTTAAACTCAATTGATATAAAGAAATTTAAAGTCTTTTCTATGATATGTTATTTAGTCATGGGTTGGTGTATAGTATTTAAAATTACTCTATTACCTAAATTAATAGGAATAACAGGATTTATACTACTATTATTAGGAGGGGTTGCATATACAATAGGTGCAGTACTTTATGGTATTGGTAAAAAACATAAATATATGCATTCAATATTCCACTTATTTATACTATTAGGAAGTATATTGCAATTCTTTACAATTTTATTATATGTAATGTAAAAAACTGATGTACGAAAGGAAGAAAATTAAATGAACGAATATATGAATATGGCAATGAACCAAGCAAAATTTGGAATGGAAAGCAAGGAAGGTGGACCTTTTGGTGCTGTTATAGTAGACAAAGAAGGCACAGTAATTTCTATTGCAAATAATCAAGTAATTAAAAATAATGATCCAACAGCACATGCAGAGGTACAGGCGATAAGGGAAGCATGCAAAAAACTAGGAACATTTGATTTGACAGATTGTATATTATATACATCTTGTGAGCCTTGCCCTATGTGTCTTTCAGCTATAATATGGGCAAACATAAAAGAAGTATATTATGCTTGTACAAGAAAAGATGCAGGGGAAATAGGATTTAGAGATGATGCAATATATGAATATTTGGAAACAAATAATAAGAATCTGTTAGATGAAAAGCAAATAGATAGAAACGAATGCCTTAAATTGTTTAAAGAATATCAAGACAAAAATGGAATAATTTATTAAGGGGATAATGAATGACAGTTTTAGAATTATTATTAATAGCAATAGGACTTGCAATGGATGCTTTTGCAGTTTCTATATGTAAGGGTTTAGCTATAAAAGAAAGAGATTGGAAAAAATCCATTATAATTGGACTATATTTTGGCTTTTTCCAAGCGATAATGCCAATTATAGGATATTTTTTGGGAACAACATTTGAAGATTTTGTTACAAAAATAGATCATTGGATTGCTTTTTTACTTCTAGGATTAATTGGCGGAAGCATGATAAAAGAAGCATTTAGCAAAGAGTCAGATGGCTATGACGATAGCATAAAAGTTAAAACTATGGTGGTCTTAGCAATAGCAACAAGTATTGATGCACTTGCAATAGGAATTACCTTCGCATTTTTAGAAGTTAATGTTTTAATGGCTGTTTTGATGATTGGAATTATCACTTTTGTACTTTCTGTTATTGGTGTAAAGATTGGTAATCAATTCGGAGTAAGATATGGCAAAAGAGCAGAAATAGTTGGTGGAATCATCTTAATATTAATCGGAGTAAAAATATTATTAGAACATTTAGGAATTATTGTAGTATAAAGTAAAGGAGAAAAATATGATTTATAATTCTTATTATGAATCGCCAATTGGTAAAATCTTAATTGCAAGTAAAAACGATAAATTAATTGGAGTATGGATGGAAGGGCAGAAATATTTTTTGAACAATATAAAAGAAGAAATGGAAAGAAACGAGAATGATCCAATAATAATTAAAACTAAAGATTGGCTTAATAGATATTTTAAAGGAGAAAAACCAGATATTAAGGAATTTAAAGGCATCTTGGCTCCAAATGGAACTAACTTTGCAAAAGATGTCTGGAGGGAACTTTGTAATATACCATATGGAAAAACAATAACTTATGGAGAGATTGCTAAGACTATTGCAAAGAAAAATAATAAAAAAAGTATGTCTGCACAAGCGGTTGGTGGAGCTGTTGGACATAATCCAATTTCGATTATTATTCCTTGTCATAGAGTTATTGGTGCAAATGGAAGTTTGACTGGTTATGCTGGGGGAATTGATAAAAAAATAAAATTATTAGAAATAGAAAATGCAAATATAAAAAAGGTTTAGAGGAAAATATGAAAGAAAAACAAAGATGTAAATGGTGTAATTTAAAAAATCCACTATATATAAAATATCATGACGAAGAATGGTGTATACCAAACTTTGACGAACATTACTTATTCGAAATGTTAATATTAGAAAGTTTTCAGGCAGGGCTTTCTTGGGAATGTGTTTTAAATAAAAGAGAGAGCTTTAGAGAGGCTTTTGATGAATTTGATATTAATAAAATTTGTAATTATAATGAAGAAAAAGTAAAAGAGCTTTTAGAGAACAAAAATATAATTAGAAATAAATTAAAAGTTAATGCAAGTATAAACAATGCAAAGATTTTTAAAGAAATTCAAAAAGAATTTGGTTCTTTTTATAAATATTTATCTACTTTTTATGATGGAAAAACCATATATGAATTAGGAAAGACAACATCAAAACTTTCTGATAATATATCAAAAGATTTACAAAAAAGAGGAATGAAATTTGTAGGTTCAACAATTATCTATTCATATTTGCAAGCTATTGGAATTATATCTTCGCATGATAAAGAGTGCTTTTTATATAAAAAAGGAGGAAAAATGAAAAAAGAAAGACATCAAAATAAAATGGCAGTATTTTTAATACTAACAAGACAGAATAATGGTAAAACAGAGATATTACTTCAGGAAAGATATAATACAGGATATATGGACGGGAAATATGATGCAGCATGTAGTGGACATGTAGAAAAGGGTGAGTCCTTTTCCATGGCGTTGGTAAGAGAAGCAAAAGAAGAGATTGATTTAACCATAGATGAAAAAGACTTAAAGCTAGTTCAATTAATTCATTCATATAAAGAAGATTATATTAATGTGTTTTTTACAACAAATAAATATGTTGGAACCCCAAAAATTATGGAACCTACTAAATGTAACAGTTTAGAGTGGTTTGATATAAAAAATCTACCAGAAAATATATTTCCAAGAGTAAAAAATGTTTTAATAAATATGGATAATGGTTTATTATATGATGATGCAGATTTTACACATCAAACAGATATATTAAGTAACAAATAGGATTGACTTTTTAACTCTTTTGTTATAACCTAATACATGCATAAATCAATATTTAAGAAGGGAACAGAAAATGAATAAAGACATATTAGTAGTAAGCGATTTAAAAGATATGCTAAATAAAACAAGGAAATTATATGGCAATAAGCCTGGATATAAAATAAAAGTTGGAAAAGGAAAATATAAGATATATACACATAACGAAATTAGGGACATGGTGGATTATTTAGGAACAGCACTAATAGATTTAGGATTAAAAGGAAAGCGTATTGCTGTTATTGGAGAAAATAGATATGAATGGGAGCTTGCATATTTAGCAGTAGCTTGTGGTACAGGAATAGTTGTTCCTTTGGATAAATCATTACCAGAAAATGAGTTGGATGAAGTAGTCGAAAGATCAGAGATAGAAGCAATTTTTTACTCTAAGAAATATGAAGACATTGTTGAAAGGATTAAGTATACTGGTAAAAATAAATTAAAACATTTAATTTCAATGGATTCTGATATACATAAAGAAGGCGTTTATTCAGAAAAAGAATTAATAGAAACGGGTAGAGAACTAGTAGAAAAGGGTGATAGAAGGTTTATAGATGCAAAAATTAATCCTACAGAGATGTCTATAATGCTATTTACATCTGGAACAACATCAAAATCTAAAGTTGTAGCACTTTCACATAAAAATCTAGTTACAAACCTAATGGATTTAGGAACAGTGTTAGATGTTGATTCAAATGAAAGAATATTATCTTTTCTACCACTAAACCATGTTTTTGAATGTACAGTTGGAATGTTAATGTCACTATATATTGGTGCCGAAAGAGCTTTTTGTGATGGAATGAGACATATATTAGAAAACTTAAATGAATATAAAACTACATATGTTGCATTTGTACCTGCGATTTATGAGGCAATGTACAAAAATGTAATAAAAAGTTTGGAAAAAGAGGGAAAATTAGAAGAAACAAGAAAATTAATGGAAGCCAACAAAAATAAAACAATGGCTGAAAAGAAAGAAATTTTTAAGGATATTCATAATTTCTTTGGAGGTAGTATAAAATTATTTATTACTGGAGCTGCAGCAATAGATAGGGATATTGCAAAGGAATATAGACAATGGGGTATTAATTTGTGCCAGGCATATGGCTTAACCGAAACTTCTCCAGTTGTAGGAATAGAAACAAATGAGCATTTTAGACTTGGATCAATAGGTAAAGACTTACCACATGTTAAGACAAAAATTTATGAACCTGACGAAGATGGAATGGGAGAACTAATGGTAAAGGGACCAAGTGTAATGCTTGGATATTATAATGATAAAAAAGCAACAGAAGAAGTAATGGAAGAAGGATGGTTCCATACAGGCGACTTAGCAAGAATTGATGAAGATGGATATATCTTTATTTGTGGAAGAAGAAAAAGTGTTATAGTACTAAAAAATGGTAAAAATATATTCCCAGAAGAAATGGAAGCCTTAGTAAATAAGATTGAAGGTGTTAAAGAATCATTTATATTCGGAAAGCAACAATCAGAAGACAAAAATGATATTAAAATACATGTAAAAATAGTTTATGATAAGGAAATAGTTAAGGAAGCATATAAAGTAGAAACAGAAGACGAAATATATAAAGTACTATCTGATAAAATTAAGGGTATAAATAGATTAATACCAAAATACAAAGCAATTAGAGGAATATTAATTTCTGAAGCACCATTAATAAGAACAACAACAAATAAAATAAAAAGAAAAGCTAATTTGGAAATAATAGAAAATAAGGGGTAATAATTGAGGGAGCTATTAATTAATTTATAAGGGGTAGCTCTCGCTTTTTTATAATTAGGGACTGCAAATAGGAGGAAAATTATGATAATTACAGTAAATAACAAAAAGATTAAAAAAGAAGAAAAAATATATGTAGTGGCAGATTTTGATGGTACTTTAACAAAAGGAAATAGTAAAACATCTTGGTCAGTTTTGGCAAATACCAATCTTTTACCAGAAAAATATATAGAAGACAGACAGAAATTATTTGATGAGTACTATCCAATAGAAATAGATACATCCCTTTCATTCGATTATAGACAAAACAAAATGAAAGAATGGTTTAAATTACATGCAGAGTTATTCGTTAAATATCATTTAAAAGAAGAATTTATAAAACAAGCTGCTAAAAATTTTGATTTTATGGAATTTAGGGAAGGTGCTAAAGAATTTTTAGATTATTTAAAAAAGAACAATATTCCTTTGATAATTATTTCAGAAGGAATTGGTAATTTTGTAAAAGCTTTCTTGGAATATAAAAATTGTATGTTTAACAATATTTATATTAGTTCAAACATGCTAAAATTTAAAGATGGGATATGTGTTGGAATTGAAGATAATATTATACATAGTTTAAATAAAAATGAAGTATCATTACCAGAACATATTAAAGATAAAATTAAAAACAAAGATAAAATTATATTACTTGGGGATAAAATAGATGATGTTAGAATGGTTAATAATGAACCTGACAACAAATTAATAAAGATAATTTGGTCACATGATAAAGAATATAAGATAGAAGAATTAAAGAAATATTATGATTATGTTTTTTCTGATGAGGAATCTTATTTAGATGTTATTAATAATATCTGGGAATGTTAATAGGAGAATATTATGCTAGAAATAAAAAATATTTGTAAACAATATAAAACAGGTGGATTAACACAAAAAGCTTTAGATAATGTTAGTTTAAATTTAAGAGATAATGAATTTGTTGCTATTCTTGGACCTAGTGGATCTGGAAAAACAACATTATTAAACATTATTGGTGGATTGGATAGATATGACAGTGGAGATTTAATAATAAATGGAAAATCTACTAAGAAATATAAGGATAGGGACTGGGATTCATATCGTAATCACACAATAGGATTTGTATTCCAGAGCTATAATTTAATACCACATCAAACAGTACTTTCCAATGTCGAACTTGCTTTAACGATTTCTGGAGTTTCCAGAAAAGAACGTAGAAAGAAAGCAATTAATGCATTAAAACAAGTTGGATTAGAAAAACATATCCATAAAAAACCAAATCAACTATCTGGAGGGCAAATGCAAAGGGTTGCAATAGCCAGAGCTTTAGTAAATGATCCGGATATTGTACTTGCAGATGAGCCAACAGGAGCTTTGGATAGTGATACTAGTATTCAAGTTATGGATTTATTAAAGCAAGTTGCAAAAGATAGACTTGTTGTAATGGTAACACATAACCCAGAATTAGCAGAAAAATATGCTACAAGAATTGTAAATTTAAGAGATGGTGTGATTAGATCAGATTCTGATCCATATATTGTCGAAAGAAATGAAAAGCCAAAGAATAATAAATTTGGAAAAACATCAATGTCATTCCTAACTTCATTAGCACTAAGCTTTAATAATCTAAAGACAAAGAAAGGAAGAACAATTTTAACATCATTTGCAGGTTCAATTGGAATAATTGGAATTGCACTTATCTTATCATTATCAAATGGTGTTAATAGATATATAAACTCTGTTGAAGAGGAAACATTATCTGAATATCCTTTGCAAATTCAGAGCACGGGGATAGATATGACTTCGATGTTCCTTGGTATGGCAGGAGAAGATGAGGAGGAAGAAGAAGGGGATATAACTATTAGTAAACAATTAACAAGTATGTTTTCTGGAATAGGCTCAAATGATTTAGCTGCATTTAAAAAATATTTGGATAATGATAGCAATGTATATAATTATGCTAAAACAATAGAATACAAATATAATGTTTTACCAATTATATATAGTACTAATTTAAATGAATTAAGGCAGGTAAATCCTGACGAATCTTTTTCAAGTTTAGGTATAAGTTCTACAACATCAAATAATAGTATGATGTCATCTATGATGAGTACAAATATGTTTTTCCAAATGCCAGAAAATGAAGATTTATATAAAGATCAATACGATGTAAAAGCAGGTAACTGGCCAACAAAATATAATGAATGCGTGTTAGTTTTAACTTCTAATGGAAAGATGAGTGATTTCTTACTATATACACTTGGATTAAGGGACTATAGCGAATTAGAAGGTTTTGTTAATCAGTTTTCCAATGGTGAAGAAGTGGATATACCGAATGATTTTACATCATATTCATATGAAGATGTTTTAAATATCACATTTAAACTTATTAATAAAAGCGATTGTTATTCTTATGATGAAACATATAATGTATGGACTGATAAAAGTGATAATATGGAATATATGAAAAACATTGTATCAAATGGAGAAGATATAAAGATTGTAGGAATTGTTCAGCCAAAAGAGGATGCTACAGCAGGAATGTTAACACCTGGAATTGGATATCCAGCAAGTTTAACAAATCATATTATAGAAGAAGCTGCAAATAGTAAAATTGTACAAGAGCAATTAGCAAATAAGGATGTAAATGTATTTACTGGCAAAAAGTTTGAAGATACTTCTGAAGAATCTTCATTCGATATGAATTCTTTAATTGAAGTTGATGAAAATGCCTTAAAATCTGCATTTAAAATTGATCAATCAAAAATTAATGTTGATTTTAGTAATTTGAACAATATTTTGACAAAAAACGCACTACCAGCATTGGATATTAATGATATTTTATCAAATATTAATTTTAGTATGTCAAATAGTGATATACAGAATTTAATGAATGAACTACTAAATGGGTACCAGGAATATGTTAAAGAAGCTTATGGAGCTGATATAAGTGTTATTGGTGAACAATTATCAGATTATTTAAAATCTAAGGAAGTAACAGAATTAATAAATAAGAAAATTCAAGAAATTATAAAGGACAATGGGGACCTAAACATATCACAAGAGCAAATGCAAGAAATTTTAACAGAAGTCCTTGCAGGATATAATAAATATGTAGAAGATAATGAGCTTGTAAGTTCAGCAGATTTAAATAAATACCTTACAGAATATTTAAACTCAAATCAAGCAAAAGAAATTATTACAAATAATTTAACAAATATTGTAAAATCACAAAATTTAGAAGAACAAATTTCTAATATTATGGAAAAATACATGCAATCTACAGTATCTACAATGAGTAAAAGTCTAGAAAAAGAAATGCAATCAAGTATTGCTAAGTTGAGTAAATCAATGGCAACTGCATTTACCTTTGATACAAATGCTTTTACTAAAGCTTTTAAAATGAAAATGGATGAACAAGAAATGTCAGATTTATTCCAATCTTTAATGAAAAAGGAAACCGCATCATATGAGGGAAATTTAAAAACACTTAATTATGCAAAACTAGATGAACCTAGTGGAATTAATATATATCCAAAGGACTTTGATGGTAATAAAGAAATTACAAATATAATAAATACATATAATACAAAGATGGAAGAAAATGGAGAAGAGGACAAAGTAATTTCTTATACAGATATGGTAGGAACACTTATGAGTTCTGTTACAACTATTGTTGATACAATAAGTTATGTATTAATTGCTTTTGTTGCAATTTCTTTAGTTGTATCTTCAATAATGATTGGAGTTATTACATATATAAGTGTATTGGAACGTAAAAAAGAAATTGGTATATTAAGAGCGATAGGTGCTTCTAAGCATAATGTTTCACAAGTGTTTAATGCAGAGACATTTATTATTGGAGCATTGGCAGGATTAATTGGAGTTGGAGTAACTCTTTTGTTATTAATTCCTACTAATAAGATAATTTATGTACTTTCCAATGGAGCCAATGTAAAAGCAGCATTACCTTTCGAAGCAGGAGTTGCTTTAATTATAATAAGCATAGTTTTAACTTTAATTGGAGGAATAATTCCTTCTAGAAAAGCAGCAAAAGAAGATCCAGTATTGGCTTTAAGAAGTGAATAAAATATAGTAAATATGGTGAAATAAATGAAGAAATTTTATAAATTATTATATGTTTTTGTAATATCTAGTATATGTGGTTATTTTATAGAACTAATTTGGACATTTGTAACTAAGGGGATTTTTGTAAATCATTCAGCTGTTGTTATTGGACCATTTAATTTTGCATACGGAATATGTGCAGTTGTTTTTACAATTCTGCTAGAAAAATATAAAAATGATTCCTACTTAAAAGTATTTATATTAAGCTTTATAGGTGGATCCATAGTAGAATATATTATGAGCTTAGGAATGGAAATCGTTTTAGGATTTACAGCTTGGGATTATTCTAATATGTTCTTAAATCTTAATGGACGTATTTGCTTGTTATATTCTTTGTTTTGGGGTGCTTTAGGAGTTTTATGGATAAAAATTTTATATCCACAAATAGAAAAATTGCTTTCAAAAATAAATGATAGAATATATAAACCAGCTGCTGTAAGTATTACAATTTTTTTAATACTTGATATTATTTTTACAGTAAGCGCTTTTATAAGAGCAAGCAATGCTGATTTAGGTATACCTGCTAAAAATTCATATGAAGTATTTTTAGATAATACTTTTAACAGCAAATATTTAAAAAATATGTTTAATAATAATTGGAAGTGAGAGTATGAAAAGTTTAGTTCTATCTTGTAGTACAGGTGGAGGACATAATGGTTGTGGACATTATATAGAAAAAGAATTTAATAAGAATGGAATTAGCTGTGATTTTGTAGATTATTTTGATATTTTAGGACCAAAAGCAAAGGAACGTTCAGAGAAAATATATTTAGATACAACAAAGGGAAATGGAGAAATTTTTAAAATTGCATATAAACTAGGAGAGGCGTATAGCAAAACAGGGATAACAAGCCCAGTCTATAGTTTTAATAAATTGATGAGAAATAAAATTTATGAATATTTAAAGGAAAATTCATATGACCTAGTTATTTCTCCACATCTATTTCCTGCTATGGCTATAACAGCTTTAAAAGATGATGGCAAAAAAATAGGCTTAATTAATGTCGCTACAGATTACCATGCAGTACCTTTTTGGGAAGAAACAAAACCGGATTTTTTTGTTACACCTCATAGTTCTTTAAAGGAAGAATTTTTAAAGAAAGGTTTTAATTCGGAAATATTATTAGACTTTGGAATACCAGTATCAACAGATTTTAGTGATGTAAAAGAAAATTTGGATTTGCCTAATGATAAGAATATAATATTGATAACTTCTGGAAGCATGGGCTTTGGCAAAATGAAAGAAATTGTAATAAAAATATTGGATAATATAAAAAATAGCTATGTAATTGCAATTTGTGGGAAAAATAAAAAATTATATGATGAATTAAAAAAAGTGAATAATCAAAATTTATTGGTAGAAGGATTTGTAAATAATTTAAATGAATATATAAAGGCAAGCAAAGTTGTTTTAACAAAGCCTGGAGGACTTACAAGTACAGAAGTAGCAGTAATAAGGAAACCAATGATTCATTTAATGCCTATTCCTGGAGTAGAAAATTATAATGCTGAGTTTTTTAGGAAAAATGGACTTAGTCTGGTATCTAATTCTGTTGATGAAGTTTTAAAAAATACAGATAAAATTCTAAAAGATAAGGATTTACAAAATAACATGATAAATAACCAATCTAAAGTTATAAATAGATATTCTGCAAAAGATTTAGTTGACTTTATAAAAAGAAATTTAACATAATTTATAAATTGACTACACAAAAAGAAGAAAATGTGGTACAATTATTACTGGAAAATTAATTTGTTGCAAAATTCGCAATGAATTTTTATAAAATAAAAAAGGAGGAATAAAAAATGTCAGGACACAGTAAATGGCATAATATACAAGCAAAAAAAGGAAAAGCTGATGCAGCAAGAGGAAAAATATTTACAAAATTAGGAAGAGAAATATTAATTGCAGTAAAACAAGGTGGGCCTGACCCAGCAGGTAATTCAAAATTAAAAGATGTAATTTCAAAATGTAAGGCAAATAATATGCCAAATGATACAATAAATAATGCTATAAAGAAAGCTTCAGGAGCAAATGATACATCAAACTATGAAGAAATAACTTATGAGGGATATGGAACAAATGGTGTTGCAGTAATTGTAGAAGCTAGTACAGATAATAGAAATAGAACTGCAGCAGATGTAAGACATGTTTTTGACAAAGCTGGTGGAAACTTAGGAACAACAGGATGTGTATCATATTTATTTAATAAAAAAGGAATAATTGTAATAGATAGAGATAGTACTGATATGGAAGAAGATGACTTAATGATGCTAGCTTTAGATGCTGGTGCAGAAGATTTTTCTTCAGACGAAAATTGCTACGAAATTACAACAGATCCAGCAGATTTTTCTAAAGTAAGAGATGCATTAGAAGAAGCTGGTTTAGAATTCATAGAAGCAGAAGTACAAATGGTTCCAACAACATATGTTTCTTTAAATGATGCTGATGGAGAAAAAATGCAAAGATTAATAGATAACCTAGAAGATTTAGATGATGTTATGAATGTTTACCACAACTGGGAACAATAAATTTTAATTAAATAGTAATAATTTAAATAAAAAGCACATATATATTAATATATGTGCTTTTTATTGTGTGTTGGGGCAAATTTTGGCAACATTATAAGCTAGCTGTAAAAAGCACATAGACTTTATTTAGAAAGGATAAACTAATGACATATGCAGAAATTTTAAGATATTTTCCGAGAAGAATTTATATTAAATTAGAAGAATATTTTAAGCAAAATAACAATATTGTAGAAGAAATTAGATTAAGATCTGAGCGACCAATTATAATAAAAAATTCAAAAGGAGAAGATATATTAAAAATAAGTGTTTCTATGAACGAATTGTTAGAGACATTACAACATATATGCGATAACTCGATATATGCATATCAAAGTCAAATATGTAATGGTTTTGTTACTATAAAAGGTGGACATAGAATAGGAATTTCCGGTAGTGTTGTCCAGTCGAATGGAAAGATTAGTAACATAAATTATATTTCTAATTTGAATTTTAGAATAGCAAGACAAATTATTGGTGCAAGTAATGAGATATTAAGATATATAATTAATATTGATGAAAATAGTATATATAATACATTAATAGTATCTCCTCCGGGAGCTGGTAAGACAACAATATTAAGAGATATTGTAAGGAGATTAAGTGATGGAATAGAACAGATTAAATTTAATGGAAAAAATATAGGGCTAGTAGATGAAAGAGGAGAGATTGCAGCTGTATATAAGGGAGTTCCACAAAACGATATAGGGATAAGAACGGATGTAATGGATAATGTAGAAAAAAGTATTGGTATGAAGATGCTAATTAGATCCATGTCACCGGACATAATTGTAGCAGATGAGATAGGTAAAGACGAGGATATAGATGCTATTAATTATGCAGTTTGTTCTGGAATTAAAGGAATTTTTACAGCACATGGTGGAAATTTAAAAGAACTAAGACTAAATCCTTCTATTTCAAGACTAATAGACAAGTGTATTTTTGATAGAATAATTTTCTTAGACAAGAACACAAAGGGAAGGTTGGAATCTGTATATGCTTTGGACAAAATAAATAATGAATATGTTGTAATATAATTTTATATATTTTAGTTCTAAAGTTTGAAGATAGTGAATATATATTAATAAAAGACTTTATGAAATCTGGAATTGAGGAATTATAAATGGAAATATTAAAGATTTTTATATTAATAATTATTATGGGAATGTGTACATCACTTGGACTAATAAAATCAAATAGATTCAAGTTAAGAGTTGAAGATTTACAAGAAATAAACAAAGCATTAACAATTGCTAAAACAAAAATGAGATATACATATGAAACACTGCCAGATCTTTTCTTAGAAATATCAAAGGATTTAAAATTAAACATATCAAAAATCTTTTTAAAAACGCATAAATATATGAAAGAACTTAATGCAGGACAAGCATGGGAAAAGGCAATAGATGAAAG
The DNA here is from genome assembly GCA_944393475.1 of uncultured Clostridia bacterium. Classification (GTDB taxonomy): domain Bacteria; phylum Bacillota; class Clostridia; order TANB77; family CAG-508; genus Merdicola. Next base: position 16,071 of record CALYAI010000024.1, read on the forward strand.
TGAAAATAATTTTTCAAAAAGAGACTTGAATATAATAAAAGGATTATCAAAATTATTGGGACAAACAGATCTAGAAGGGCAACTTGTGCAATTAGAAGTAACAAATAAACTTTTAGAAGAGCAAATAGAAGAAGCAGACAATTTAAAAAAGAAAAATACAAAACTATATAGAACATTGGGTGCAACTATTGGACTAGCTATAATGATTATTTTTATTTAGTAGCAAGAAAAAGGGGAGAGATTAAATGGATATAAATTTATTATTTAAAATAGCAGCAATAGGAATATTAGTTGCAGTTCTATATCAAGTTCTTGTAAGAGCAGGAAGGGAAGATCAAGCAATGATGACGACACTTGCAGGTTTAATAATAGTTTTAACTATGGTAATTAAGGAAGTAAGCACATTATTTAGCAGTGTTAGAACTATGTTTAATTTATAGAAGGAGAAGAAATGTCTGAAATTGTTAAAGTAGTAGCAATTGGTATTGTTGCAGTAATTATTATAACGATAATAAAACAATATAAACCAGAATTTGCTATATATGTTTCTATTGTTGCTGGGATAATAATCTTTTTTACTGTTTTTGACAAACTGGCAGGAATTATAAACATAATTAATGAACTTTCCAGTAAAGCAAATATCAACAGTGAATTTATAAAAATATTACTTAAAATTACAGGAATTGCTTTTTTAGCAGAATTTGCTATACAAATTTGTACTGATTTAGGTGAATCTGCTTTAGCGAATAAGGTTGATTTAGGTGGTAAAGTAATAATTATAGGACTTTCAATTCCAATTTTATCTTCTTTAATAGAAACAGTTATACAAATTTTGCCATAGGGAGTTTAAAATGGAAAAAGTTAAAGTTTTATGTATGATATTACTATTCTTAATTTTTCAATTTTTTAATATAAGTACTTCTTTTGCAAGTTCAGAAACGAATACAACTGATGAAATTATAAATTCACAAATGGATTCCTTTAATATTTCAAGTTTTTTAAACGAAGCAAATAAATATTCAAATGATTTATTAAAAGACATTGATATAAAAGATTTACTAAATAATGCTATTAAAGGGGAGCTAAATACAGATGAATTAATAAAGAATATTTTTCCTCTTCTAGGAAGTGAAATAAAAGAAGCTCTAAAAGTCATGGGTAGTGTTTTAATTATTGTTTTAATACATAGTATTTTTAAAAGTATAGCCGACAATTTAAATAATAAAAGTGTTTCGCAGATTACATATTATGTTCAATATATTTTAATAGCTACAGTAATAATGAGTAACTTTGCTAGCATAATAGCTCTTACAAAAGAATCAGTAGGAAACATGATTGCATTTATACAAATCTTATTTCCTCTTCTTATGACATTAATGTTAGCATCTGGAAGCGTAGTTTCGGTAAACATACTACAACCCATAATATTATTCGTAATAAATTTAATTTCTAATATATTTCAATCATTAATTATACCAGTAATTTTAGTAGGTACTGCACTTGCAATTGTTTCTAAAATATCAGATAAAATACAAATAGAAAAATTATCTAAATTTATAAAATCAAGTTCGGGTTGGGTAATTGGAATACTTCTTACAATATTTGTTGGAATATTATCCATAGAAGGAACATTGGGAAGTAGTGTTGATGGAATAACTGCAAAAACAGCAAAAGCAGCAGTTTCTAGTTTTATCCCAGTAGTAGGAAAAGTATTAGGAGATGCAGTCGATACAGTAATTGGATGTTCTGCAATTTTGAAAAATGCAATCGGAATAGTTGGAGTAATCATTGTAATTACAATTTGTATTGCTCCAATTTTAAAACTTACAGTAATAACAATTATATATAACTTAACAGCTGCAATTTGTGAGCCAATTGCAGATTCAAAAATAGTTTCATTAATTTCACAAATGGCAGAAACATTTAAAATACTACTTGCAATTATTTGCTCCATAAGTGTAATGTTAATTATCGGGATAACACTTGTTATAAATATTTCTAATACAGGATTAATGTATAGGTAGGTAAATATGGTTTCATGGTTTAATAGTTGGGCACAGGGAATAATACTTGCGGTTATTATAGTAACAATTTTGGAAATGATCGTGCCAGAAGGTAAAAACAAAAAGTACATAAAAATAGTGATGGGTGTTTATATTACTTTTACTATAATTTCACCAATAATATCAAAGGCAGTTGGAAGTGATTTTAATATTGATCTTAATAAATATGAGAATTTATTAAATCAAAACACAGAAATAACCGATACAAACATTGGAGATATAAATGATAAAAATATAGAAGATTTATATTTAACCACAATAAAAAACAATATAAAAAAAGAATTAGAAGAAGAAGGATATCAAGCTAAAAATATAGATATCACAGCAAATATAAATGTACAAAAGGAAGAAACCGAAATATATAAGATTGATATTAAAGATGTAAGCAAATTGAATAATAATGAAATCAAGAAGGTTAATAAAATAGAAATAGGAGAAAATACACTAACGGAAAATGAAAATAATTTTTTATCATCTAGTGAAATAAAAAATATAAAAGAAACTTTATCTAAAAAATATGAAGTTGATGAGAAAAAAATCTATGTAAATGGAAATTAGGAGGTGATATCTATTTTAGAAGATAAGTTGCAAAAAATAAAAGATAATTTGACAAAGACGGATAATAAAAATAATAAGAAAAAGGTAGAAAATTTAGTTGTAGGAATACTTATTTTAATAATAACTGTTATTGCAATAAATACAATTATATCTGATAAAGGAGATAAAGGAAAAATTGAAGAAATAGCAAATACAACAATTGCAGAAAGTAAAGAAAATACTACAGAGACACTGGAGGAAAGATTAAAAAATATATTGTCTAAAATTAATGGTGTAGGAAATGTTGATGTATTAATTAGTTATTCAGAAAGTAGTCAAACTGTTGCTATGTATAACGAAAATATTAAAGAAACATCTACTGAAGAAAAAGATGAAT
>CALYAI010000025.1 GCA_944393475.1 uncultured Clostridia bacterium
TTTCCTACCTCTGTATTCATACCAGTATTTATTACAATTCCCTCTCCCCTTCCTTTTACTACTGTTGTACTTGCAAACGCCATATTTCTCATATCTGCAAGACTTGCTGTTTCATTTGTATATATTTCTTTTTCATTCTTTCTTACCTCTTCTGTTTCTCCTGTTAAACTAGATTCTTCTATTTTTAAATTATTAGTACTTATTAATCTAATATCAGCTGGTACATAATTTCCTGTTTCCAATATTACTATATCACCTGGCACTATCTCTTCCCCTTTTATAGTAATATTTTTTCCATTTCTTTTTACTTTTGCAACAGGTGAAGACATTTTCTTTAAGGCTTCTATGGATTTTTCTGCTTTTATCTCTTGGACTAGTCCCATTATTCCATTAAATATTACTATAGCAATTATTATTATAGAATCAAAATAATCTCCTGTTCCTTCAAAATAGCTTACCAATGCTGAAACTATCGCAGAAATAATTAATATTATAATCATGAAATCTTTAAATTGATTTAATAATTTTAGAATTATGTTCTCTTTTTTTCTTTCTTCTATCTGGTTTTTTCCGAACTCCTCCTGTCTTATTTCTACATCTTTATCATTTAAACCCACTCTTATATTTGTTTTTAATTCCTTTTCTATTTCTTTAATACTTTTTGTACACCACATATAAATCTCTCCTTTGTATAAGTTTATTAATTTATATGCTTGTACTTATTTTTTATTCCTCTTTATTAATTTTACATAACAAATTACTTTTGGAAAGCATATTATATATAGAGGTGATTTTATGTTACTTACAATCATTCTTCTTGCTCTATCTGTTAGTGTTGATGCTTTCGGAATTGGAATTACATATGGAATTAAAAAAACTGTAATTCCGATTTCCACAAAAATTGTTATCTTTATTGTTTCTTTTATTTTGGTTAGTATTTCTGTTATTTTTGGATACCTTATACTTAAATTACTTCCAAAGGATATTATAGATTTACTAAGTTCACTAATTTTGTTTTGTATGGGATTAATGATTATATATAAAGCTTCTGATTTGAATACTGCTAAAATTATAGAAAAAAATGAAGCAATATCTATAGCTCTTGCACTTTCTCTTGATGCAATGTGTGTTGGTCTTACTTGTTCCGACTATGGAATATATGGTCTATTTTATCCTCTTATCTCTTCTGTTTTTCAGCTTGCCAGTCTTAGCCTAGGAGGTGTACTTGGTAAAAAAATAATCTCATATAATACAAAATATATAAAACAATCAAACATTTTATCTGGAATATTATTAATAATTATTGCAATATTTAGATAAAAAAAGAAAAACCCAAAGGTTTTTCTTTTTTTATTTTAACTTCATAGAAAGCAATTTACTTATTCCATTCTCTTCCATAGTTATACCATATACAGTATCTGCAACTTCCATTGTTCCTTTTCTATGAGTAATTACTAGGAACTGTGTTTCCTTTGCAAATTTCTTTAAATATTCTGCATATCTATTTACATTTACATCATCAAGTGCTGCTTCTATTTCATCCAATACACAGAATGGTGCAGGATTTATTTTTAATATTGCAAAAAGTATTGCAATCGCAGTAAGAGCTTTTTCTCCTCCTGATAATAATGTCATATTTTGCAATTTCTTTCCAGGTGGTTGAACCCTAATATCTATTCCACAATTTAATACATCACTTTCATCTTCCAATATTAATTCTGCTTTTCCTCCACCAAATAGCTCTTTAAATACCTCATTAAAGTTTCTATTTATAATTTTAAACTTATCTTTAAATTGTGTTTTCATTTTGTTTATCATATCAGAAATTACATTTTTTAATTTTGCCATAGAATTTTCTAAATCCAATCTTTGTTCACAAACAAAATCATATCTTTCTTTAAGTTTTTTATACTCTTCTATTGAATCTATATTTATGCTTCCTAAATCTCTTATTTGTTCCCTTAAATAATTTACATCTTTTTGAGTTTTATTTGGATCAGAAGTTTTAGTAAATCCATCTGCGTTATTTGGTGTTAGTTCATATTCATCCCACATCTTATTTATAACATCTTCTAAATCCTGTGATAATTTACTTTTTTTAATATCTAGTTTTACTAATTGCTCTTTTAAATCCTGTAACCTTGTAAATTGTTCCTCTATTTCTTTTTCTATGTCTTCCAATGCTTTATTCTTTTCGGTTTTAGTATCTTTTAGTTTTTCTATTTTTGAACCACTATTTTTTACATTTTCTTTAATTTCTACTATCTTCTCTTTAAATTCTTCTATCTGTTTTCTTAGTTCCTCTTCTTCCTTTTTATTATTTGATATTTGCTCTTCTTTTGATTTTATACTTTCCTTACTATTTAATATATCCATATTTATTCTTTCCATCATCTCATCTATTGAAACTTCACTTTCTTCAAAAGAAGATACGGATATTTTTAAATTAGTTATATCCATGTTTAAATTATCCAAATATATTTGGTCATCTTTATTTAACTTCGCAAATTCTTCTACTTCGATATTTAATTCTTCTATTTTTCTTTCTAACTTATTTAGTTCTTTATTTATATCTTCTTTATTTTTTAACAAGTCCTGTTTTTGTTTTTGTATGTCTTCTATTTCTTTTTTTGTTTTATTCATTCGAATTGTTAATTTATCAACATTTTCAGAAATTAGTTCAACTTTTTGTTTTTGTGTTGCATACTCTATATCAATTTCTTGTAAATTTGACTCTAGATTTTCTATGTTTTCCAATAAGTCTTCTATACTTGATATGTACTCTTCCTTTTCTTTTTCTTTATTTTTAAGTTTTGTACTTAATTTATTAATTTCTCTTTTTAACTCTTCGATTTCTCTGCTTCTTCCTAATATATTTATAGTTTTAGTCTGTACAGATCCTCCAGTCATTGCACCTGATGGATTAATTATATCTCCTTTTAATGTTACTATTCTAAACGCATAGCCATTCTTTTTAGCAAGATTTATCCCTGCTTCCATATCATTAACTATAACAGTTCTACCCAAGAGATATTTAAAAATACCGTCATATTTTTTATCATATTCAACCAAATCTGATGCAATTCCTATAACACCATCTACTTTTAAATTAGCTTTTTCTAGTTTTTTTCCTTTTACAGCAGAAATTGGTAAAAAAGTTACTCTGCCTAAGTTGTTATTTCTTAAATATTCTATTAATTTCTTTGCTACTTGTTCATTTTCTGTAACAACATTTTGTACTCCTGCTCCCAAACACATTTCTATTGCAATTTCATATTCTTTATTTACTTTCACTAAATTTGCGACAACATCATGTAAACCATTTTTTAGTTCTGGAATATTTTCTGCTGACTTAAGTAATGATTTAACACTTTTTGTATATCCTTCTTTTTCCTTTTCTGTTTCCTCTAAGAATTTTAATCTAGACTCTTTTATTCTTACAGTTTGGGCTAAATTATTTATTTCTGTTTCAAAAACTTTTATCTTACTATCTGCTTTAGTTTTCTTACTTTCTATTTCAGACAATTCGTCTTTTATTTTGTTTCTTTTGTTTTCTATCTCCAAAAAGCTTTGCTCTATTTCACTTTTTTTAAGTCTTGAACTATCTAATTCTGATATTGTAAGCTGTAATTCCTCTGTTTTAGTTTTAACATTTTTATCAAATGAATCTGCTTTTACATCATATGTATTTATTTCATTCTGTAATTCATATTTTTTGTCGGTTCCTTCTTCTATAATTTTTTTCTTGTTTTCTATTTCTAATTGTTTATCCGAAAGTTTAGCAGATAAATCTTTTAACTCTTTCTCTTTTTCTTTTAATTCATTTTCAAATTTTTCTTTGCTACTATATAAATTCTCTTTTTTCTCTAATTTTTGCTTTTTCTCTGCTTCTAAGTCATTTATTTTTTCATTTACTTCTTTAATTTCTGTTTGATATCTTTTGTTGTTCTCTTGGATGTTATTAATTCTTTCTTCTGCCACATTTATATTAGAATTTATCTTTTCTATTTTGTTACTACTTTCGAATCCAATGTTTTGCATTGATTCTATTTCTTCTATTAAATTGTTTATTTCTGTCTTTAATCTGTTCTTTTTTTCATTTTTTTCAGTCTGACTTTTTTGTTCTTCTTCATATGTTGAATTCATTATTTCTTCATCAGAAGTTGACTTTTCCAACTTTTCTTTATATAAATCTATGTTATACAAAAATAATCCGACTTCTATACCTTTTAATTCCTCTCTTAAATCTAAATATTTTTTAGCCTTTTCGGATTGAATTTTTAAAGGTTCCATATTGTTTTCTACTTCTGTTAAAACATCATTTATTCTTAGCAAATTTAATTTAGCTCTTTCTAGCTTCTTTTCTGAATCTTCTTTTCTTGTACGATATTTTACAATTCCTGCTGCTTCTTCAAAAATATGTCTTCTATCTTCTGATTTATTACTTAAAATTTCATCTATTTTTCCTTGTCCAATTATTGAATAACCATCTTTTCCAATTCCTGTATCCATGAATAATTCTAATATATCCTTTAATCTACATGGTGCTTTGTTTATAAAATAACCTGTTTCTCCTGTTCTATATAATCTTCTTGTTACTGTTACTTCTGCATATTCTATTGGCAATTTTCCATCATCATTATTAAAAACTAAAGATGCTTCTGCAAACCCTAAAGATTTTCTATTTTGCGTTCCTGCAAAAATTATATCTTCCGATTTTGCACCTCTTAGTGACTTTATACTTTGTTCTCCTAATACCCAACGAATTGCATCTGCAATATTACTTTTTCCTGATCCATTTGGACCTATTACAGAGGTAATTCCTGGCATAAATTCTAATACAGTTTTATCAGCAAAGGATTTAAATCCTTGTAACTCTAATCTTTTTAAATACATTCCTTATCACCTTTTATCATTTTGTACCCTTTTATAATATATTAAAAGACAAGATAAATCAACAAAATATTGAACTTTATTTCATTTAATGTTATTATATTTTTAAAACAATACTTTCTACAAAGGAGAATAAAATGTTTGAAGAAAAATTCGATTTTTACGATAAACGTGTTCTAAAATCATATGATTTAGATGCATCTGCTAGATATCAACTTAAAATGTTAGATTCTCTTGATAATTTTACAAGAAAACACTCAGAAAGTGTGGCAAATTTAACTTGTAGAATTTGCGACTATCTACATCTAAATAAGAATTTTATTATATATTGTACAACTTGTGCATATTTGCATGACATCGGAAAAATGTTTATACCACCAAATATCTTACAAAAGCCAGGCAAACTTACAGATGAAGAATACGAAATTATGAAAACCCACACAACTATTGGATATAAAATGTGTATGGATGATAAAGATTTAAGACCATATTCAGCTGGACCAAAATGGCATCATGAAGCTCTTGATGGTTCTGGCTATCCTGATGGATTAAAAGGTAATAATATTCCAATAGAAGCACAAATTATTCGTGTTGCAGATGAATTTGATGCGATTGTTAGTAAAAGACAATATAAATCACATATTGGTATTACAGATACATTAAAACTTCTAATAGATAATGCTCATAATGGCAAAAACAATATTCCTGCTACAAAAGCTTTAAAAAAGGTAGTAATTGACGATACTATTTATGAAATATCAACTGCTTTTAAATATTTAGATTTTCTAAAAGAAAATATTAAAAGATTAAAACAAATAGACAAATACTATAAGAAAAAACAAGCATCAAAAACAAAAAAATATCAAGATTTTTATGCTGAAGGTATGAAATTATTGTTCTCGAAAGGAGAAACAGAAGAGAATTTTGAAGGTATTTTAAAACAATATACAGAAGCATTAGCACAAAGAAATGAAACAATAGATAAATTAAATCTTGAGTTAAAAGAAATAAGAAAACTAAAAATATAAAATATTTACAAAAGAGGAGAAATTCATGGCAAACCAAAAATTTGATTTTTATGATAAAACAACCTTAAAATCATATAATTTAGACATAACAATGAGATATCAACTTACTATGCTAGATAGTCTGGATCCTTTTACCAGAGTACATAGTGAAAATGTTGCAAGTATTACTTGTAGATTATGCGAATATCTACATTGTGATAAAAATTTTACTGCTTATTGTACAATTTGTGCATATATGCATGATATTGGAAAAATGTTTATTCCACCAAAAATTTTAAACAAGCCTGATGAATTAACACCAGAGGAATTTGAAGTAATGAAAACTCATACCCTAATTGGTTACAAAATGTGTATGGATGATATAAAATTAAGACCCTATGCACTTGGTCCAAAATATCATCACGAAGCACTTGATGGCTCTGGCTATCCTGAAGGATTAATTGGAAAAGCAATTCCTTATGAAGACCAAATAATAAAAGTTGCTGATGATTATGATGCTTTAGTTACTAAAAGACAATATAAAACACATATCCATATATCAGATACTTTAAAAGATTTAATAAAAGATACTGAACCAAATATAAAAATGGCAGCACTAGATAATGCTGCACAAGGTGTTAAATTAGGAAAATTAAATAAAAAAGTTGTAAAAGCATTGTTCAAAGTTGTAATTGATGATACCTATTACGAAATTAGCTGTGTTACAGGGTATCTTGATTATCTAAAAGATCAAATAAGAAGAATTGAACAAATTTTGGAATACGAAGAAAAAATGAATAAAGCTCATACAGAAAAAAAGAAAAACTATTACAAAGAAGGTATGGAAATTCTTCTTCAAGATGGAGAAAATTTCGAAAATATTCATACAATATATCACGAATATCAAACTGCTCTTATAAATAGAAAAGAAATAATAGATAAATTATATAATGAAATTAAAATTATAAAAAAATTACAAGTTTAATATAGAAACTTGTTTTATATTATTTTAAGCTTTGCTATTACTAGCAAAGCTTTTTTATGCTGTTATATTATTAAAATAAATATATTAATTTTCATACATATTTATAATCCAAAACTAACTCCAAGTGCATTATTTATTTTGTTTATAATCTCATCATTATCTATATGTCCTATTCTCTCCTTTAATCTACTTTTATCTATTGTTCTAATTTGTTCTGCAAGTATTATTGAATCAGACTTTAACCCTGCTTCTTTAGAATTTATTTCTATATGAGTAGGCAACTTATTTTTAGTCTTTTGTGAAGTAATTGCTGCTGCAATTACAGTTGGACTATATTTATTTCCTAAATCATTTTGGATTATTAAAACCGGTCTAATTCCACCCTGCTCAGAGCCAACAACAGGGCTTAAATCTGCATAAAACATGTCACCTCTTTTTATATTCATTTTCTTCACTCCCATTATTAGTATATCTCTTGTTTTAAATACTAGCTCGAGATAAAGAAAATAGTTTGGCTACTACTTATAACTTATCTCATTATATAATATGTAAATAGTTATATTTTGGTTAATATCTTGTACCTGTAATTCTTTTGGCTTGTTAGTTTGTTTATCTATTATTAATTTTTTTCTTACTTGATATTTATTTGATTGGTTTCTACATTCTGTTTCTAATATTATTTCTTTATCGGTTTCTTTCATTCCTTTACTATCATTTTTAAAGTCGTCTATAAATTCATTTAAAAATAAATTATTTTCAGCTATATATTCATAATCTTGATACATTTTACTAAGATTCAAATTAGTATTTTTTATTGAAAGCACATTATTTCTATATTCTAATTCTATACCTCTTATGTTCTCTGGTTCTTCTATCTCTTGAATACTGTATTCATTCTTTTTATATCTTTGGTTCATTCTATATTTATTAGTATTCTTATTACTTTTAACAGTAACTTCTATTTCTGCTTCATACGAGTTCATATTTAAAATTTGATTATTATCATTATTCCCATTTTGATATTTTTTATTATTTTTTATAATAAAAATAACTAAAATTATGAATATAATTACAAATACAAAAAAAATCGCTATTTTAATCTTTTTCATTTTTTCCTCCTACTAAAACAAAAAAAGAATAGTATAAAAACTATTCTTTTAATATTTTTATTCAGTTGTTTTTTATATATTCAAAATATCTTCTTAATTCATTTTCTAATTCGATTTTATTATCTATTCTATTTAATTTGTTACGTTCTTGGCTAGCATCTTTAAGATTTTTTATATACCAACTTAATTGTTTTCTCATCTCTTTTATTGCTACTTCTTCTCCTCTTTCTTCGATTTCCATATTTATATGTCTTATCATCATTTTATATTTTTCTTCCAATGTGGGCTTTTGTAGCTTTTCTCCTGTTTCCAAATAGTGTATTATCTCTCTAAAAATCCATGGGTTACCAAATGCTGCTCTTCCAATCATAATTCCATCCACTCCGGTATAGCTAAACATTTTTTCTGCAGTTTCCTCATCTATGATATCTCCATTTCCTATTACTGGAATGTTTACACTTTGTTTTACTTCTTTTATAATGTCCCAATCTGCGTTTCCTGAATAGAATTCCTTTCTTGTTCTTCCATGGATAATTATTGCAGAGCCTCCTGCTTTTTCGATTATTTTTGCTACATCAACAGCTACTATATTATTTTCATCCCAGCCTTTTCTTATCTTAAATGTTATTGGTTTATTTGTGTTTTCTCTTATTGTTCTTACTATTTTTTCTAATAAATCTAAATGTAATAATAAATTACTTCCATCTCCATTTTTAACAATTTTCGGTGCTGGGCATCCCATGTTGAAGTCAATAATATCTGCTATTTTATCAATTTCTTGTGTAGCATATTTAATTGCTTCTATATCGCTTCCAAATAGTTGTATACATATTGGTCCTTTTTCGCCTTCTAAATTGTATAATTTCTTAGTTTTTGCATCATTGTAAAAAATTGCTTTTGCACTTATCATTTCTGTTGTTGCAAGACCTGCACCCATTTCCTTACAAATTATCCTAAAAGGTTTATCCGTTATACCTGCCATTGGTGCTAAAAGTACATTATTTTTTAATTCAATATTACCTATTTTTAATTTTTTTAAAAACACTTTTATTCTCCTTTAGCAATTTACTTGTTTATCTCTTACAGCAAAAAGTCGAAAGTAAAAACTTTCAACTTTTATTCTATAAATATCGTCTTTTGTCTTCTGCCACTTATATTTAATAGTAATGCAATTAATATGAAGTTTGTAAATAAAGAGCTTCCTCCATAACTTACAAATGGTAGTGGAACACCAGTTATTGGTAAAAGTCCCATTGTCATTCCTATGTTTTCTAACATATGAAATAGGAATATCCCGGAAATTCCTATCGCAATATATGATCCTAAATCATCTTTGGCAGTTTTTGCTACATATATTGATTTAGTTATTAATACAACATATAGTATAATTACTGCTCCTGCACCAACAAAGCCCATTTCTTCTCCTATAACAGAAAAGATAAAGTCCGTTGTTTTAGGATATAAAAATCCTAATTGTGTTTGGTTTCCTTTTAGTAGTCCCATTCCAGTTAATTGACCAGCACCAATTGCTAATTTTGATTGCGTTAAATTATATCCTGAACCACGTGGATCTGTTTCTGGATGTAAGAAAACTTCTATTCTATCTTTAGCATGGTCCGGTAGTACAAAGAAATATAACAATGGAACAGCAATTACTATTAATAAGATTGTTCCAATTATATATTTTTTATTAATACCTGCTGTGAAAATCATCATAATTGTTGCTACTAAAAATGCTGCTGCAGTACCATAATCCGGTTGTTTTACTATTAAAAGTACTGGTACAGCTACAATAGCTAGTGCAATTAATAATTTTTTTGGCTTGTTAATTTCGTTTTTATCTTTTTCTTGTATTTTGCATAAAGCTAAGGCCAGAAATAAAATTACAAATATCTTAGCAAATTCTGCTGGTTGAATAGAAAAGAATCCTAAATCGAACCAGCTAGAAGCTCCGTTTACTGGTTCTGTAAAGAGAACTCCTATTAATAATATTAATATAATTCCATATAATATTGGCGATATCTTTGCAATATTTTCATAATCTATAAATATTATAATAAACACTACTGGAATACAAATAATAAACCAAATAATTTGTCTTTGCAAACTTGTGTCTTCTGAATCATAAGTTGCAGAAAATAATGCAATCATTCCTATAATTGATAGTATAATACAACAAATAAAAATTCCCCAATCTATATTTTTTAAAATTTTTCTTTTCATTTTTCTTCCTTTACGTATTTATTTTGATTATACATCCCTTATTTTCTTTTCTTTTTATTTCTTCTCTTTCTGTTATTATGTATAACTTTTTCTTCAGTTACTGTTACCTTATCTTCTTTTTTCTCTTCTTCGTTAATACTTTGTACTTTCCCCTCATCTATTACATTTATTTCTTCTTCCACTAATTTTATTTCTTCTTCATCTTCTTTTTCATCATTAGTTTGATCATCCGCAATAATCATATCTTCTACAAGATCCTCTTTAGTCTTTGTTTCTTTTTCTTTCTCTTTCTCTTTTTCCATTTCTACTTTTTCTTCTATTTTTTCATTTTCTGTATTGTTTTCCACTTCTTTTTCTTTATCATTCTCTTCTATTTCTTTTGGTTCTATCTCTTGTTCTTCTTTTTTATCATCTTGTTTTTCAGTTTTCTGTTCTTTAACTTTTTCCTTTGTTTCGTCATCTATATCTCCAGAATGTTTTATACTTACAATTGGAATATTAGCATATAATGCTGGTCCTGTTGTCCCATCATCACTTGTTTTATTTGTTAAATGAACATCTATCTCACTTTCGTCAACATCTATATATTTTTTTATTACATCTATAATCTCTTGTTTCATCATATCTAAAAAGTCCGCAGAAACATTTGCTCTATCTTGCATTAAAACTAAATGCAATCTTTCTTTAGCCATATCTTTATTATTTTCTTCTTCTGTTTCCTTTTTTAATAATTTTTTAAAGAAACCCACTATATTTTCAAACATATTTTACCTCCGAATAATTATTTTCTTTTAAAAAATCTTTTTATAGCTGCAAAAAATCCTTTTTCTCTTCCCGGTATTGTTACTTCTATCTCTTCACCTAAAATACGTTTTGCAGTTTCCATATATGCTCTTCCAGAAGGTGCTCTTCTGTTAGATATAACAGGTTCCCCCTTATTAGTTTGTGTGATTACATATTCATCATCTGGAACAACTCCTAAAAGTTTTATTGATAATAAATCTACTATATCATCAACATCCATCATTTTTCCTCTTCTTACCATCTCTGGTCTTAATTTATTTATTATTAACTCTGGATTTGTTATATTAGATGATTCCAGTAATCCTATAATTCTATCCGCATCTCTTATAGCTGAAATTTCTGGCATCGTAACAACAATTGCTTTATCTGCTCCTACAATTGCATTTTTAAATCCCTGCTCTATTCCAGCTGGACAATCTATTAAAATATAGTCAAATTCTTCTTTTAACTGTTCAGTTAATTTTTTCATTTGTTCTTCTGTTATTGCACTTTTATCTCTTGTTTGGGCTGCAGGTAATAGGAATAATTCTTGGAAACGTTTATCTTTAATTAAAGCTTGTCTTAATTTGCATTTTTCTTCTACAACATCTACAATGTCATATACTATTCTATTTTCTAGACCCATTACTACGTCTAAATTACGAAGACCAATATCAGTATCTACTAATACGACTTTTTTTCCTTCTAGTGCTAGGGCTGAACCAAGATTTGCTGTTGTTGTTGTTTTTCCAACTCCTCCTTTACCTGATGTTATAACTATTACTTCTCCCATAAAACTTCCTCCTTAAGCTAGTGCTTTAATATCTCATTTATACATAAAATTTGACATTACTATCATATATGAATTTGCTCAAAAAGTCAATGTCTAAAAGCCTATTTGCGTAAGATTTATACGTTTTTTTCATAAATATTACATGACCGTTTATTCTAAGAAATTTGCTTGACACTTACGCTTTTTAAGAATATACTTTAAGTGTATATTTATATGTAAAAGGAGGTAATTTCGAACCAATGAATGATTTAATTGAAATTAGATGGCATGGTAGAGGTGGTCAAGGTGCAAAAACAGCTTCTTTACTATTAGCAGATGCAGCATTTAACACAGGAAAATATATACAAGGATTTCCTGAATATGGTGCTGAAAGAATGGGTGCACCAATTACTGCCTACAACAGAATTAGTACTACACCTATAAGAATCCACTGTAATATTTACAATCCTGATTATGTAGTAGTTGTAGATGATACTTTATTAAATTCTGTAGATGTTACTGCAGGTTTAAAAGAATCTGGAGCAATTATTATTAATACTACAAAAGATGGAGAAACATTAAAAAGACTATTAAAAGGCTATAAAGGTCAAATATATACAATAGATGCAAAAACAGTTTCTATCGAAGCTTTAGGCAAATACTTCCCTAATACACCAATGCTTGCAGCAGTTGTTAAAGTAACAGGAATAATTCCTGAAAAAGAATTCTTAAGAGATATGGAAGGTTCTTTTAAACATAAATTTGCTAAAAAGCCAGAAGTTATTGGCGGAAATATGAAAGCCTTAGAAATAGCTCTTCAAAGAGTTGTAAAAGTTCAATAATAGGGACTGTTTGGACTTTAATATTTAAGTCCATCCCCTATATTAGAAAGGAGAAAAAAATGGATAAAACAAACATTAATAACACTACTCCAATGGAAGATATGACAATTGGAGGAACTATATATAATGCTGGAAATTCTCGTGAAGTTAAAACTGGAGATTGGAGAAGTATGAAACCTGTATTTGACAGCGAAAAATGTAAACAATGCGGTTTATGCTTTCCAGTATGTCCAGAAAATGCAATTCCAGTTGGCAAAGATATGAAAAGAACAGACTTTAATTATGACTATTGTAAAGGATGTGGCGTTTGTGCTAAAGTTTGTCCTTTTAAAGCAATCTCAATGGTAGAGGAGGGAGTTGAATAATGAGTATTAGAGAACGTTTAAGTGGTAATGAAGCTGCAGCTACTGCTATGAAGCAAATAAATCCAGATGTTGTTGCTGCTTTTCCTATTACACCATCAACAGAAATTCCACAATATTTTTCTACTTTTGTTAGCAATGGTACTGTTGATACAGAATTCGTTGCTGTAGAAAGTGAACATAGTGCAATGAGTGCATGTGTTGGTGCTGAAGCTGCAGGAGCAAGAGCTATGACTGCTACATCTTCAAATGGATTATCTTTTATGTGGGAAATGATATATATAGCATCTTCATTACGTTTACCCATAGTAATGTCACTTGTTAATCGTGCTGTATCTGGACCATTAAATATCCACAATGATCACTCTGATGCAATGGGTGTTCGTGATGCTGGATGGATAATGCTATTTTCAGAAAGCAACCAAGAAGCATATGATAATCTATTAATGGCTCATAGAATTGCAGAACATAAAGATGTACAACTTCCTTTAATGGTATGCCAAGATGGATTTATTACATCACATTCTATAGAAACAATAGATTTAGTAGAAGATGATAAAGTAAAAGAGTTTGTTGGTACATATAAACCAGAACATTACTTATTAAATAGTAAAGAACCTATTTCTATGGGACCTTTAGATTTACAAGGATATCTATTCGAACATAAAGCTCAGCAATCACAAGCTATGAAAAATGCTAAAAAAGTTATTTTAGAAGTTGCTGAAGAATTCGAAAAATTAACAGGTAGAAAATATGGTTTATTTGAAGAATACAAATTAGCTGATGCAGATATCGCTATTGTTTGTATGAATTCTACAGCAGGTACAGCAAAATTCGTAGTAGATGATTTACGTAGCAAAGGTGTTAAAGCAGGATTATTAAAGGTTCGTGTATTTAGACCATTCCCTGCAGAAGAAATTTCTAAAGCTTTGGCAAATGTAAAAGCTGTTGCAGTATTGGATAAAGCAGATTCTTTAAATGCTACAGGTGGTGCATTATTTACAGATGTTACATCTGGTATGTTTGTAAATAATATTCATGTACCTACAGTAAGTTATATCTATGGAATTGGTGGTAGAGATACAAAATCTGATGATATAGAAAAAGTATACAATGATTTACAAGAAATTGTAAAAACAGGAAAAATAGAAAATCCTTATAGACATTTAGGATTAAGAACGAAAGGAGCTGAAAAATAATGCCATATAATTTAAAAGAAGTAATTGCAAATAAACCTTCAAGATTTTCTGAAGGACATAAAATGTGTGCAGGTTGTGGAGCTCCTCCAGTTGCAAGAATGGTATTAAGAGCATTAAAACCTGAAGATCATGCTGTAATTGCTGTAGCTACAGGATGTATGGAAGTCTCTACATTTACATACCCATATACATCTTGGACTGACTCTTTTATACATACAGCTTTCGAAAACGCAGGAAGCACACTTTCAGGTGTTGAGGCTGCATATAAGTCTTTAAAAAAGCAAGGTAAATTACAAGAAGATGCACATACAAAGTTCATTGCATTTGGTGGAGATGGTGGAACTTATGATATAGGTTTACAATCACTTTCTGGTGCTATGGAAAGAGGTCATGACATGGTTTATGTATGTTATGACAATGGTGCATATATGAACACAGGTATTCAACGTTCTTCTGCAACACCTAAATTTGCAGATACAACAACTTCACCTGCTGGAACAGTTATCCCAGGTAAAGCACAAGAAAGAAAAGATTTAACAGAAATAATGGTATCACATCATTTACCATATGTTGCACAAACTCTTGCTATGACTAATTTTAAAGATTTGTATGAAAAAGCAGAAAAAGCAATATATACAGAAGGACCAACATTTTTAAATGTAATGGCTCCTTGCCCAAGAGGATGGGGATATGCTACAGAAGATTTAATGCAAATTAATAAATTAGCTGCAGATACATGTTATTGGCCATTATATGAAGTTGTAGATGGTAAGTATAAAATAACATATAAACCAGCTAAAAAACTTCCTGTAGAAGAATTCTTAAAACCACAAAAACGTTTTAGACATATGTTTAAGCCAGGAAATGAGTGGATGATAGAAGAATTCCAAAGAATAGTAGATAAGAGATGGAATGAATTATTACAACTAGAAGAAATGACAAATAAAGAATAAAAGGAAAAAGGATTAAGCAAAGCTTAATCCTTTTTATTTTCTTTCTACTTTTTTATTTTCTTTTTTATTAGTGAAATTATTGCAGCTATTACGCTTCCAATTGCTAACATAATTAATTCTATCTTAATTATATTTTCTCCACCTGTTCCAACTGTAATTAATAATTTACATTCATCTGAATCATTTGTTCTGTCTGAATCCTCAAAATTTGGCTGGTTTTTCATATTAGAAGCTACAGCTATATTATTTTTTAATCCAACATTATTTCCTGTATTTACACATCTTAGAACTATTTCTAATTCTCTTGATTCACCCGGTTGTATCATTTCTCCATCTAGTACATCTGTTACTGCTTTTCCACCTTCTAATTTCCAATAATCTTTATTATCTTCCTCAAAGAATTCCAATCCTTCCGGTATTTCATCTGTTACAATTCCAGCTGTACCTGGTATCTCTCCGGTATTTTCTATTTTTATTATATATTTTATTTGTATATTCGTATTGTTCAATTCTTTTCTATGTATAGAAACTTGGAATAGATTATTAGGACTATCTTTAATATTCTGTTTTTCTCCATTTATATATAACTCAGAAATTGTCTTTTCTGTTTTTATATTAAAATCTTGTCTGTCGTAATAATATATAATCTCTGTTACACCATCTTTTACTGTACCAGATGCATTTTCCGGTGTATCAACTAAGTTATAATATTGTATATCTTTTGATTCTGTTGAATATTCAACACCTATTTTATCTTCAAATTCCTCTGTTTTTGCAATTTCCTTATTTGTATTTCTATCTAGATATTTTACTATAACTTTACCAACACTAGGTTCATTAGAAATATTTAATGTTGTTTTATTTAATAATTGTTCTTTAATTAATTCTTCTGTTATCTTTAAGCACCCTATTTCGACTTTATAATCTGGTCCTCCTTCTTTTTCTATTTTATTCATTCCATTGCTCCATATTCCAAAATATCCATTGGTAGTTTCTTCCATTTCCGTTAAATAATTTTCTGTTTCTATTAACCAATCAATTTTTTCGTCTGCTGTTTCTTTAACAATATATTTTCCTTTTTCTATAAATAGATCTTCACCTAAAGTATTATACTCCTTAGGTATAGTAGTATTTGCTAATACTTCTTCATTATAAATATATCCTCCATCTGAAGCAGTTAGTAAATAATTGTCTATTGTTCTTAATATATTCCACTCTTTGTCCATTATAGTTAATGTATATATCCCCAATGTTTTTGTTAATACTTCATATCCTTTTTCTGTTGCTTTTTGATATATAAATTCATCAGCTGGAACAGCATACTGAATTTTATAATCTTTATTATATTTTACAAAATAATAACTATTATAACTGTATCTATCTAATTTTATATCTTTTCCACTTTCTGTATATTCAGCAGGTATATCACTGTTTAAACCTAATACATAAATAATTCCATCTTCTAATTTCGTGTATGGATTACTATATTCTTCAATTCCATATATAACTTTTTTTATTTTTAAAGTATTAATATCAAAAGTTAATAAATAGTTGCTATATGGTTTAAGTGTTATTCCTTCTCCATTATCCATATCTTCTGGAAGAATATTTATTTCTTCATCATTATATGCATTTCCAATATAAATTACATATTCATTAAGATCTTGATTATATTCTGCCCCATCTATTTCATAACCTGTAAGAATTTTCTTTACTTTCATTTGCTTATCATATAGTATTAAAGAATTTGATCCACCTTGTATTATAATTTCTTTATTATCTACAGTATCTTCTGGTGATATCACTTTATCTTCAGAAAAATATTCATCTGATATGTACCCATTTTCTGTAACAAAGTCTAATGAATTACTAAAATCAATATCAATTACTTTAAATTCTTTATTAAACAACACACTATGATATCCAGCTTCTATATAAATCTTCTTATTATCTACTGTATCTTCTTCAGGTATAGTTATATTACTAGTAAAGTATCTGTTTACCATTTTGTATATTCCTTTTTCAAGTTTAGTTAATGATGGTAATACAAATTCATTTGTTTCATTATATGTTATTGTATTATAATACTCATACATTATCCTATCTACTTTTAAGCTTTTGTCTGTTTTTATTACTGCATAATTTTGATTTTTTAATTCGATTTCGCCATTAGTAGTCTCATCACTTGTAAATTCATTATTTTTTGTTGAAAACACTCTTAATAAATATCCGTCTTCCAATGTATCGACATATTCTATGTATCTCTCATAACTACTCCTATTTTCCCATAAGTCTTTCGTATTATTTACTAACTTTAAATTATTGTCCAATTTAATATACATATAATTTTTTAAAGTTTTTTCTTCATTATCTATTGTATCTTCTGCATTTATGATGGTATTGTTTTCATTATATACTTTTATTAAATATCCATCCGTATCCTTAATAGCCTCATAAACTTTGTCCAATCCACCAAATATATTTAATATTTCTCCTTGATAATTACATTTCATTATATAAATTTTATCTGGTAATAATTCTTTCTGTATACAATCTTTAGTAATTATATTAGTTACTTTATTTACAGATTTTTCTAATAGTAAATAATTTTCATTTGTATCAAAAATTTCATCATATGGTCCAACAATATTTTCTATCTTTAAATCTTTATTTATCGTAACTGCATATTTTCCATACTCACAAATTCTTTCCGTATTATCAACCATACTTATAGCCGGTATAATGGTATCGCTATATATTTCCACTTCATATACTTCATTCATGAGTTTCTGTTCAGCATTAAAATTTAAAACGGATGTTATAATGAAATCTGAGTTTAATTTTATTATAGTTCTATCATTTATATATAGTTCTTCATTATTTATTGTTGAATCTGCACCAATCTTTCCTGCTCCTTCTCCATATATAATATATCCATCATCTACCTTGTCAACATAACTTATTTCTATTGTATCTCTTACCCATTCTACCTTATTATCCAAATTATATTTTATGATTACAGGATTTGTTTTATTAATTGCTACATTATTTACTGTATCTTCTGCAGGTATATTTAAATTATTTAGTCTTGCATATATTACTATTCCTGTATCATCTTTACTTAATATTTTACTATTTTCTATCTTTTCACTAGGATATAAATTTGCTACAATCACATTATAGTAAGAGCCAATTAATCTATTCCAACTTTCTTTCCACTCTTTCTTTTCCTCTACTTTTTCTTTTACTTCTACTTCATATGTATTTTCTTCTATAGAATCTTTTAAGAAATATCCTGTTGGAGCCTGTACTTCTATAATTTCATATTTTCCAATAGGTAGTTTAGCATTTATTTCACCATTCTCATTTGTTGTAACAACTCTTAATTCTTCATCATTAATATTTTCTAATTCTCCAATTAAGTTTCCTTCACTAT